>JBLNEK010000298.1:0-3887 GCA_050262635.1 Candidatus Sericytochromatia bacterium | reverse complement strand
ACGGTGAACGGCTACTACAAGTCCGAGCTGATCTACGGACCGGCCCGCACCAGCCCCTGGAAGACCGTCGAGGATGTCGAACTGGCCACCCTGAGCTGGGTGCACTGGCACAACACAGCGCGTCTGCACGGCTATCTCAACGACCTACCGCCCACCGAGTTCGAAACCATCTTCTACGCTACGAAACGGACCGACCAACCCCTGGTCGAAATCCAATAGCCCGAGCCTCCATCAAAGTCAGGCCGATTCACTCCGGTAACTAAATCAGCAGTCTTCTAGCCGATGGCGGTACCGCAAACATGCAGGTGACGATGAAGGTGGGCTTCGGAATGGAGGACGCTTAGCGTGCTCAGCCAGCGACAGCGTCCGACCGCTCGGGATACGGCGCACCGAAATGCGGCACCGCCTGTGCCCCGCGCTTGCGAGCGCCCCCGGCCCCACGGCGCAACACACTGCCCAGCGCCACGAACGTCGCCTGGTCGAAGATCATCGGCGTCAGCAGCCGATTGTGCACGAAACCCATCGACATCCCGGTGCTCGGGTCGGCCCAGCCGATCGACCCGCCCAGGCCTGCATGCCCGAATCCCGGGAGCACTCCCGGCAACGGGACCGAATGGTAACCGTGATGCCATGCCAGCGGCACCATGATGTTGAAGTCGGGACGCAAACTTGGCTTCCCAGTCAAGCCGCGTACCGTATCCGCCGACAAGTACCGCGTCCCGTCGATCCGCCCGCAGTTGGCGATCGCGCCATACATCTTCGCCAGTCCCCTGGCCGTCGCCACCCCGTTGACCGACGGGATCTCGCCGTCCAGGAACGGAATGTCGCCCTGGACAAACGCTCTCGCCCCACGGAAGTACATCGCGCCGAACCCGCCTGAGAACCACAGCGCCGCATACTTCGGCGCCAGGAAGTGGAACAGGGGGTTCTTCCGCGTGCTCTGGGGGGCCAGAATCTGCGCCGCATGCGTCGGCGAACCAGCCGGCGGCCGGCCCAGGTGCAACCCGTCCGTGTTCAGCGGACGCGCCACCTCCGTTCGGATGAGCTCACGCATCCCCAGACCCGTTACCGCACGGGCCAATCCGGACACCAGCCACCCGTATGTGATCGCGTGGTACGCCGGATGGCCCAATAGCCGGTTCGCCTTGGCCGCCGCCATCTTGGCCTCCATCACCAGATGGTCGAGCAGCTCGTGCTTCGTGGCTCCGTTGAGATGCGACAGACCGGCCCGGTGTCGCAACAGATCTCGCACCGTGATTGCATGCTTGCCGTTGGCGCCGAAGTCCGGCCAGTACGCGGCCACCGGCACGTCGTAGTCGAGCAGCCCCCGGTCCACCAGACGGTGGATCACCGTCGCGGCGACACCCTTGGTCGCCGAGAAGACCATCGCGCCTGTGTCAGCCGACCATCTCACGTGGCCCCGCCGGTCGGAGTACCCGGTCCACACGTCCACCACCGGCCGCCCATCGAGGTACACCGCAAGCGCACCCCCGCCGAATCGCGTCCCCGGGAAAAGGTTCGAGAACAACCGGACGGCGCAGGCGAAATTCGGATCCGCAGCGCCCTGCACGCCCTTGGGCAGGCCGCTGTCGATCAGATGAAGAGTGGCGCGCGTCACACTTCAATGATGACCGTTTAGGTACCCAAACAAACCGGTTGTTATCGTTCTGTTAACTTCCCGCCGCGGAGTCGAGAATCCGTTGCGCCCCTAGCGCCGCCGTCAGTTCGCCGTCTCGCACCTGCTGCTCCACCTCCGCGCGGATGTCGCGCATCGACGGGTTCGACAACACTCTGTCCAGCAGGGTGTCGCGGACCATCGACCACATCCAATCCACCTGCTGCTTGCGGCGTTTGGCCTCGAACTCCCCTGCCTCGGTCAGGACGGTGCGGTGCCGCAGCACCGTGTCCCATAACTCCTGCAGTCCAGTGCCTTCGAGAGCGCTCATCGTCAAAACCGGCGGGCGCCAGAGAGTGTCGCGCGGGTAGATCAGCCGGATCGCCATCGCCAGCTCGCGTGCCGCGGATCTCGCCTCTGCGGCGTGCTCGCCGTCGGCCTTGTTCACCACCACGATGTCCGCTAGCTCGAGGACGCCTTTCTTGATGCCCTGCAACTGATCTCCGGTGCGTGCCAGCGTCAGGTAGACAAAGGAGTCCACCATGTTCGCCACCGCAACCTCGGACTGTCCGACGCCGACCGTCTCGACCAGGATCACGTCAAACCCGGCGGCCTCGAGCACCACGATCGACTCCCGCGTCGCCTTCGCCACCCCACCGAGCGTCCCCGACGTCGGCGACGGCCGCACGTAGGCCTCGGGATGCACGGCCAGGCGCGCCATCCGGGTTTTGTCACCCAGGATCGAACCGCCGCTACGCGTGGATGACGGGTCGACCGCGAGCACAGCGACCCGATGGCCCTGTTCGATCAGCAGCGTGCCGAGCGCTTCGATGGTCGTAGACTTGCCGGACCCCGGCACCCCGGTGATGCCCACGTGCAAGCTCTCACCGGCAAAGGGCAAGAGTTCCAACAGCAACTGCTGAGCCCGCGCGCGCTGGTCCGGCCGCGTCGACTCGAGAAGCGTGATGGCACGCGACAATTCGGTGCGGTCGCCGCTGCGCACGGCCTTCGCAAGCGCCTTGACGGACCGCGCCATCAGGAGAGCTTGTACCCCAACCGCTCGGCGAGCTTGTGCAGCAGGCCAATTGCGGCATCGGCGATGACGGTGCCCGGCGGGAAGATCGCGGTCGCACCCGCCTCGTACAACGCGTCGAAGTCGTCGGGCGGGATAACCCCGCCCACCACGATCATGATGTCGGGCCGGCCGACCTCGGCCAGCGCGTCCCGCAGTGCCGGCACCAGCGTCAAATGCCCCGCGGCTAACGACGACACCCCGATCACGTGGACATCGTTGTCCGCGGCCTGCCGCGCCACCTCTTCGGGTGTGGAGAACAGCGAGCCGACGTCGACGTCGAACCCGATGTCCGCGAACGCAGTCGCAATCACCTTCTGGCCGCGGTCGTGACCGTCCTGGCCCATCTTGGCGACGAGGATGCGCGGCCGGCGGCCGTCGGCCTCGGCGAACTTTTCGACGAGCTCGGTGGCGGACGAGATGTTGGTCCCCTTTCCGACCTCGTCGCGATAGACCCCGGAAATGGTACGGATCTCGGCCTGGTGGCGCCCAAAGACCTTCTCCAACGCGTCCGAGATCTCCCCCACCGTCGCTTTGGCGCGGGCGGCGTTGATCGACAACTCGAGCAGATTGCCGTCACCCGCCGCCGCTCGGCTCAAGTCGTCGAGAGCCGCCGAGACCGCGGATTGGTCCCGTTCTGTCCGCAACTGCTGCAGCTTGGCCAACTGCTCGGCTCGCACCCTGCTGTTCTCGACCTTGAGCACCTCGATCGTCGAGTCCTCGTCCACTTGGTACTTGTTCACCCCGACCACAGGCTGCTGACCGGAGTCGATCCGGGCCTGCGTGCGGGCGGCGGCCTCCTCGATGCGCAGCTTCGGGATGCCGTCGTCGATCGCCTGCGCCATGCCGCCGTGCTCTTCGACCTCGCGGATATGGGCACGAGCCTGCTGGGCCAGTTTGTGCGTGAGCCATTCGACGAAATACGAACCGCCCCAGGGGTCGATGGGCCGTGTGGTGCCTGACTCCTGCTGCAAGAGCAGCTGGGTGTTGCGGGCAATGCGCGCCGAGAAGTCGGTCGGCAACGCAAGGGCCTCGTCGAGCGCGTTGGTGTGCAGCGACTGCGTGTGGCCCTGAGTGGCGGCCATCGCCTCGATGCAGGTGCGCGCGACGTTGTTGAACGGGTCCTGCGCCGTCAGCGACCACCCCGAAGTCTGCGAATGCGTCCGCAGCGACAGCGATTTCGGATTCTTCGGGTCGAAC
>JBLNEK010000297.1:0-3645 GCA_050262635.1 Candidatus Sericytochromatia bacterium | reverse complement strand
CAGACTCCACAACCACCCAGGCGACACCGGCCCCGGCCAGCTCCGCCGGGGCGGCGCCCCTGAGAAGCAGATGCTGAATCTGTCGTGCCTTCTCGCCGTCGCCCGCAACAGTGCGGCCTGCGATCGTCAGGTCGCCGCTCGACCACACGTGTGCCCGCACCCAGCGCGGCAGCGGATCGAGCACCGGCGCCGGTCCCGACCAGGCGAACTGCCGCATCGTGTCCGCGGGCAGCACCGCCACCGGGCGCGGGTCGGCGTTGATCCGTTGCGCCGCCTCCGCCCAGCCGGCCGGATAGCGGACGGAGTGCACGGACCCACCGACGCCCCACGCCAGGTCGGGCAGTACCGCGATCAACGCGGCGCAGCAGACAGCAGCCGCCGCCGCCCCCGGTACCCACCGCCGCAGCGTCACAACCGCCCCCGCGCCGGCGAGCGAATAACCGGGCATCGCCAGCGCGACCCACTTCTGCGCGTCGCGCACCACCCCGAGGCCGGGCAGGGCCCGCACCACTGCGTCCGCGGCAGCGAGCCCCGGGCCGGTCGCCATCGCGGCGGGCACCGCCACCGCCACAGCGCCCAGAAGCAGTAGAGCGACGGCCGCCGGGGCACGCCGCATCACGGGCAACCCAATCACGACGATCACCAACAGCAAGGCCGAGCCGACGACGGCGAACACCGAGCCTCGCGACGCCGGCACTGCGTCGGCGTTCCAAATCCCCGCCAACCCTGCGAGGCTGCCCAAGGTGCCCAGGCCCGGCTCGGCGCGAGCCGCGAACGCCGCGATCCCGGCCTGCGCTGAGGAGAACGTCGTCGACAACGCACTGGCCGTCAGCCACGGCAACGCAGCCAGCACCGCCACACCGAGAGCGAGTGCCGCGCACAGCCAGCGTGGCCGGCCGCTGCCGGGAACCTCAGCGCACACCAGCGCGACCGTCGCCGCCAGCATCAGCCCCGTCGGCGTCAGCCCGGCCAGCCCGACCCACATCAGCAGCGGCCACAGCGAACCGCCACCGCGAAACCGCAGCATCGCCGCAGCCACCCACGGCAGACACCCGTAGCCGACGAGCAGGCTCCAGTGTCCCTGCAGAAGTCGTTCTGCCACATAGGGATTCCAGACTGCGACGGTCGCCGCGACGCACGAACCGCCCAAGCCCGCGTCGGGAAGCACGAGCGCTGCCAGCCGCGCCGCGCCCCAGCCGGCCACCCACAGTCCGAGGATCAGCAGCGCCTTGACCACCACGCCGCCGTCGACCACGTGCGAGGCGACCGCCACGAAGAAGTCCTGCGGCAGCGCCCGCGGCGCAGACTCGGACAACCCCAGCGCGTCGTCGGACAAATACGACCTCGGCGTCGACACCGCGTCGCGCAGCAGCAGATATCCCGGTGCCAGGAGCGGTGCGGTCACCGCGAGCGCCAGCAGCAGGGCGTATCCGGGCGCCGCGAAGCGCCGGACCGAGGACACGCCGGCTAAGACTGCCCCGCGGGCCCCGGAGGCGGCGCGGGGGGGGCGGGCGGCGCGGGCGGCGGGCGGCGTTGGGCCGGCAGCTTCTCCGTCTCGGCCTCGGCCCCGGGTACCCGCTCACCGGGTTCTCCGTCCGCGCCGAAGAAACCGTGCTCCGCGGTGTCGAGGCCCGGGTCGATCAGCCCCCCGTCGGTGCGCACGGTGAACCACCCGATCAGCGCGCCGCCGACGAGCGCGACGATGCCCAGCGCGGTGAAGCTGATCGGCAGAATCCGGGTCCAGACGGCGATCCGGTCCCGCTCGTCGCGTGCGGCGTTGAGCTGCTGCTCCACCGTCGCCTCGGTGGACGTCACCGTGTAGTCGACCAGCTTGACGTCCGGTTTGAGCGGGTCGCGGGCCTTGCACTCGGGATCCCCGCAGCGCACGTAGTAGTGGAGGGCCCGCTCCTTGGTCTTCACGATCGTGCCCGTCACCGGGTCGACCCAGAACTCCCGCTGCGCGGCGTAATACCGCTTCATCGTCACCTGCTCGTCGGGCGGGCCTTCCAGCCCCCACAGCGCCGCGCGGGCGGTGACGGTGGCGTCCTCGTCGCGGTCGTACAGCGACGGGTATTCGACGGGCTCGACGAGCTTGCCGTCGTTGTCCAAGCCGACGTTCTGCTTGAAGTGGAAGGTGGTGAGGCCCAGGACGTCTTCCTCGCCGTCGTAGTTCGCGTCGAACGTCCTCTGCGCCACCGGGTCGAAGTACGGGTACGTCTTCTTCTCGACGTCGAACGGGAACCGGTAGTTCAGGCCCTCGTGCTTGAGCGGGATTCGCAGCGGCGGTTTGGTGTCGTCCATCGTCCGGGGCTTCTGCACGAAGCCAGCCGGGTTGGTGTCAGTGGACACCGCCATCGCGGTCCGCCGGTTCAGCGTCACCGTGTCGACGATGGCGAGCAGCAGTCCGCTGTCCTGTTGCTTGTCGGTACGCCGCAGCGTGGTTCCCACCTGCAGTGTGACCATGTCGGCGTTCGACGGAGTGTCCGCACCCGTCTCGGTGCTGTACTGCTGCTGCTGAACCACCGGCACGTCGGTGTTGGTGGCGAACCGGTCCGTCGACAGCGATGCGGGATCGAGCGCGGTCGCGGCGGTGCCGTTGCTCGCCAGCGTCGTGTCGATGTCCAGCGGAATCTTGGTGATCCGGCCGACCGTGTAGGTCGACAGTACGAACGCCGCCATGATCAGAGCCGCGCCGAGGAACAAGATCGCGTAAGCCGCCGTACGAAGCGCAAGTACGCGGTTCAAACCCGCCTCCCATCCCACGAGCATTGCGCCGCCACTGGCCCCGACCCCGTCAGTGGAGGCAAACCCGTCTGACCCTAACAGCACAAACTAAGGTCGAGCCTCACTGCGCCGCCACCCGGTGACCGGCGATTTTCCGCCGGCCGTGCAGACTGATCGGCGTGACATCCGCTGTCGGTGGCGTCCGCAATTTCCTGCCCGCGGTCGAGGGCATGCGCGCGTGTGCCGCCATCGGCGTCGTCGTCACCCACGTGGCGTTTCAGACCGGTCATTCCAGCGGGGTGCTCGGCCGGTTGTTCGGCCGCTTCGACCTGGCTGTGGCGGTGTTCTTCGCGCTGTCGGGCTTCCTGCTGTGGCGCGGGCACGCCGCGGCGGTGCGGGGGCTGCGGCCCACTCCGCCTACCGGGCACTACCTGCGCTCGCGGATCGTCCGGATCATGCCGGGCTACCTGGTGGCCGTGGTGGTGATCCTGACGCTCCTTCCGGACGCCGAGACGACGGACGCGACCGTCTGGTTCGCGAACCTGACGCTCACACAGATCTATATGCCGCTGACGCTGACTGCCGGACTGACGCAGATGTGGAGCCTGTCCGTCGAGGTCAGCTTCTACCTGGCGTTGCCTGTCCTGGCGTTCCTGGCGCGGCAACTACCCACGCGGGCGCGGGTATCGGCGATCGCCACCACAGGGCTGGCGAGCCAGGGCTGGGCCCAGCAGCCGCTGCACACCACCGAGGGCGGGAAACCGCTGAACAGGCCGCCCGCGACCCACGAGACGACGGCCGGCGGCCAGTTCAGCGGGTCCACGCCCTCGGTGGTGTGCCGCGGCAGCCGTGCCCCGCCCAGGCTCGCCAGCCCTGTGGTGGCGCTCGCCGATACCCGCGCCCGCGTGGGTAGTTGCCGCG
>JBLNEK010000296.1:0-31964 GCA_050262635.1 Candidatus Sericytochromatia bacterium | reverse complement strand
TGCCCACGCGTTCGACGACCCGTGCGCGGGCATCGGCCTGGGCGAGGTCGGCGACGATGACTTCGCTGTTGGTGCCATGGTTTTCACGCAGTCTGTCGGCCAGCTGGTGCAGGCGTTGGGTGTCGCGGGCGACGAGCACCAGGTCGAGTCCGTCGGCGGCGAACCGCTCGGCGAAACCTTCACCGATGCCCGAGGTGGGACCGGTGATCAGGGCGACGGGACGCGGCATCCGAGGTTACGGCTGATAGCTGGCCGGACCTGGCCGTCCGGCGCGCGTCTGCTGCGGATGGCGGACGGGTTCGGGCCTGGCCTGCTGACGCGGCGGCTCCGCGCGGCCGGGAACGCCGCGGCCCTGCGGCAGCTCGGCCGGCGGGGCGAACGGCCGGCCGGGGGCGCCGTTGCGCCGGGTGGCCGCCTGCCCGATCGCCTTGCCGGGCACCGGGGGCAGCACCCGAAGAAGGTCGTTGAACTGGCGGACCGTGCGCAGACCCTCGTCCCACTCGGCACGGGTGCTGGTGATCGGCATGCTCACCAGCGTCCAGTTCGCCTCGTTCCACATGATTTCCGCGCAGTCGGGCGCGGTGTGCGCGAACGTCACCATCCGGCGGTCGCAGGCCCGGCGCGCCGCGTCGAGGTTGGTGGAGTAAACCATCCGCGGGCCGATGGCGCCGAGCAGCCACACGTCGTTCTCCCGCGGCTCCTTGAGTCCCTTGAGCCGCAGGTCCATCACGACGTTGGTGCCGATCTTGCGATGCAGCGCGACGACGGTCGCGACGTCCTCGAGGTCGAAGATGTAAACCGCCTCGCCACGAATCTGGCCGAGCACCACGTTGCGGGCGGCCGCGTCACCGACCGTCGACATCACGCCGCGCTTCCAGCGCTTGATGATCTCGGCGTCCTCGGGCGTGTAGTCGAAGCCATGCGAGCGGGCCCATGAGCGGCGCCGCCTGCCGTGGTTGTGCCGTTTGTCGAGGTCGACGTACAGCAGCACGCCTGCGGTCACGAAGCAGAGCGCGGACAGCGTGAACCAAAGCGGAACCATTAGGCCCCTAGCCTATCTGCTGCGGCCGCGGTTTCCCGAACCCGCGCGCATCTCGTCGGGCGAGCCGTAACGTCGGCTCATGGCATACCAGGACTACGAGCACCTGCGCATCGTGGTCGGCGACCACATCTGCCGGGCGACCATCGACAATCCGCCGTTGAACCTGGCCGACCTGAACCTCATCGGCGAGATGGGCCGCTTCACGCAGGAGGTGGCGGCCGACGACGACGTGACCGTGGTGATCGTCGACTCGGCTGACGACGAGTTCTTCGTCGCGCACGCGGACATCACCCTGCTGCAGGCGCTGCCGACCGACGACACGACCCTCCACGACGAGCTGTCGCTGTTTCATTCGATCGTCGAGATGTTCCGGACCATGCCGAAGGCGACGATCGCGGTGATCGAGGGAATCGCCCGGGGCGGGGGCAGCGAGTTCGCGTTGTCGTTCGACATGCGGTTCGCCGCGCTGGGCAAGGCGCGGTTCGCCCAGCCGGAGGTGGCCGTCGGCATCATCCCGGGCGGTGGCGCCACGCAACGGCTGCCTCGCCTGGTGGGCCGGGCCCGCGCGTTGGAGGTGGTGCTGGGTGGCATGGACATCGACGCAGCCACCGCGGAGGCATGGGGCTACGTGAACCGGGCGCTGCCGCCCGAACAACTCCGCCCGTTCGTCGACGCGCTGGCCGCCCGGATCGCGTCATATCCGCGCGAGGTGATCGCACGGGCCAAACGCGCCGTCGATGCCGCGGTCGGTGACCCGACGCGCGGTTTGACCATCGAGGACCAACTGTTCCGCGAGACGATGGCCGGCCCGGCCGCCGCCGAGCGCATGGCCGCGTTCATGGCTCGCGGCGGCCAGACCCGCGACTACGAACTGGGCGAAAACCCGTTCTGACGACACGATTTCGGCGTGCTAACCGTGCGCGCGCCGAAATCACTAACCCAGTACCAGCGAATCGCCGTCCGGGCTGACGTTCACCGGGACCGTGTCGCCGTCGTGGATCTCTCCCGACAACAGCATCTTGGCAAGCTGGTCGCCGATCGCCTGCTGCACCAGCCGCCGCAGCGGACGGGCGCCGTACACCGGGTCGAACCCGCGCTGGGCCAGCCACTTCTTCGCCGGCAGCGACACCTCGAGCTGCAATCGCCGCTGAGCCAGCCGCTTCTGCAGTTGGGCCAGCTGGATGTCGACGATCTGCACTAGCTCCTCGGGGTTCAGCCCCTCGAAGATCAGCACGTCGTCGAGCCGGTTGATGAACTCGGGCTTGAATGTCGCGCGCACGGCGGCCATCACCTGCTCCTCGCTGCCGCCCGACCCGAGGTTGGACGTCAGGATCAGGATCGTGTTGCGGAAGTCGACGGTGCGGCCCTGCCCGTCGGTGAGCCGGCCCTCGTCGAGAACCTGCAGCAGCACGTCGAACACGTCCGGGTGCGCCTTTTCGACCTCGTCGAACAGCACCACCGTGTATGGGCGTCGCCGCACCGCCTCGGTCAGCTGCCCGCCCTGGTCGTACCCGATGTAGCCGGGAGGCGCGCCGACGAGGCGGGCGACCGAGTGCTTCTCGCCGTACTCGCTCATGTCGATGCGCACCATCGCGCGCTCGTCGTCGAACAGGAACTCGGCCAGCGCCTTGGCCAGCTCGGTCTTGCCGACGCCGGTCGGGCCCAGGAACATGAACGATCCGGTCGGGCGGTTCGGATCGGCGACACCGGCCCGGCTGCGGCGCACGGCGTCCGAGACTGCCTGCACGGCCTTGCGCTGCCCTACGACGCGGCGGCCCAGCTCGTCTTCCATCCGCAGCAGTTTGGCGGTTTCACCCTCGAGCATCCGGCCTGCGGGGATGCCGGTCCACGCCGACACCACGTCGGCGATGTCGTCGGGGCCGACCTCCTCCTTCAGCATCACGGCCTCGTGAGCCTCCGCCTGCGGCAACGCTGCCTCGAGCTTCTTCTCGGCCTCGGGGATGCGTCCGTAGCGCAGCTCGGCGGCCTTGGCCAGGTCGCCGTCACGCTCCGCGCGGTCGGACTCCTGCCGAAGGGTCTCCAGCTGCTCCTTGAGCTCGCGGACGATTTCGATGGCGCCCTTCTCGTTCTGCCAGCGTGTCGTCAGCTCAGCCAGCTTCTCTTTCTGGTCGGCCAGTTCGGCGCGCAGCTTCTCCAGCCGGTCCTTGGAGGCCTCGTCCTCCTCCTTCTCCAGCGCCATCTCCTCGATCTCGAGGCGGCGCACCAGGCGCTCCACCTCGTCGATCTCGACGGGTCGCGAGTCGATCTCCATGCGCAGGCGTGACGCGGCCTCGTCGACCAGGTCGATCGCCTTGTCCGGCAGGAACCGTGACGTGATGTAGCGGTCGGACAGCGTGGCGGCGGCCACGAGCGCGGAGTCGGTGATCCGCACGCCGTGGTGTACCTCGTAGCGGTCCTTCAGCCCGCGCAGGATGCCGACGGTGTCCTCGACCGACGGTTCGCCGACGAACACCTGCTGGAAGCGGCGCTCCAGCGCGGCGTCCTTCTCGATGTGCTTGCGGTATTCGTCGAGCGTGGTGGCGCCGACCAGCCGCAGCTCGCCACGCGCCAGCATCGGCTTGATCATGTTGCCGGCGTCCATCGCACCCTCGCCGGTGGCGCCGGCGCCCACGATCGTGTGCAGCTCGTCGATGAACGTGATGATCTGCCCGGCCGAGTTCTTGATGTCGTCGAGCACGGCCTTGAGGCGTTCCTCGAACTCGCCGCGGTACTTGCTGCCCGCGACCATCGAGCCGAGGTCAAGCGCGACAATTGTCTTGTCCCGCAGGCTTTCCGGGACGTCGCCGGCGACGATTCGCTGGGCCAGGCCCTCCACGATCGCGGTCTTGCCGACGCCGGGCTCACCGATCAGCACCGGGTTGTTCTTGGTGCGCCGGCTCAACACCTGCACGACGCGGCGGATCTCGTTGTCGCGGCCGATGACCGGGTCGAGCTTGCCCTCTCGGGCGCGCGCGGTCAGGTCGGTGGAGTACTTCTCCAGCGCCTGGTAGGTGCCCTCGGGATCGGGGGTGGTGACGCGGGCACTGCCGCGGACCTTGACGAACGCGTCGCGCAGCGCCTGCGGGGATGCGCCGTGGCCGGTGAGCAGCTTGGCGACATCGGAGTCGCCCGTTGCGAGCCCGACCATCAGGTGCTCGGTGGAGACGTACTCGTCGTCCATCTCAGTGGCCAGCTGCTGGGCGGCCGTGATGGCGGCCAGGGACTCGCGGGATAGCTGCGGCTGGCTGCTCGCGCCGCTGGCGCTGGGCAGCTGGTCCAAAAGCCGTTGGGTCTCGGCGCGGATGGTCGCCGGATCGACGCCGACGGCCTCCAGCAGTGGCGAGGCAATGCCGTCGTTCTGCGTGAGTAGCGCCATCAGCAGATGGGCCGGGCGGATCTCCGGGTTGCCGGCGGCGCTGGCCGCCTGCAGTGCCGCGGTCAACGCCGCCTGAGTCTTCGTGGTCGGGTTGAACGAGTCCACGACACCTCCGATCGATTAAGGGCTGGAAAAATGCTTGTCGGCATATCCAACGCCGTCAAGGTTGAGTCTGTTCCGCTCAAGTCTATCTTCTCCGGCAACTCCTCACGCCGATAGTGCAATCAGCGGCGCGACACGCCGCGAGAGCGTCGCCATATTCACACTCGATGAGCGGTCCGGCGATGCGAGGATCGGCTCCTATGGCCGCGAACTGGGGCACGGTGCTGACGGAACTCGTCCCGCTGGCGCTGGTGATCACGCTGTCACCGCTGTCGATCATCCCGGCGATCCTGGTGCTGCATAGCCCGCGCCCCCGGGAGGCCGCGCTGCTGTATCTCGTCGGCTGGCTGGTGGCGCTGTTCGCGCTGACGGCCGTCTTCGTCGGCATCTCCGGGCTGATCGGCACCCTCGAGCACCCGCCGACGTGGGCGTCGTGGCTGCGCGTCGTCATCGGCGCCACACTGATCCTGTTCGGCATTTTCCGCTGGCTCACCCGTAACCGCTCGGCGCACATGCCGGCGTGGATGCGTCAGCTCAGCACCCTCACCCCGACCAGGGCGGGCATTTACGGCGCGGCACTGGCAGTGGTGAACCCGAAGGTGTTGTTCATATGTGTCGCAGCAGGATTGGCGATCGGCAGCGAGGGGATCGGCAATCCTGAGGCATGGTTGGCGGTGGCGTACTTCGTCGCGATCGCCGCGTCCTCGGTGGCGCTGCCGATCCTCGCCTATGCGGTGTCCGGTGAGCGGCTGGACCCGGCGTTGTCCAAACTCAAGGACTGGATGGAACGGCACAACGCCGCGCTGGTGGCTGCGATCCTGATCGTGATCGGCCTGCTGGTGCTCTACAAGGGCGTCCACGGGTTATAGCGCGAACTCGTCGAGGCCGAGTTCCCCCGAGTCCGCGGTCAGGTACCGATGGACGACGGGCCCGATCAGCGCGACGACGTCGTCTATGTCCAGCGAGGCCAGCGGCGGCACCTGCATGACGTAGCGCAACATCGCGGTGCCGACGAGGTTGGTGGCGGCCAGCATCGCCCTCAGCCGGGCCTCTTCCCCGCCGCCGAGCGCGCCGGCCACGGCGGTGAGCACGTAGCTTTGAATGAAACCGCGGAACGCCTTGTGCGCGTCGGCGTTCGAGGTCGCCGACTGCAGCATCGCCACCATGCTGGCCCCCGTCTCGGGCTGTTCCCACATGGCCAGGTAGGTCCGTGCCAGCCGAAACCCTACGTCGCCACCACCCGACCCGACGGCAGCGACCAGCACGTCAGGATCGAGCACCAGCCGCATCGATTCGCGGAACAGCTCGGCCTTCGAGCCAAACAGGTAGAGCACCATCGAGGGGTCGACGCGGGCGTCGCGGGCGATTGCTCGCAGCGTCGTCTTCTCGTAACCATGCCGCGCGAACTGCCGCTTGGCGGCGCGCAGCACCGTATTTCGCGACACCGGCTGGCCTGTGCGCCTGCCGCGGCGCTTCTCAGCTGGTCGGGCCATGTTTCAACGGTATCATTTTCAATAGATGTTGAAATTATACGGCGGGCGGCATAACATCGCCCTGGCAGGAATTCAACAATCGATGAAAAGGTTCTGGGCCATGGCTTCACACGACGCTCGCACCCATTCCCCCGCCGTACAGGCCGCCGGCATCGTCGTGGTGGTGACGGTCGCGATCGCGATCATCGCGATCGCGTTCGCCCTGCCGGCTGTCCGCAGCAAGCCGCGCTACGTTCCGATCGGCGCAACCGGACCCCAGGCTCCGGCAGTGGCACAGATGCTCGAGCACAACGCCCCCGGCGCGTTCAAGCTCAATACCTATCCCGACGACGCGTCGCTGCGCGCGGCGATCCGCGACCGCGCGGTCTACGGCGGGATCTCCTTCACCCCCGCACCGACGATGCTGATCGCTAGCGGCGCCAGCCCCGTGGTCGCTCAGCTGCTCACCCAAATAGGCACCGGCATCGCGCAGCACACCGGAGCCCCGTTGCGGGTGGACGATCTCGCGCCGCCGACTGCCAACGACCCCCGCGGGACCGGCCTTGCGGCCTCGGTGCTGCCGATCACGTTGGCGGGCCTGCTGCCCGCGATCGCTCTCGTACTGGTGCTCGAACGCGCGGTTTGGACGAGACTTGTTGCGACCGTCGCATTCTCGTTCCTCGGCGCGGCGACGATCGCGGCGATTCTGCGCTACGTCCTCGGGTCGATCGACCAGAACTTCTGGGGCGTGACGGGCGGTTTGACGCTCGGGATCCTGGCGGCCGGCCTTGCGGTGCTGGGACTCGGCTCGCTGTTCGGGCGCGTCGGGCTCGCGGTCGGCGCGTTGCTGGCGCTTCTGCTGGGCAATCCGCTGTCGGGACTTAACAGCGCCCCGGAGATGCTCCCCCGCGGTTGGGGCGCGCTCGGCCAGTACCTGCCGCAGGGCGCGAACGCCACGCTGCTGCGGTCCACCGCGTACTTCGACGCGGCCGGCGCCGGTACGGCTATCGCGGTGCTGACCTGCTGGGCGGTAGTTGGACTCGTGTTGGTGGCGGCCGCCGCGCTCAGGAAGCGTCCTTAGAATCGTCCGGCGTGGGGCTCGAGGATCGCGAATCGCTGAGTGTGCTGCGCTCGGTCCTCGACCCTCCCGACGCGGACAACGAGTTCGTCCGACGGTTCTACACGCGCTGGTTCGCCGTCGATCCTTCGGTGCGGGACCTGTTTCCGCCCGACATGGGCGGCCAGCGCGCGGCGTTCGGCCAGGCGCTGCACTGGGTGCTGAACGAACTCGTCGCGCAGCGATCCGAGGAACCCGTCGCCTTCCTTGCGCAGCTGGGCCGCGATCACCGCAAATACGGTGTGACACAACAGCATTACCAGGCGATGCGGGAATCGCTGCACGGCAGCTTCCGCAGCGCGCTGGCACAGCGGTGGGACGACGCACTCGAGGCGGCCGCGCGGGATGCGCTGGCTTTGGTTATCGGTGTGATGAGCGGCGCGGCCGAGGGCGAGACCGGCCCGGCGTGGTGGGACGGCACGGTCGTCGAGCACCAGCGGGTGTCTCGCGACCTCGCCGTCGTCCGGCTTCAGCTCGACCGGCCAATGGACTATCACGCGGGCCAGTTCGTCAACGTCGAGGTCCCACAGTGCCCGCGGCGCTGGCGCTACTTCAGCCCCGCGATCCCCGCCGACCCGGGCGGCGCGATCGAGTTTCACGTCCGCACCGTGCCGGGCGGAATAATCAGCACGGCGGTCGTTGGCGAGACCCGGCCCGGGCACCGCTGGCGGCTGTCCGCGCCGCACGGCGCAATGGAGGTCGACCGCGAGGGCGGCGACGTGCTGATGGTGGCGGGCAGCACCGGGATCGCGCCGCTGCGGGCGCTGATCATGGAGATGGCCCGGTTCGCGCACAACCCCCGGGTGCACCTGTTCTTCGGCGCGCGCTACCCCTGCGAGCTCTACGATCTGAAGACGCTGTGGAGCATCGCCGCCCACAACCCGTGGCTGTCGGTCTCGCCGGTGTCGGAGTACAACCACGACCCACCGTGGGCGTCGGGCTACCCGGACGTGCAGCCTCCGCGCGGCCTGCACGTGCGCCAGACCGGCCGGTTGCCCGAGGTGGTGACCAAGTACGGCGGCTGGGGCGACCGGCAAATCCTCATCAGCGGCAACGCACAGATGGTCGCCAACACCAAAGCCGCCCTGATTGCCAAAGGTGCTCCGCCCGAACGCATCGCGCACGATCCGCTGATGTGAGCTGTGGCACAATCCGACGATGGCCGACCTCGAGACCGTCACGCTCAAAGATCCGTCATCGTCGCTGACCGCCACCTACGTACCGCGTGCCGGCATGGTAGGCACGTCGCTGTCCGACGACGGAGTTGAGCTGCTCGGACAGCGGCGCGGGCTGCACGCGTACAGGACCACCGGCAAGACCATGGGCATCCCGATCCTCTACCCGTGGGCAAATCGGTTGAGCGCCAACACTTATCAGGTCGACACCGGCGCGGTCACGCTGACGCCCGGCGTGGGCGGGGTACGCACCGACCAGCACGGTGTGGTGATCCACGGCATCCTCGCCGCTTACGAGGGCTGGGAAGTCAAGGAGCAGACCGGCAATCGGCTCGTCGCCGAACTCGACTACGGCGGCACTCCGCGGTTGCTGGTCAGCTTCCCGTTCCCGCATCTGCTGACCATGGACGTCACGCTGGCCGACCGCGTGCTCACGGTGCGCACCACGGTCACGCCGACCACCAGGGCCGACGTGCCGTTGTGTTTCGGTTTCCACCCGTATCTGCGGATTCCCGATGCACCCCGCGCCGAGTGGCAGCTGGAGTTGCCAGCCATGCGGTACTGCCCGGTGAACGCGTGGATGATCCCGACGGGAGAGACCGAGGACCGTCCGGCCTCCTCAGAGACCCTGGGCGACAACTACTTTGATGACAGCTACGACGAGGTCAAGCCGGGGTCGGTGTTCGCGGTCGCGGGCGGCGACCGACGCATCGAGATGCACTTCGACGAGGGATACGCGGCGGCCCAAGTGTTCTCGCCGAGTGACGACGAGGTGATCTGCTTCGAGCCGATGTGCGCGCCCACCGACTCCCTACGCCGCGGCACCTATCGCGTTGCCACCGAGGGCGACCCGGCGACCGCGACGTTCTCGATCCACGTCTGAGCGCTCAGTTGCGCGCGCGCCGCGACTTGCGCGGCTCCCAGACCACCAGCGCGGTGGACTTCGGCACCACCGCCACGTCGCGGCGCTGGTTGGCGCGCAGCCGCTCGACCTCGTCGGTAAGCTCGCGCAGCCGGGACTGCAGGGCCTCGACCTGATTGGTCAGCTCGATGATCCGCTTGATGCCGGCCAGATTGACGCCCTCGTCCTGCGACAGTCGCTGCACCTCGCGCAGCAGCTCGACGTCACGCTCGGAGTAGCGGCGGCCACCGCCGGTGGTGCGGCGCGGAGTGACCAGGCCGAGCCGGTCGTAGGTGCGCAGCGTCTGCGCGTGCATGCCGGCCAGCTCGGCGGCCACTGAGATCAGAAACGTGCGGGCTTCGTCTGACGTGCTCATCGCGACTGTGCTTTCTGCTCCTCGCGCAAGCGGCTCATCGCCCCGCCCATCCAGCGCGCGGATCGAACCCGCTGGCCTTCTCCGCCGCCGCGTATTTCTCCAGCGCCTCCAGCGCGGCGCCCTCGAGGTTGGGCGGCACCGCGACCTTGACCGTGACCAGGAGGTCACCGTTGCCGCCGTCGCGCTTGGGCACGCCGCGCCCGCGGACGCGAAGGATGCGCCCGTCGGCCGTCCCCTTCGGCACCCGCACACCCACCTTGCCGTCCAGAGTCGGGACGGAAAGCGTTGTACCCAAGGCTAATTCGGTGAAGCTGACCGGGACGGTGACGGTCAGGTCGTCGCCCTCGCGGCCGAACACCTTGTCCGGCCGTACGTGCACGGTGACGTAGAGGTCGCCCGACGGGGCGCCGCGCAGCCCGGCCTCGCCCTGGCCGGGCAGCCGGATCCGCTGCCCGTCCTGCACACCGGGCGGGATGCGCACGTTGATGGTGCGCGTACGGGTGGCCACGCCCGTGCCTTTGCACTCGGGGCAGGGGTGCTCGATGATCGAGCCGCTGCCGCGGCAGTCGGTGCAGGGTTCGGAGAACCCGAACGCACCCTGGTTGCGGTTGACGACGCCGGACCCGTTGCAGGTGTTGCAGACCTTCGGGCTGGTGCCCGGCCGCGCGCCGCTGCCGTGACAGTTGGTACACGGCGCCGGGCTGGTGAGCCGCAGCGGCATCGCGACGCCCTTGGTGGCCTCGACGAAGTCCAGCTCGGTCTCGGTCTCGAGGTCGTTGCCGCGGCGCGGACGGCTCGGCCGGCTCGCGGCCCGGCCGAACAGCCCGCCGAACAGGTCACCGATGTTGGCACCGCCGGTCTGCCCGGCGGAGTCGAAGAGGTCGTTCAGGTTGAACTCGGTGCCGTCGCCGCCGGGGCCGAACCCGCCGAAGTTGCCGGCCGAGAACCGGCGACGGCCGAAGCCGCCCTCGGCGAACAGCCGCCGCGTCTCGTCGTACTCCTTGCGCTTGGCCTCGTCCGACAGCACGCTGTAGGCCTCCGAGACCGCCTTGAATCGCTCGGCGGCCGCCGGATTGTTCGGGTTCTTGTCGGGATGCAGCTCAGAAGCCAGCTTGCGGTAAGCGCTCTTGATCTCTTTGTCGCTGGCGCCAGAGGAGACGCCGAGCTCCTTGTAGAAGTCTTTCTCGACCCACTCGCGTTGAGCCATGCGGCGTCACCTCCTTCCTCGGACTGCGGACCTCAGCCTGCTGACTGTTCTGATTCTGCGGTCTCTTCTGCTTCCGCGCTCTCATCGTCGCCTGTCGCTCGTCGCGCAAGCGGCTCATCGTCGACCGTGTCGACCACACCGACCAGCGCGTGACGCAGGATCTGGTCGCCGAGCCGGTAGCCCCGGCGCATCACGGTCCCGACGATCGGCCTGCTGCCGTCGCCCTCGTGCTGGACCGCTTCGTGCAGCGACGGGTCGAAGTCGTCGCCTTCTTCACCGAACGGCGCGAGGCCGAGGTTTTCGAGGACGGCGGTCAGCTTGTCGGCCACCGACTTCAGCGGCCCCGATTCCAGGTCGCCGTGGTTACGGGCACGGTCGAGATCGTCGAGGACACTGAGCAATTGGGTGACGACCGCCGCCTTGGCCCGCTCCCCCGCAGCTTGCTCCTGGCGGATCGACCGCTTGCGGTAGTTGTCATACTCGGCCTTGACGCGCTGCAGGGTCGCCTTCAGCTCGGTGGCCTCGGCGCTGTCCGGCGCCGGCCCACTGGGGGCCGGCCCGGCAGCTCCTTCACGCACTTCGCCCGTGGTCGGGTCGATGCGTCGCTTGTCGGTGACGACGACAGGTTCGTGAGGTTCGTGAGCTTCTTGTTCGGAACTCACTTCTCCTCCTGGCTGTCGTCGACCACCTCCGCGTCCACGACGTCGTCGCCACCGGGAGCGCTTCCCGCACCGGTGTCCGCCTGAGTGGCCTGGGTCGCCTCGTAGATGGCCTGACCCAGGGCCTGGCTCTCCTGCCCCAGCTTCTCCATCGCCGACTTGATCGCATTGATGTCGGTGCCGTTCAACGCCTGCTTGGCGTCGGCGACCGCCGCGTCGACCTTGGACAGCACGTCCTCGGGCACCTTCGATCCGCCCTCGGCTCCACGCTGCTCGGCGACGAACTTCTCCGTCTGGTACACCAGCGTCTCGGCCTGGTTGCGGACGTCTGCCTCCTCGCGCCGCTTGCGGTCCTCGTCGGCGTGTGCCTCAGCGTCCTTGATCATCCGGTCGATCTCCTCCTTGGAGATGCCGGATCCCTCCTGGATGCGGATCGTGTTCTCCTTGCCGGTGCCCTTGTCTTTGGCCGTGACGTGCACGATGCCGTTGGCGTCGATGTCGAACGTGACCTCGATCTGGGGCACGCCGCGCGGGGCCGGCGGGATGCCGGTCAGCTCGAAGCTGCCGAGCAGCTTGTTGTGCGCCGCGATCTCGCGCTCGCCCTGATAGACCTGGATCTGCACCGACGGCTGGTTGTCGTCGGCCGTGGTGAAGGTCTCCGACCGCTTCGTCGGGATCGTGGTGTTGCGCTCGATCAGCTTGGTCATCACGCCGCCCTTGGTCTCGATGCCAAGGCTCAGCGGCGTAACGTCAAGCAGCAGAACGTCTTTCACCTCACCCTTGAGCACGCCGGCCTGCAGCGCGGCGCCGACGGCGACCACCTCGTCAGGGTTGACGCCCTTGTTGGGCTCCTTGCCGCCGGTGAGCTCCTTGACCAAGTCGGTCACCGCAGGCATGCGGGTTGAGCCGCCGACCAGCACGACGTGGTCGATGTCAGACACCGAGATCCCGGCGTCGGCAATCACCGACTGGAACGGCTTGCGGGTGCGGTCCAGCAGGTCCTGGGTGATCCGCTGGAACTCCGCGCGCGTGAGCTGCTCGTCGAGGAACAGCGGGTTCTTGTCCGCGTCGACGGTGATGTAGGGCAGGTTGATCGACGTGCTGGCCGAGCTGGACAGCTCGATCTTGGCCTTCTCAGCGGCCTCACGCAGCCGCTGCATCGCCATCTTGTCCTTGGTCAGGTCGATGCCGCTGGTGCCCTTGAACTTGTCGACGAGCCACTCGACGATCCGGTCGTCCCAGTCGTCGCCACCGAGGTGGTTGTCACCGCTGGTGGCACGCACCTCGACGACGCCCTCGCCCATCTCCAGCAGCGAGACGTCGAAGGTGCCGCCACCGAGGTCGAACACCAGGATGGTCTGTTCCTTGTCGGCCTTGTCCAGCCCGTAGGCCAGCGCGGCCGCGGTGGGCTCGTTGATGATGCGCAGCACGTTCAGCCCGGCGATCTGGCCGGCGTCCTTGGTGGCCTGGCGCTGCGCGTCGTTGAAGTACGCGGGCACGGTGATCACGGCGTCGGTGATGTCCTCGCCGAGGTACCCTTCCGCGTCGCGCTTGAGCTTCATCAGCACGCGTGCGCTGATCTCCGGCGCCGTGTACTTCTTGCCGTCGATCTCGATCGACCAGTCGGTGCCCATGTGGCGCTTGACCGACCTGATCGTGCGGTCGACGTTGGTCACCGCCTGGTTCTTGGCGGGCTGGCCCACGAGTACCTCGCCGTTGCGCGCGAACGCGACGACGGACGGCGTGGTGCGGGAGCCCTCGGAGTTCGCGACGACGACGGGGTCGCCACCCTCGAGAACCGCGACGACGGAGTTGGTGGTCCCGAGGTCGATTCCGACCGCACGAGCCATGGTGTTTCCTCCCTGATAGGTGTACGTCTGCTGAGTGAATTGGGCTCAAGTCTGCTCCGCCTGCTGGGCGGAAGTCAATTCGTAGTTGAGCCTAATACACTCAAGTTGTCGAACACACTAACGGGACTGGACAGCAGTTTGTTCCCGCCGGTAAATCGATCAGGTGCCAGGTGGCAGCTCGGCTGCTAAGAGGTCGGCGTTTCGTCGCATTGCTTCGATGCTGAGAATGTCGCTGTTGCCCGTCTCGCTGCACGCCTGTTCGTAATTCGCCAGCACAAATGGGCCCATCAGAGGCACAGTCAGCGCCAATTGGCCGCGTTTGGGCGCAAAGATGTCGCCCTCCTCGATGAGGGCTTGGCGTATCCAGGAAAGTTCTTGTGTCGTGCGGTCGAGCATGCGCCCGAGTTGCGCCGTCGTGGCGCGTCCGCCGGCGAGGGCGAGGGCGGCGAGGAACTCCATTTGCCGATCGGGCATTCGGTCCCAGCGGGGGCCGAAACTGCGTTGCTGGAGCTGGGCGGCAGCCGTCGGCAGCGCCGCGTCCACGTCGGTGAGTGTGACGATCGTGGGACCCGGTGCCGCCAACCATGTCATGTGGGCGAAGAGTTGCAGGTGAGCCGGGTAACCGTTGCTCGCCGTCACGACTCGTTCAACAGCCTCGGGCTGCCAGCTGACGCCGACGCGCCGCGCAGGTTCCACGATGGCGTACGCGGCGTCGTCGCGTTTCAGTGTGAGCGGCAATGGGTGCAGCGCGAAGAGTCGGTCGGGGTGTGTGACTCCGGCCTTGCGAAGCGCCTCGGGTGTATGGGGAAGCCCCGTCCCGGTGAAGACGACAGCGGCTTGCGGGTGGTCCACATTCAGCCGGTGCAATGTGGCGGCAAGTAATGCGAGGTCGGCGGCCGACGCAACCTGCAGTTCGTCGAGTGTGATGAGCAGCCCGCCGGACGGATGATCCTTGCGCACCTCCGACGCGACGGCGACCAGCGCCTCCGCCAGCGTGCCGGCATCTGAAGGCGGCACGCGACTTTCCCTGGGATGGGTGCTGATCCCGGCACTGAAGCCCGCGGCTCCCAGATTGACGCCGGCGAGCCGATCGAATGCACTCTTGGCCCGTTGCCAGGGGCCGGCGCCGGCCTGCAGCTTGCCGGTGGCCCGATGAAGCAGTGAGTCGACGAGGCCGGCCTGCCCGGCCACCGCCTGCAGATTCACCACGTCGTAGCCCGTGCTGGAGGCCAACCTGCCGTAGGCGGTGACAGTGACCGTCTTGCCGACTCCGCGTGGACCGCCCAAGATGATGTCCTGGGCACGGACCCGGCCCTCGACGGAGACATCGTTGAGCATGAGCTCGAAGTCGTGCAATAGCGCGTCACGCCCGGCGAGCACACGAGGAGAATGGCCGGCGCCCGGGGTGTAGACGCTCCCCTTCACCGCTGCCGATCACCTAGATTCATCTATAAACAGGTCGTTGTATAGGTAAGTATAGGCCAGGTTCCAAACGGGGCCTTGAATCAGCAGTTGGTCGGCGACCCGAGCTCGTTGAACTGCTGTGCTCAGCCCGAGTCCGGTGACGCGCAAGGCCCAGCCGCGAAAAGCTCAGCCGAGCACCCAATGCGAGGTTGCCACCAGGTCGCCCTGGTCCAGCGCCGCCGCGCGGTGGCCGTGCACCTGCTGGTATCCGGGGTCGCTAACCATGTCGGTGAAGGCCTGCGACGAGGGGTACTCGACGACCAGGATCGCGTCCCACCACGGACGCTCGCCATCTCCGATGATGTTGACCGGGTTCGTCCCCGCGTAGCGCACCTTGCCGCCCACCCGGTCCAGATGCGGCTGGACTTCGCGGGTGTACTCGAGGTAGCGCTCGCGACCGGGGCCGTCGTTGAACTTCAGCAGGTTGATCATCACCACGGGCTCGCCGGCGGGCAGGTTCGCGAACGCCTCGAGGTTGACCGGACGACTGTCGGTGCTGGCCATGTCAATCTCCTTGTCAATCGCCTTAAGACAGGTCGAAAACCCGCCGGGCATTTCCGGCGAGGTACAGGTCTCGAGCCTCTGCGGTGAGCTCTAGCGCGTCGAGGCCGTCGAGCGTGTGCGCAGGCAGGATCATCGGATAGTTGCTGCCGAAGAGCACCTTGCGCTGCCCGGTGCGGGTTCTCATGTAGGACACCAATTCTGACGGCAGCCGCTTGGTGGTGTACGCCGAGGTGTCAATGACGACGTTCTCGTGCTTGCGGGCGACGGCTATCATCTCCTCGGTCCACGGGTAGCCGACGTGGCCGCACACGATCGTCAGCTCAGGAAAGTCAAGTGCCACTTGGTCGATGTACGGGATCGGCCGGCCGGTCTCGGACGGACGAAGGGGCCCGGTGTGGCCAACCTGTGTGCAGAACGGGACGCCCAACTCAACGCATTCGGCATAGAGCGGGTAGTAGCGACGGTCGGTCGGCGGCGCCTCCCAGAGCCACGGGATCACCCGTAGCCCCTTGAAACCCAGTTCCGTTACGCACCGGCGCAATTCGCGCACGGCCACCATCGGCTTGTCCAGGTCCACGCACGCCAAACCGGCGAACCGGTCCGGGTGGGACGAAACCCATTGCGCCACTTCGTCATTGCTGATCAGCGGCTCCCGGTGCGGGGCCGACCACGCCGACAGCAGCCCGAAGCTCACGCCCGCCGCGTCCATCGCGGCGACGGTCACGTCGATGCCGGGGGACTCGCCGGGGATCACACCGCCGGTCCAGCGCCGCAGCGAGGCGAAGATGTCCTGAGCCAGGAACCGAGACGTCGGATGCTGCATCCACACGTCGATAACCGTCACGGCTCGAGTGTGCGCCGCAACCGGCCGTCGGCAGGGTGGAACTGATTTCCTTGCTATGCCGCGATTGTCACGTCGACGGCCAGCAGGTCTTCGAGAGCGTGCGCAACCACCCAATCTCCGGATCGAACAGCCGCTGCGAGCTCGTTGACCCGCGGGCTCGCCACGTCAAGGTCGGCCAGCCATCCCGACACGGCCGCGGCGATCCCGTCCGAGGTCACCCGAACCGCACGGCCCTGGTGCAACCGGTCGGCGACCTGGTAGAGGACGCTCGTGCGATTCCGCCTCATGACGTGCTCCTTGCCTGCTTCGCGGCCGCGTGCCGCTCTTACGGGTAGGAGCACGTGCCTCGTTCATCGGTGACGCTTTTTCCCGAACTTCGGTCGCGGGGTCACGCGCGTCACTACCGCACCGTGCGTCACTTCTTCCGTAGCCTTGTCATGAGGACCTAAGGGGAAGTGACGTGCGGGATTCGGGGCGCTGGCCTCTGGCGGCTGTGGTGCTGGTAGCCGCGAGCATGGGGCTCGCCGGCTGCACCAACTGGACCAACGGCCGGCCCGTCGCCGAGCCGTCCAACCCGACGGAGCCGACGTTCCCCACGACTCGGCCGACCCGCACGCCGCCGACCACCACGTCGTCGGCCACTGCCGCGCCGACGTCGACGGCTGCCCCCGGCGGAGAAACGCTCGAGCCCAACGCGCAAGGCTATGTCTATGTCCAAACGAAGTCCGGCAAGACCCGCTGCCAGATCTCGCAGACGTCCGTCGGCTGCGAGGCACCGTTCACGAACTCACCGGAACAGGACGGCATCCCGGCCAACGGCGTGACCGTGACCGCCGACGGCCGGTTCCGCTGGCTGGTCGGCAACCTCGGCGACATCGACCCCGTGACGCTTGACTACCGCACGTACCAAGCGCAGGGGTGGACGATCGCGGCCGACGCGTCGGGCACCCGCTTCACCAACGGCCGCACCGGTCACGGGATGTTCGTCAGCATCGAGCGGGTCGACTCCTTCTAACCCCACCGTCGGCAAACGGCCAAGCCCATACGATCACGCCATGACGTATCGGGGCAGCGACGACGGTCGGCCGGATCCGGCCGAGCCGCCGGAGGTGCCGTGGTACCAGACCTCGCAGGCGGTCGCGGCCGCTGGGGTGCTCGGGGTGCTCGTGATCATCGTGCTGGTCGTCGCCGTCGTGCAGACCGCCAACCACTCCACCCGGCCCGACGCGCCGATCTCGACGCCGCTCACGACCGCCGTGACGACCGCTCCGACGACGACTCCCACGACCACCACAACCACCACGACGACGACCACCACCACCACGACCACGACGACGTCGGAAACCACGACAGAGACCACCACCACGACGACGACCGAGGAGACGTCGACCGAGGCAACCACCACGACGACGACCACGTCGCGTACGTCGGGCCTGCGCGCCACGCCCGGCCGTCATCCCGCGTTTCCGCACAACTAGCAAACTCGATGACCCGTACCATCCGCTCATGGCGGTGACGGAACCGCCGGGGGACTTTGCCTACCGCTGGGAGACCCTCGGCGCTCTCGACGACGACGAGGATTTCGTCTACGGGCTAGGCGCGCTGCGCGTCGGGTCTCCCTCGCCGCTGCCGTGGTACCGGAGGCCCGTGGCCGTCTTGGCCATCGTCGCAATCGCGATCGCGCTGGTCGCCATCGTGGTGGCGGCGGTCCTTCTGGCGTCGCGCCCCTCCGCCGCACCGGGCAGCCATGTCGAGCCGACGAGCACCACGACGACACCGGCGCCGTCCCCGGCCAGAACGCCGACGACAACGACGGTCCCGCCGAGCATTACCAGTACGCCACCGCCGAGCCCGCCCCCGGCCAGCGCGCCCGCCGTCGTCGAGCCGCCGCGCCGGCAGGCGCCGACGTCGGCGCGGCCCCCAGAGATCGGAGTGACCAGAACGCCGGTGACGCGGTCACCCATCAGCGTCCGACCCGCGCCGCGACCTGCTTACCCTCACAACTGAACAGGTTCACCGGCTAACATCAAGCCCCGTGTCCCAGTACGGTCCGCCAGAAGACCCGAACTACTATTCCGAGCAGCCGACCGCGTACAGCGCGTACGGCCAGCAGCCGCCGGGCGCGCCGCCGCCGGGACCGCCGGAGGAGCCGCAGGTCCCGTGGTATCGCAAGCCGTGGGCGCTGATCCTGTTCGGCGCGCTGGGCGCGATCATCCTGGTGCTGATCATCCTGCTGGTCTTCGGGGGCTCCAATTCCGAAGACAAACCGTTGACTCCGCTAACCACGACACGCACTACGACCGCGACGACGACGCCGACCACCACGCCGTCGACCACCACGACGACGACCACCGAGACGACGACACCGACGACCACCGAGACCACGACCGAGACGACGGAGCCGACCACCACGACGAGCACCAGCACGGGCACCAGCACCAGTGTCAGCTTCACGATCGGGACGAACACGGTGACGATCCCCATCCCGCCGATCCCTGGCATTCCTTCGCCTTGAGCCGCCGGGCGTTCGCCAATCGAGCAGGCCTTGGTGACCGGCCGCGCCGGTCGGCACCGAGTCCCGTCCGGCCCGACGAGGCCGACACGCTTCAGCTGTAGGAGTACTGCACCAACAGCGCCTCGGCACTGCGCACCGCGGCCCGGCATGCCCGCGTGGTGAATGGGTCGTTGAGTGGATGCTCGGCACGCCGGCGCCACCGCTGGGCCGCCGCGAACGCCGCGCGCGGCCCGTCGTCGGGCGCAGTCAGACCGAGCCTGCTGGCCGCGTCGGTGCCCGAACCGCCGATGATCCGGCGCAGCGACGCCATCTCGTCGTCAGTCAAAGTCGTTGGCCGCGAACGTAGTTGACTCAGCAGCCGCAGCTCTTCGAACGCGTGCGTGTCGCCGAGCAGAGGGTCGATATCGGCAATGATCGCGGCGGTCGCCGGAATGGGATTGACCTCGACGAAGCGTCGCAGTGACAGGAGCGCGGTGTGCGCCTTGAGCAAGTCGGAGCGCTGTGCGAACTGCTGGTCGATCACGTCGCGCAACGCCACCAGCCCGCTGCGCTCGAGCAGCTCGTCGGCCAGTGCCACCGAATCGCTCACGCCGGACCGCAGCACCGCGATCGAGATCCGGATGCCGAACATGCCGAACCGGTCGAGCAGCTGCGCGCGTGTCGCAGTGTCGACGGGCAGCGAACTGTCTTCGCGCACAAAGCGATCCACCGACAGCATCGCGCTGGCCAGTTCGGCGGCGTCCACGCCGGCGAGCTTCTGCAGAGCGACGAACTCGCTCTGTCGCAGCGTGCGTGCGGTCAGCGCCAGCAGCCCCGACACCGGCACGACGGCCTGGCAGATTCCGGTCTTGTCCATCTCCTCGGTGAACCGCTTGGCGACGTCGTTCGCCGACAGCATCGCGTCGATGCGCCCGGCGCCGATCTCGTCGGCACGCGAAGCCACCCCGACGACGCCCAGCGCGCCGGCCGAGCCGCCGACGAGCTCGCCGATCTGCTTGAGCAGCGCGATGTCGGCCGCATTCAGCGTGCGCAGCAGGAAAACCACCGCATCGACGCGGGGCACGCCGTCGTCCGGGACGAGCAATCGGAGGGTTCGCGCGGAGACGTCGCTGTTCAACGACGACGTTCCCGGGGTATCGATGATCGTCGTGTCGGTGAGTTCGGCCGCCGGCCACTCCACGTCGAGGTCGACCACGTCGTCCGGGTCGACGTTTCCGAGGTCGAACGTGAGTCCCTCGTTGCGGCTGATCGGCACGTTGCTGCGACGGCCGCCACGGTGGTTGGCGGTGACCTTGGGCGTCGGGCCGTGCCGGAACCAGGTCACGATGCGGGTGGCCTCGGTCGCGTCCGTCGGCGCGATGTTCTCGCCGACGAGCGCGTTCACCAGCGTCGACTTGCCGGCCTTCAGCGTGCCTGCCAGCGCGATGCGGATCGGCTGGTTCAGCCGCCAGCCGATCAGCTCCAGTTGGTGGTGCCGATCGGCCCGCTGCCGGTAACCGGGGTCGTTGCGGTAAGCCCGGATCGTGCCGCCGAGGATCGCTCGGACCTGATCGCTGGTGCTCACCCGATGATTATCGGCGCAGGGTGACCCTCGGCTGCGTCCGGCTGATGCTGGCGGCCGGTTGCGGCGCGGCCAACTCGGCGGCCTTCGCCGACACCTGCCGCAAGATGTCGAGCTGGCGTCCCAGTTCGGCGACGCGCTGGTTGCGCTCGTTCTCCTCCAACCGCGCCGACGTCAGCATCGCCTGAAGCGACTCGTTGAGAGACCGGTTGGTCTGGTTGGCGATCTCGCGATAGTGGTTGCGCAGCTGGCGGTGGATCGCCTGCAGCCGGTCGCGCGACTCCTTGGTGACGACGAACGAGATGTCGTCGACGAACCGGCGCACGTTGTTCTTGGCCTCGTTGCGCAGCCGCAGCATCCGGTTCTCCATGTCCTCCTTGTAAGCCTTGCGGCCCAACAGAAGTCCGGCGCCGACGGACAGCGGGTTGAACATGCCCAGGCCGGCCAGCGAGCCGAGCATGCCGAACATCAGCACGCCACCGTAGGAGCCGCGCATGCCGCTGACCACCTTGCTGCCGACGCTCACGGGCCTGGCGTCCATCTGGGCCAGCGACTTGAACCCGCTGAACGTGGCGCCCATCTGGCGGGCGCTGATGTCCGGCGCCTTCACCGGTTCCAGTCCTGCCTGTTCGAACGTGCGGGCCACCTCCTTGGCCAGCGCCTCGGCGCGCTGGAACGCCCAGACGAAGTTGTCGCCGACGGCTTCGGCCACCGCCTCCTGCAGCTCGGTGCCGATCTCGGCCCAGCGCAGCGTCGGATCGCACCCGTCGATGACGTTCTCGAAGTGCTGGGTGATCGCCCGGAACCGCGACCGCAGGTCGTGGTCGACGTCGACAGTCAGGTCGGCCACCCCGTCGTTGAGGACCTGCTGCCACAGCGCCGATTGCGCCAACGCATCCTGCGCCTCGTCCTTGCGCCGTTCCAGGTCGGCGGTGAGCCCCTGGCGCAGGTTCGGGTCGTTAAGCGAGGACAGCTCCGAATCCAGTGTGAGCGTGAGGTGGTCTGCGGCAGAACGCAATTCGGCCAGTATCTGGTCGCGAACCCGGTCGTTCTCGCGCGACAGCACGCGCTCGGACAGGAATGTGACGACCGCCGGGAAGTTCGACTCCTCGTTGAGCTCCTTGTCGTTCAGCGCGATCGCGTGATGGCGCAGCAGCGACGACGCCGGGATCAGCGGGATGTCGAGACCGGCCCGCTGCAGGTGCGCCAGGTCCGCGTCGACCACGGCACGCCACTGCGGGTAGAGGTCCGTCTTCGTCGCGACGATCGCAGCGACCGGACAAATCTCGAACGCCTGGCGGATGAACGTCATCTCGGGTTCGGTGAACTCCTGGCTGGTGTCGCTGACCATCAGCATCGCGTCGGCGTCGGGCAGCAGGCCGAGCGTCGCCGACAGATGCGGCTGCCCGTGTCCACCGACGCCGGGGGTGTCGATGAACACCAGGCCGCCCCTGAGCAGCGGACTCGGTGCCATCACCTCGACGCGCAGCACCTCCCGGCCGCCGGCCTGGGGCGCGCGCCGCAGGTCCTTGTTGATGTCGGCGGTGGGGATCTCGACGGCTTCGACGCCGCCGTCGGGTGCGACCACCACGAGCTGGGCCGCGGGCTGGTCTCCATAGAGGACGACGGTCGTCAGCACCGTCGACTCGTCGTCGCCGACGCGGGCCACCGGCATGTTCAGCAACGAGTTGAGCAGTTGGCTCTTGCCCTGCTTGAGCTGGCCGGCGATCACCACGCGGATCTGCGGGTCGGTGATCCGGTCTCGCGCGGCAGCCAGCCGGCCGATCAGGTCGTCACGGTGATTCGTCTCGGCGATCTTGCGGGTGTGCTCGATCAGTTCGACGATCACCCGGACCTGCCGCGGGTCAGTGGGCTGGGTCACGTCTGCCTCCTCCGCACTCCCCATTCCGCCGGTAGGAGTTATCAACGGTTACACGGTATGCGCGCAAACCTGGCGGGGACCATATGGTCCCCGCCAGGTCGCTCGGTCAGAAGCCAGCTCAGAACCCGAGGTGCAGGCCGTCGTGGCTGCTCTGGTGCGTCACCGTGGTGTTGTCGTGCGTCGACGTGTCGTACGACGGCGCGTACGTCGACTGGTTGTCGTGCACGGACGCGTCGTAGGAGTTCGAGCTGGTGTACGACGGAGCGTTGTCGTGCACCGAGCTGTCGTAGCTGGCGCTGTACTGCGACGAGCTGTCGTGCACGGAGTTGTCGGCCACCGTGGTGGTGGTCGTCGTGGTGTGCGTGTCCACGACAGTGTGGGTGTTGTCGACGCCGCTGTTGTTGCCAGTGCCGTCGATGTTCGTCGTGGTCTGGTTGCCGTGCACCGCCGTGTAGTCGGTGTTGCCCTGCGACGACGTCGTGGTCCCACGACCGGAGGTCTGGATCACGGTGCCGTCGTGTGTGGTGACGACGTCGTGCCCGGCGGCGGTGTTGCCCTCGTTCACGTCGTTACCGTTGCCGTAGTTGACGTTCGAGTTGGCACCGGTGACCACGTCACCGCTGTACACGTCGTTGCCCTGACCCAACGCCGAGCCGTCGCCGGTGAGGATGTCGCCGCTGTTGGGCCCGCTGACCGCGACGGCCTGACCGCTCGCCGTGGTCTTGTCGCCCAACGTGATGTCGCCGAAGCCGAGGTTGAACGCACCGTTCTGGGCGTTCGCGCCCGCGTCCTGGTTCGGGCTGAACAGCGGGACGTTGTTGTGGCTGGCGAGGTCGGTGTCGGTCCGGTTCCCGCTGAGGAAGTCGGTCTGCGGGGCCCAGCTCGCGGCCGGGGCGTACGTCGGCTCGAAGCCCCAGTTGTTGGCGACCGCACGCTGCAGACCGATCACCGGGTCGCCGGCGCCGAGCGCGAGGCTGGGCACCGCGGTGGCCGCCACCGACGCCAGCTGGGCCGGCGCGACGTTACCCAGGCCGGCATCGATCAGAGCCTGCTCGGGATGGGCCACGTAGTCCGCAGCCGCGGCGCGGTCGCGGAACAGGTTCAGGATGTAGTCGATCAAGGTGAGCATCGAAGTGCCTTTCTCGTGTTCCCACCGGGCTGTCCGGTGATCTGTCAGCCACGGTATGGATCGGCGGTCCACCCGGAAACGGGGTCGATTCCCCTACCTCTGCGAGGCCGTTGTGGGGTGATCTGGCAAACTCAGTTAGGGGATTAGGGGATCGGCAGTCGGACATAGGGAAAGCCCCCACTCGCGCATCGCGGGTGGGGGCTTCCGCCGGCAGACTCAGAACATGTGGTGCTCGAAGCCTTGGTGGTTGAAGCCGTGATCGGGGCCGGGATCGTCGAAACCGTGGTCGATCAGCGAACCCGCGTCGTGCCCCTCGGGGATGGCGGCCGGCTGGTCCACCTCCAGCGGCCCGGCATCGAAAGTGTGCAGGTCCTGCTCGGTGACCTGCTCGACACCAGGGTCGAGCGGAACGTCCGCCGGCTGCTGGATCACCGGCTCGTGGCTGTCGATCGGCACCGGGGCGGGCAGGTGGTCGGAGAACGCGTCGAACGCCGCGGTCGCGGCGCCGCTGGCCCACACGTTGGCATCGCCCACCGCATCTGCGCCGTAGGTCGGGGTGGCCATCGACAGCGACTCCGACACCACCGGGACCAGATTATCGACGTCAATGCTGGTCACGCCCGTCAGATGCGCGTCGGCGATGGCCTGCTGCGGATTCTCGGCGTAGCGTGCGGCCACGTCCGGGTTGCGCACCAGCGACATCACGAAGTCGAGCAGCTCATTGGCCATGCGCCGATGCTATCCCGGTCCAGCTAAGGACGGATCGGTGCCGAAGCCACCTCAAGGGCACAATGGTTAGGGGATTGCCCATTAGGGGGTGCGACACCGTTAGGGGCTGTTGCGTGCCAGGGCTATCCTCAGCCGCTATCGTGAGGAACGGCCCGCCGACGGGTGCCAGTGACTGGCCGACGACAGGACTCTTCGAATGACCGACTTCCTTGGACTGTCCATCGGGATGACCAATCTGGTCGTGGCCCGCGTGGGCGCCCGCCCGGTCACCCGGCGGGCGGTGCTGACGCTGTACCCGGACCGGGCTCCGGAGGTCGGCGTGCCGGCGGAGAACCCGAACCTGACCGAGCCGGGCGTCGTGCTGTCCGGGTTCGTCGAGCGCGTCGGCGATCCGGTGCCGCTGGTCGCGTCCGACGGATCGAGCCATGCCGCCGACCGGCTGCTCGTCGAGGCCCTGGACGCAATGGCGCACACCGTCGACGATGGCACGGCCCCGTCGCAGGTCGCGATCGCAGTGCCGGCGCACTGGGGCCCGGCCGTCCTCGGCGCGCTGCGAGCGGCGCTGCGCGCCAAGCCCTACCTGTCGCCCAACGGCGTCCCGCCCGCGCTGCTGTCCGACGCGGTGACCGCGTTAGCGGCCCTCGACACCGATCCCGGACTGCCCACTAGCGGCATCGTCGCGCTGCTCGACTTCGGCGGCAGCGGCACCAGCATCACGCTCGCCGACGCCGCGAAGGACTTCCAGCCCATCGACGAGACCGTGCGCTACACCGAGTTCTCCGGCGCGCAGGTGGACCAGGCGCTGCTGACCCACGTGCTCTCGGACATCTATCAGTCCAGCGGCGCCGACACGGCCAGCACCGCGGCGGTCGGTGCGCTCAGCCGCTTGCGTGAACAGTGCCGCCACGCCAAGGAGCGGCTGTCGGCCGACACCGCCACCCAGCTGACGGCCGAGCTGCCCGGCTACCACTCCGACATCAGGGTCACGCGGGCTGAGCTGGAGAACCTGATCAGCGCCCCGCTGGCCGGTTTGCTCACCGCGCTCGGAGAACTGCTGCAACGCAACCTGATTCCGGGCGCATCGTTGTCGGCGGTGGCAACCGTGGGCGGCGGTGCCGCCATCCCGCTGATCACCCAACGGCTGTCCGAGCATTTCCGCGTGCCGGTGGTGACCACACCCGCACCGGCGCTCAATGCCGCGGCCGGTGCGGCGCTGCTGGCAGCCCGCGGCCCCGGCGACGCAGCCACCGGACTGGCTCCGGCCGCCCGCGACGAGGCGCCGACCGGCATGGCCACCGCGGCGTGGGCTGCCGGTGCTGCGGCCGCCGCCGCGACCGAATCCGCCGCGGACGGCCCCTCCTCTGCGACGTTCCGCGCACTGGCATGGTCAGAAGACGAGCCCGCCGCCTCAGAGCCCGTCCCGTACACCGGCGCGGACTACGCCTTCGACCCCGACGCCACAAGCGCGCGCCCGCAGATGGAGTTCTTGCCCCCTGACCAGCCGCCGGCAGCTGCGGAGGAGGCGCCGCTGCCGTGGTTCCGCCGGCCCCAGATCCTGTTCGGCGCCGCGCTGGCGGCGGTGCTGCTGCTCAGTGGCGGTCTGTGGTGGACGCTGACCAGCGAGTCCAGCCCGATCAAGTCGATACGCACGCACACCGCGACGGTCCCGGCCACCACCGACCCGGAGACGCCGGGCGCGCCGCTGACCGACACCGTCACCTACACCGGTACCGACGGCAGCCCGACCGTCGTGACCCCGCCGACGACCACTACCGAGTCCGCGTCGACCACCGCCTCCACGACCGCGTCGACGACGACCACCGCAACGACCACCACGACTCAACCCACCACGACGACCACCACGACGACGCAACCCCCGACCACGACCACGACGCGGCCCCCGACCACCACCACCCAGGCGCCGCCCACCACCACCCAGGCGCCGCCCACCGCCACCCAGGCGCCGCCCACCACCAGTGCGGCGTTCACAACTCCGCAGACCATCACCACGGTCCCGGTTACGACAGCGCCCCCACCGGTCGTGACCAGCCCGCAGCCGGCCGCCGCGGCTGCCGAGTGACATGAGCGCCCCGGCGGCCCCAGAGGTTCCGCCGCAGGCACGCGAGGTCGTCGACGCCGTCGCGGCGGCCCCGACCGCCGGCACCAAGATCGTCGTCGTCGGCGGCTTGGGCACCGGCAAGTCCGCGACGATGGCTGCGATCCGGACTGCGCTGCGCGCCGCCGGTGTAGAGGTGGTCACGCGGCCGGGTTCGGCGCCGGGGAAAGACACCGCGGCGGTTGTCGACGACGCGCACCTACTGCCGGAGACCGATCTCTCGACGCTGGCGGACTGGGTCAACGACCGGTCGGCCACCGTAGTCATCGCGACGCAGCCGTACCAGCATCGCGGCGCGCTGCGGGCGATCACCTCGGCGATCGAGCGCGAGAACCCGCCGGTTCTGCTGGGCCCGCTTGCCCCGCAGGAGGTGCATCGGATGGTCGCCGCAGCGATCGGCTGTCCGGCATCCGCTGAGGCCCTACCGGCCGTGATGGCCGCGACCGCCGGGCTGCCGTTTCTCGTGCGCGCCGCCCTTGACCAGGTCAGCGAACCGGCCACGATCGGGCAAGCGGCCCGGTTCGCCCTGATCGACCGCCTGCGGGCGGTCGACGAAACCGTGCTCGACGCGTTGCTGATCGCCTCGCTGAGTCCCGACCTCGGAGCCGCCGACGTCGCCGCTGCGTTGGGCGTACCGATCGACCACGCGCAGCTGCTCGTCGACCGGGCGCGCGGCAGCGGGCTCGTGGAGCCGTCGCACAGCCCGGCCTTCCTACGGTCCGTGCACCGTGCCGTCGCGCAGATCGTCGGCGCCGCGCGTCATCACGACATCGAAAAGTCCTTACTGTCAACACAATTGGAGAAGTCAACGCTCTCAGCCGAGCTCGCCCTGCGTCTGGCTGAACACGGCGTGGGCGACGACCAGCTCGCCGCCGTGCTCGAGGCGCACGCCGAGCGGGCGGTGCAACCTCAGGCAGCGGCCCGGCTGTACCGCGCCGCGCTCGACGCCGGCGCCACCCGGCTGACCGCGCGACTCGCTGACGCGCTGGCGCTCACCGGCGACTGTGCGACCGCCGGCCGGCTTGCCGACGACCTGCTGGCCTCCGGCGACCCCGACGAGCGCGCGGCGGCCGTGCGGATCGCCGCCTCGGTGGCCGCGCACGATGGCAGTTCCGGGCAGGCCGCGGACCTGTTCCGCTGGCTCGGCCCGCACCCGGACGCGTTCGTCGGTGCGGCCGGAGCCGTCGTGCTGCTGGGTGCAGGCGACGCCGCCGCCGCGCGTGCATCGCTCGACACCCAGGCCGCGGGCCCGCCGACCACGGCCACCCGGACCGCCCGGAGCCTGGCAGAGGGACTGCTGCAGACACTCGACCATCCGTTCGCCGTCTCGATGGGCCGGCTCGGCCAGTCGCTCGCTGGCGAGCGGATCGCGCGCGGCGCCACGCCCGACAGCCCCGCGGCGCTCGTCACACTCGTCGCGCTGCACGGCGGCGATCCGGTGCGCGCCCGCAGCGTGATCGGCCGGGCCGTGCGCGCCGGCGCCGACGATCTCTTCGCGTACCGGCACCGTCTGCTGCTCGGCTGGGTTGACATGCTCGACGGGCGGGCCGTCACGACCGCCGTCCCCGACGACGCGTCGCTGCACCGGCGCGACGCCCTGTGGGCGGCCGCACTGCGGGTCGGCCTGGCGCGCCGCACCGGCGACAGCGGTGCGCTGCAGCAGCACTGGTACACCGCACTCGAGGTGCTGGCCGAATACGCAGTCGACCTGTACTCGCTGCCACCGCTGGGCGAACTATGGGTCGCCGCGGCGCGGCTTCGCCAAGTCGAGCGGATCCAGCCGGCCCTCGACGACGCCTTCGAACTGCTGTCCCGCTTGGGAGATCCGGTCCTGTGGTCGGTACCGCTGCGCTGGTATGGCGTGCACGCCGGGATTCTGGCCAGCTCGCCCGGTGCGGTTGCGCCGCACGGCCAGGCGCTGACCACCGCGGCGAGCTCGAGCCCGTTCGCCAAGGCGCTGGCCGGCGCCGGCCGGGTGTGGCTGCGGGTGCTGGCGAACCACGTCGACCCGGGCGAGGTTGCCCCGGCCGCCAGCGGGCTCGCCGAGTACGGCCTGACCTGGGACGCCACCCGGCTCGCCAGCCAGGCGGCGCTGCAGAGTGCCGACGCGCGGGTGGCGGGCGCGATGCTGCAGCTCGCGCGGGACCTGAAGGTGACCACGGCAGCCGACGAGCAGGCGGCCGAACCGCCGCGTGCCCCCCAGCCCGCGCCACGCGAATCGGCACGGCTCTCGGAGCGCGAACGCGAGGTCGCCGAACTGCTGCTGCTGGGCATGCCGTACCGAGACATCGGCAACCAGCTGTTCATCTCGGCGAAGACCGTGGAGCATCACGTGGCTCGCATCCGTCGTCGGCTTGGCGCCGAGTCGCGCTCGGAACTGCTGTCGATGCTGCGGGCGATGCTCGCGCCGCAGGCGTGACTTTCGGTTAGGGCAACCTTGGTCGCGCCGCCACCGGCCGAGATGTCAGTATGAGCAGGCACCAACGAGAAGTTACCGACGAGTAACATCCGATAAGTTACCGGCCGGTAACCTACCCAGGCTCGGGAAGGCGGCGCGCGTGGACACTCAGCAGGTGATCAGGCTCGTGGTAGGCCTCGGGTTGACGGGAATCGTGCTGCTGCTCGCCGCCCGCCGCGTCTGGTGGCTGTTCAAGCTGATCCGCTCCGGCCAGCCGGCCACCGGACGCACCGACGACCTCGGCCGACGGATACGGACCCAGGTCGAAGAGGTCTTCGGGCAGACCCGGTTGCTGCGCTGGTCGATCCCCGGCGTGGCCCACTTCTTCACGATGTGGGGCTTCTTCATCCTGCTCACGGTCTACATCGAGGCCTACGGCGTACTTTTCGACCCGAAGTTCGCGATCCCGTTCATCGGCCGCATGCCCTGGCTCGGTTTCCTGCAAGACTTCTTCGCGCTCGCGGTGCTGCTCGGAATCACCACGTTCGCCATCATCCGGCTCATCCAGGGGCCCAAGGAGCACGGCCGCGAGTCGCGGTTCTACGGCAGCCACCTTGGTGGCGCGTGGCTGATCCTGTTCATGATCTTCAACGTCATCTGGACCTACGCGTTGTTCCGCGGTGCGGCCGTCAACACGCTCGGCCCCGATTTCCCCTACAACAAGGCCGCCTTCTTCTCGCACGGAATGGGCTGGGTGCTGTCCGGTCTAGGCGAGGCCAACCACACCGTCGAGACCGTCGCACTGCTCCTGCACATCGGCGTGATGCTGGCGTTCCTGGTCATCGTGCTTCACTCCAAGCACCTGCACATCTTCCTGGCGCCGATCAACGTGACGTTCAAGCGGCTGCCCGACGCGATGGGTCCGCTGCTGCCGTTGGAGTGGGACGGCAAGCCGATCGACTTCGAGGATCCCGATGAGAACGCGGTGTTCGGCCGCGGCAAGATCGAGGACTTCACGTGGAAGGGCATGCTCGACTTCGCGACGTGTACCGAGTGCGGGCGCTGCCAGTCGCAGTGCCCGGCCTGGAACACCGGCAAGCCGCTGTCGCCGAAGCTCGTGATCATGGACCTTCGCGACCACTGGATGGCCAAGGCGCCCTACATCCTCGGCGAGAAGGTGACACCCGCCGAGAGCACTCCCGAAGGCGGGCTGTCCGAGACGCTGACCGGAGAGCGCGACGAGGAAGTGCACCACGTGCCGGAGTCCGGGTTCGGCCGGGTGCCACCGGAGTCGCCGTTGCAGGTGACGCGTCCGTTGGTCGGCACCGCCGAGCAGCTCGGCGTAATCGATCCCGACGTGCTGTGGTCCTGCACGACGTGCGGCGCGTGCGTCGAGCAGTGCCCGGTCGACATCGAGCACATCGACCACATCGTGGACATGCGCCGCTACCAGGTCATGATGGAGTCGGAGTTCCCGTCCGAGCTGTCGGTGCTGTTCAAAAACCTTGAGACCAAGTCGAATCCGTGGGGCCAGAACGCCAAAGACCGGCTCAACTGGATCAGCGAGGTCAACTTTGACGTGCCCGTGTACGGCGTCGACGCGGAGTCCTTCGACGGCTACGAGTACCTGTTCTGGGTCGGCTGTGCCGGCGCATTCGAGGACCGCGCGAAGAAGACCACGAAGGCCGTCGCCGAACTGCTGTCAATCGCGGGCGTGAAGTACCTGGTGCTGGGCGCCGAGGAGACCTGCAACGGCGACTCGGCCCGCCGCTCGGGCAATGAGTTCCTGTTCCAGCAGCTCGCGGCGCAGGCCGTCGAGACGCTCAACGGCGTCTTCGAGGGTGTGGAGACCGTCGACCGCAAGATCGTCGTCACGTGCCCGCACTGCTTCAACACGATCGGCCGCGAGTACCGCCAGCTCGGCGCGAACTTCACGGTTTTGCACCACACGCAGCTGCTGAACCGGCTGGTGCGCGACAAGAAGCTGGTGCCGGTGTCGCCGCTCGACCAAGACGTCACCTACCACGACCCGTGCTATCTCGGCCGCCACAACAAGGTCTACGACGCGCCGCGAGAGCTGATCGGCGCGTCGGGCGTGACGCTCAAGGAGATGCCGCGGCACGCCGAGACCGGCCTGTGCTGCGGCGCCGGCGGGGCGCGGATGTGGATGGAAGAGCACATCGGCAAGCGGGTGAACCACGAGCGGGTCGACGAGGCGTTGATGACCATCGAAGACGCCACTACGGGTTCCCCCAAGATCGCGACCGGCTGCCCGTTCTGCCGGGTGATGATGACCGACGGGCTGACCGACAGGCAGGAGTCCGGCAAGGGCGAGGGCGTCGAGGTGCTCGACGTCGCGCAGCTGCTCCTCGGCTCGCTGGACACCAGCACCGTCACACTGCCGGAGAAGGGCGCAGCCGCCAAGGCAGCCGCCGAGCGGACCACCGCGGCCGCTCCGGCCGAGCCCGAGACCGTCGAGGCCGAGCCCGTCGAGGCCGAGCCCGTTGAGGCTGCTGAAGCGAAGGCTGCTGAGGCGAAGACCGACACCGCTGCCGCCGCCAAGCCGGTGACCGGACTTGGTATCGCCGGCGGCGCGAAACGGCCCGGCGCCAAGAAGGCTGCGCCGGCGACAGAGGCTCAGCCCGCCGAGGCGGCACCCGCGAAGGGCCTCGGCATCGCGGCGGGAGCCAAGCGTCCCGGCGCGAAGAAGGCTGCCCCGCCTGCCGCTGAAAAGGCAGCGCCTGCAACGGAAGTGACCCAGCCGGCCAACGCCGCACCCAGCGAGGCGAAGGCAGAGCCGGCGCCCGTCAAGGGGCTCGGCATCGCCGCCGGCGCGAAACGGCCGGGTGCCAAGAAGTCGGCGGCGCCGTCGCAACCGAAAGCGCAAGCGGCGCAACCAGAGTCGGCTGAGCAGCCGTCGGCATCCAGTGGTGATGGCGACAGCAGTGCTCCGGCTCCCCCGGTCAAGGGTCTCGGGATCGCGCGGGGCGCAAAGCCGCCGGGTAAGCACTAGCACCAACCGTAGTCTCGGCGTCACGACGTACGCCGAGACTACGGATTGTGATGGATTCGGCGCAGATACCGTCATTTTCCGTAGTCTCGCCGCGGCAGATGTTGGTAATTTGCTGGACACGCCTGGCACCATGGAGCAATGACCACTCACCAGGTGCCGTGGCTGCGCGCCACCGGTCATCACCTGCCGCCGCGCACGTTTGCGCAGTCGACCAAGCTGCAGGACGTTCTGTACGAAATCCGCGGGCCAGTGCACGACCACGCCGCGCGGCTGGAGGCCGAGGGGCACCGCATCCTGAAGCTGAACATCGGCAATCCGGCCCCGTTCGGCTTCGAAGCGCCCGACGTGATCATGCGCGACATCATCCAGGCACTGCCGTACGCGCAGGGTTATTCGGATTCCAAGGGCATCCTGCCTGCGCGCCGTGCCGTGGTGACGCGCTACGAACTCGTCGACGGCTTCCCGCGATTCGACGTCGACGACGTCTACCTCGGCAACGGGGTGTCCGAGCTCATCACGATGACGCTGCAGG
>JBLNEK010000295.1:0-32698 GCA_050262635.1 Candidatus Sericytochromatia bacterium | reverse complement strand
CGCCCGGCCCGCTCGGAGAGGTGTTGCTGGACCTGTACTTCCAACCCGGGAAGCTGCCCGACAGCCTGGCGGACTACCTGCGCGGCTTCATCTCCGAGCGCTTGATCATCAGGCCGAAGTCACCATGAGCGCACCGGCAAGTTCCCGCACCAGGTGGTTGCGCTACGGCGTAATCGCCGCCCTGGTGGTGGTGCTGATCATCGGTATGTACCTGGTGTGGCCCGGTCGCGCCGGACACAAGGTGATCGGATACTTTACGTCGGCGGTCGGCCTGTACCCGGGTGACGATGTGCGCATCGTCGGCGTGCCTGTGGGGAGCGTTAAATCAATCGAGCCGCAGGCCGGGGCGGTCAAGGTCACGATGTCGGTCAAAGACGGCGTCAAAGTTCCGGCCGAAGCCCGCGCCGTCATCATGGCTCCGAACATCGTGTCGGCAAGGTTCGTGCAATTGACCCCCGCCTACACTAAGGGTCCGGCGATGGCTGACGGTGCCACCATCGGGCTGGACCGCACGGCGGTTCCGGTGGAGTGGGACGAAGTCAAGTCGGAGCTGACCAAACTCAGCACATCGCTTGGCCCTCAGGCTGGTTCGGTGCAAGGACCGCTAGGCGATTTCGTCAACCAGGCCGCCGACACCTTCGACGGCAATGGTGACTCGTTCCGGCAGGCGATTCGAGAGCTGTCCCAGACCGCGGGTCGACTGGGTGATTCGCGCACCGACCTTTTCGGCACCGTCAAGAACCTGCAAATCTTGATCAACGCGCTGTCCAACAGCAACGAACAGATCGTTCAATTCAGCGACCACCTGGCATCGGTGTCTCAAGTTCTGGCCGATAGCTCGACGAATCTCGACAATACGCTGGGCACGCTGAACCAGGCGCTGTCCGACGTTCGCGGATTCCTTCAGGAGAACAACTCCGTGCTGATCAGCCAGGTAGACAAGCTTTCTCAGCTCACAAAGCTATTCTCCGACCAGAGTGATGACATAGAGCAGCTGTTGCACGTGACGCCGAACGGGTTGGCGAACTTCTACAACATCTACGACCCGGCGCAGGGCACCGCGACCGGACTGTTGTCGCTGCCGAATTTCGCAAATCCCGTGCAGTTCATTTGTGGCGGCGTCTTCGAGGGCAGCTTGTATGTCGACAACATCAAGCGGACCGAGATCTGCCGCGAGCGAATGGGCCCGGTGTTGCGACGGCTGGCGATGAATTACCCGCCGGTGCTGCTGCACCCGATCAACACGATCACTGCCTACAAGGGGCAGATTCTCTACGACACCCCGGCCACCGAGGCGAAGACACAGACGTATCTGCCGTACCTGCAATGGGTTCCGTCGGAGGGCCGCAACCCGCCCCGGGAAGGCGCTACTGGCGTCGATGCCTTGATGTTGCCGCCGGGAGTCGCGCCAGGACCGCCGCCACCGGCGCAGCCTCAGTTCCTTCAGCCGGGTGGTCCGCTGCCGGGACCGCAGACGTCACCACCGTTGCCTGCGCCACCGGGTTCCGCTGCTCCCGACATGGGCGGCCAGTTCTCGGCGGAAGGCGTCCCGCCGATGCAGCCCGTTGCGCCGCAGCCAGGAGCCGGCGGATGAGGCCGAACTTGTTGTGCGGCAAGCTGCGTCGCGGTGGGACCCGCGCGATGGCACTCGGTTCCGGCATGGTCGTGCTGGCCGGTTGCCAGTTCGGCGGCCTAAACTCGTTGAACATGCCGGGGACGGCAGGTCACGGCCCTGGTTCCTACAGCATCACTGTGGAAGTGCCGGACGTGGCGACCATGCCGCAGAACTCGCCCGTGATGGTCGACGACGTGACCGTCGGCAGTGTTTCGGGCGTGGAAGCCGTACAGCGAAGCGACGGAACTTTCTACGCAGCGGTGAAGCTGTCGCTGGACAAGAACGTGAAGCTTCCCGCCAACTCGGTCGCGCGAGTTGCACAGACGTCGCTGCTCGGTTCACAGCATGTCGAGTTGGCGGCGCCGATCGGGCAGCGCCCGGTGGGTGAACTTCGCGACGGCTCGAAGATCGCGCTGGCCAACGGCAGCCGCTTCCCGACCACAGAAGAGGTTCTATCGGCGCTGGGTGTCGTGGTGAACAAGGGAAACCTCGCTGCACTGGGTGAAATCACCGATGAGGCCTACGCCGCCGTCGCCGGCCGGGAAGGTGAGTTCATCGATCTGATACCGCGACTCGCTGAGTTCACCGCGGCGCTGGACGCGCAGACCAACGACATCATCGCAACCGCCGAAGGGCTGAACCGGATCGCGGGAACGCTGGCCGCCCACAAAGACAGCCTTGGCCGTGCCCTGGACACGCTGCCTGCCGCACTCAAAGTGCTCAATGACAACCGGACGAACATCATTGACACCTTTGCGGCGCTACAGAGGTTCGCGACCGTGGCGTCCCATATCCTCTCGCAGACCAAGGAAGACATCGCGGCGGACTTCAAAGACCTTTACGCGGTGATCAAGCCGATCAACGACAACCGCGCGGACTTCATTTCCGACCTCGATCTGTTGCCGACCTTCCCGTTCACCACGCGCTATCTGCGTCGCGCTGTCCGCGGTGACTATCTCAACGTGTTCGTGACATTCGATCTGACGATCCGCCGCCTGGGTGAGACGATCTTCACCACGTCGTTCTTCGATCCGAATATGAAGCACCTCGACCAGGTAGTCAACCCACCCGATTGGCTCATCGGCTCGTTCGCGAACCTCAATGGGCAGGCGGCCGACCCGTTCACAATCCCGCCGGGAACCGCATCGGGTCAGGAGGTGCCGCCGAGTTGATACTGGATCGGTTAGCGCGCGTCCAATTGGCGATCTTCGCCATCGTCACAATGCTGTGCGTGGGCGCGATCGCTGTGTTCTATCTGCACGTGCCGGCGCGGCTGGGCATCGGCGCATACAACATCACGGCCGAATTCGCCTCCGGTGGAGGACTTTACAAGAACGCGAACGTTGCCTACCGCGGGGTGACGGTGGGGCGCGTAGAGGCTGTGACGCTGACCGACGACAGCGTCGAAGCGCACATGCGGCTCAACACCAAGTACCGGATCCCGGAGAACGTGACAGCCACGGTCAAGAGCGTCTCTGCGGTGGGCGAGCAGTACGTCGACCTGGTGCCGCCGGACAAGCCGTCGAGGTCTGCGCTGCATGACGGGTCACGGATCGACTTAAGCCGGACGGCGGTCGGCCAGGATATCGAGGGCTTGCTGCAGCAGGCCGAGAAGCTGATCAGCAGCATCAGTAACACTCGGCTGCAGGATCTGCTGCGGGAAACGTTCAAAGCGTTCAACGGATCTGGACCCGAGCTGGCGAGACTCATCCAGTCGGCGCGACTGCTCGTCGACGAGGCGAACGCCAACTGGCCGGAAACCCAACAGCTCATCGACCAAGCGGGTCCGTTCTTGGAGGCGCAGGTTCGCAGTGGCGACGACATCAGGTCGCTGTCGGACGGGCTCGCCCGGTTCACAACTGAACTGCGCCAGGCGGACCCGCAACTGCGCGCCGTCTTGGTGACCGCGCCCGGCGCTGCCGGCGAAGCCAGCAACACGTTCAGCGGGATCCGGCCGTCGTTCCCGGTTCTGGCCGCGAGCCTGGCCAACCTCGGGCGGGTCGGTGTGATCTACAACAGGTCGATCGAGCAGGCTCTGGTGATCTTTCCGGCATTGATGTCGGCGCTGATCACGGTTGGCGGCGGTGTGCCCTACGACGAGGGAGGCAAGCTCGACTTCAAGCTCGACCTCGGCGATCCACCCCCGTGCTCGGTCGGGTTCATCCCGCCGCAGTTCATTCGGCCGCCCGCGGACCAGACCGTGCGCGATCTGCCGAAGGACATGTACTGCAAGGTGCCGCAGAACGATCCGAGCGCGGTGCGCGGAGCGCGCAACTACCCGTGCCAGGAGTTCCCGGGCAAGCGCGCGCCGACAATTCAGCTCTGCCGTGATCCGCGCGGCTATGTGCCGCTGGGTAACAACCCATGGCGAGGGCCGCCCGTCCCGACGGGCACGCCGGTGGAAGACCCGCGAAATATCCTGCCTCCCAACAAGTACCCCTACATACCGCCGGAAGCCGATCCCGACCCCGGTTATCCCGTTCCCCCGGGCGCGGTGCCTCCCGGTGTGCAGCCCGGCCCCGGCCCGGCGCCGCATCAGCCGTGGCCGGTGCCGCCGCCGCCTAACGACAACGGACCACCTCCTCCGTTGACAGCATGGGTGCCGCCCGCGCCATATCCGGACGCCTGGCCACCGCCGGCCAATCCGCAGCCCCCGCCGCTGTCGCCGGGACCGTACCCGCCGGTCGTGCCGCAGCCCGGTCCCGCGCCCGCGCCCGCGCCGCCGCCCGACCCCGGAGCCCTTCCACCTTCGGCGGTCACACCCCCGGGCGTGAGCGGAACGTCGTACAGCACCTATGACCAGCACAGCGGCAGCTTCGTCGATGCGAACGGCAGCGCTGCGGTGTTCGGCGCCGGTGCGCAGAACCTGAAGCCGCAGGAGAACTGGTACGACCTGATGAAGGATCCAAGGGAAACCTGATGACCACCACCGAATCGCAGCCAAATCAGGCGGTTCGCCGCCGTGCGGTACGGGCAGCCGGTCCGGCCAACGGCGGGACCGTCGAGACCACTGCCGTGCGGCTCGAGAGCCCGCCGGAGGAAAAACGCCCGGCACGCAAGCCAATTCGCAAAGCCGGGCCGCCGCCTCGGCGGCCGGCGCATCGCAGGCTGGTTGCCATCGTTGCGTTGGCCTTCGGTGTCCTTGCGGTCGCGGGACTCGCGACCGCCATCACGTTCGCCTACCTCGGGAACCGCGACGCCCAGGCAAGCCAGCAGCGCGACCAGCAGTTCGTCGACACCGCGTCGCAACTCGCGGTGAACATGTACACCTTCAATCAGAACTCGGTCGAGGACAGCGTCAAGCAAGTGGTGAACAACACCAGCGGGCCGCTGCACGACATGCTGGCGCGGGACAACCACACCGAGGTCCTCGAGCAGTTCTTCCGGTCGATGGGCGGCAGCTCCGAGGCCGTGGTGACCGGTGCCGCGCTGGAAAGCAAAGATCCCGACACGAACACTGCGACGGTGCTGGTATCTGTGCGTGTGACGACCACCGATGCCAACGGCAACAACCAGCCGTCGACACCGTCGAGAATGCGAATCACGGTGCAGCAGGACGACAATGGCCGGATGACCGGCTATGACTTGAAGTGGCCCGACGGGGGCAACTGATGCGCCTACTCATCTCCGGCACCGCCGGCCTGCTGGCCGCCGCCTTCGTGGCGTTGGGCGCACTGGGCGGCTGGGTGTACTGGGACCGCGTCGAGATCCGCGGCGAGCAGGTGGCCCGTGCCGAGCTGGCCCCGCTGGCCAAAGACCAGGTGCCGAAAATCCTTGGGTACGACTATCAAACCGTCGAGACCAGCATCACCGCGGCCTATCCGATGATGACGCCGGACTTCCGGCGCCAGTACGAAGACCGCACCGCCAAGGAGATCATTCCGCAGGCGCGCCAGCAGCACCTCGTCAGTCAGGTGAACGTGGTCGGTGTTGGCGTGATGGACGCCCAGCGCAATTCCGGCTCGGTGATGGTCTACATCAACCAGACGTACCTGGCTAAGGATCGGGATCCGCTGTACTCCGGCAGCCGGGTTCGCGTCAATTACGAACGCGTGGACGGCAAGTGGCTGATCAGCGACATCAAACCGATCTAGGACCCCGTCCCGCCCGCCAGTGCGTCCAAGAATGACCGCGCCCAGCGATCCACGTCGTGGACCAGCACCTGGCGACGCAGCGCCCGCATCCGCCGCCGGCCCTCCTCGGGGGACTGGTTTATCGCGGCCTCGATGGCATCCTTGACGCCTTCTAGGTCGTGCGGATTGACCTGGTAAGCCTGCTGCAATTCGTTTGCCGCACCGGTGAATTCGCTCAGCACCAGCGCGCCGCCCAGGTCACTGCGGCACGCCACGTACTCCTTTGCGACGAGGTTCATCCCGTCTCGCAGCGGCGTCACCAGCATCACGTCGCTGGCGACGAAGAACGCGATGAGCTCGTCGCGGGGGACCGGCCGGTGCAGGTAGTGCACCACCGGATGGCCGACTTCGCCGTACTCGCCGTTGATATGCCCGACCTGCCGCTCGATGTCTTCGCGCAGCACCTTGTAGCTTTCGACGCGCTCGCGGCTGGGCGTCGCCAACTGAATCAGCACAGTGTCGTCGCGTTTGGCGCGCCCCTCGGCGAGCAGTTCGGAGAACGCCTTCAGCCGGACATCGATGCCCTTCGTGTAGTCCAGCCGGTCGACGCCGAGCAGAACCTTGCGGGGGTCGCCGAGTTCCGCGCGGATTTCGCGTGCGCGGTGGCGGATGCCGCGTTCCCTGCCTTTGCGGTCGAGGTCGGCGGAGTCGATCGAAATCGGGAAGGCGCCCACGCGCACGACCCGCGAGCCGTATTCCACCTCTCCGAAACGCGAACGCACGCCGATCGATCCGCGCGACGTGTTGGCGCCGACCAGCCGCTTCGCCAAGTACAGGAAGTTCTGCGCGCCGCCGGGAAGGTGGAACCCCACCAGATCGGCGCCCAGCAGACCCTCGACAATCGCTGTGCGCCAAGGCAACTGCATGAACAGCTCGACCGGCGGGAACGGAATGTGCAGAAAGAAACCGATGGTCAGGTCCGGTCGCAGCTCCCGCAGCATCTTGGGAACCAGCTGCAGCTGGTAGTCCTGGACCCAGACCGTGGCGTTCTTGGCCGCGGCCCGCGACGTCGCGTCGGCGAAGCGGCGGTTCACGTCGACGTAGCGGTCCCACCACTCCCGGTGGTAGATGGGCTTGACGATGACGTCGTGATACAGCGGCCACAGCGTGGCGTTGGAGAAACCCTCGTAATAGTCTGCGACGTCCTGTTCGCTCAGCCGGACCGGGAACATCCGCAGGCCATCTTCGTCGATCGGCTCGGCGTCGGCGTCGGGGACTCCCGGCCAGCCGATCCACGCGCCGCGGTTGCGGCGCAGCAGCGGTTCCAGGGCGGTGACGAGCCCGCCCGGGCTGCGCTTCCAGGCGGTGGTGCCGTCGGGCAACCGCTCCATGTCGACGGGTAGCCGGTTGGCCACGACGACGAAATCAGAGCCCTTCATCAGCGTCGGGCCGAGTCGGCTGAACCCGCGGACGGACTCATTTACGACTCGTTCTTGGCCGGTCCAATGCCGAGCATCGACAGGAAGATCCGGCACTCGTCGGCATCGGTCGCGTAGGCCGCGACCACCCGGCGCGCCTGGCGAGCAGTGCTGTCGGCGAGCGGCTCAACGTCGCCGATGTCAGCGGGATCAGATTTTGCGGGCATGCGACAACTCTAGGCGAAAGAAGGGGTGGCCTGGCTAGGGGCTCTGTTGAACGGACGTGTTGACATTCGGCACCGACGCGCCCGGGTACAGCTGCCGCTCCAGGCACTCGCTCTCATGCGTGCCGCTACAGGCGGTGAGGGCTCCTTCGCTCTGCGGGCCGGTCGAGCTGGCCGGGCTGGTGGAGCCGATACCCGTCGGCACCAGTTCGGGCACGCAGGAGAAGGTGTAGGGATCCTCGCTCTCGCCCGCCGGGCAGGTGACGTTCGGGACGCCGACCGCCGCGCCCGGGCCGCCGAACACCGCGACCATCGGCGAGATGGCGATCGCGGCGGCGAACCCCCCCGCCAGGATGAGCCGACGAACTGGGACCTCGAAATGCGCCATCGTGTGCTTCCTGTTCTTTGCTGTGCCTGCGGGAAAAGTGTATGGAACCTGGGCGATGTCTGCAGATGTTCGTCGGGTTCGCTGGGAGAGTCACGCGGCGCAACGCCGCGGGTCAAGTACGCTCCGCGTGACGCAGACGAAGGGGTTCGAGGTGCAGCTGTCTCTGACTGACCGGACGTATCTCGTGACAGGTGGCGGCAGCGGCATCGGCAAGGGCGTGGCCGCGGCCCTGGTGGGTGCCGGCGCGCAGGTGATGATCATCGGACGCAACGCGGACAAGCTCACCTCCGCGGTGAGCGACATCGAGGCCGGCGCCGTCCATTACCAGCCGACGAACGTCACCGACGAGGATGAAACCGCGCGCGCCGTCGAGGCGGCTGCCGCGTGGGGCGGACGCCTGCACGGGGTCGTGCACTGCGCAGGTGGATCGGAGACCATCGGTCCCATCACCCAGATCGACTCCGAAGCGTGGCGGCGGACGGTCGACTTGAACGTCAACGGAACCATGTACGTGTTGAAGCACTCAGCCCGCGAGATGGTGCGCGGCGGCGGCGGGTCCTTTGTCGCGATCTCGTCGATCGCCGCCAGCAACACGCACCGCTGGTTCGGCGCCTACGGGCCGACCAAGTCCGCGATCGACCATCTCACGAAGGTGGCCGCCGACGAGCTGGGCAGGTCCTGGGTGCGCGTCAACGCCATACGCCCGGGCCTGATTCGCACCGATCTGGTGGAACCGATCATGCAGACGCCTGGTGTGCGGGAGGACTACCGCATCAATACGCCGCTGCCGCGGGTAGGTGAGGTGGAAGATGTCGCCAACCTCTCGCTGTTTCTGCTCAGCGACGCGGCCGGTTGGATCACCGGCCAAGTCATCAACGTCGATGGCGGCCAGTCACTTCGTCGCGGCCCCGACTTCACGGCCATGTTGGAGCCGGTGTTCGGTGAGGAAGGGTTGCGGGGCGTCGTCAACTAGGCCGCACCGATGAATGCCGCTCTGAAGGTTGAGGTTTCGGACTCTGTCGCGGTCCTCACTCTGAACCGCCCGGAGAAGCTGAATGCTTACACCGCGGAGATGGGCCGCCTCCTCGGCGAGGCGTACCAGACGTGCGACGCCAACGACGCCGTGCGCGCAATAGTGCTGACCGGCGCGGGATCTGCGTTCTGCGCAGGCGCCGACTTCAGCGGCGAAGATCCCTTCGGGGCGCCGAGTGGCGAGTTCACGGCGTCACCGATCCGGCCGGCCGCGTTCGACATTCGCAAGCCCGTTATCGCGGCGGTAAACGGCCACGCGATCGGCATCGGTCTCACGATCGCGCTTCAGGCCGACATCCGCGTCGTCGCCGAGGACGCGCGGTGCGGAGTGGTGCAGGTGCGCCGCGGTGTCATTCCAGATTGCATGGCCCACTGGACAATTGCGCATCTGGCCGGGCTGGGCGTGGCTGCGGACCTCTTGCTCACGGGCCGAACGTTTCTCGGGCGCGAGGCGCCGGCGCTCGGGCTCGCCAGAAGTGCTGTGCCGGCCGAATGCGTCCTGTCCGACGCGGTGGCGATCGCCACCGACATCGCCGAGAACGTCGCGCCGATGTCGGCGGCTTTGTGCAAGCGGCTGCTGTGGGACACCGTAAGCAACGGCTACACACCGCAACAGGTGGCGGCGCTGGAGACAGCGCTTCATCGTCGTGTGATGCGCGGTGCTGACGCCCGAGAAGGGATGGCAGCACTTGTCGAACGGCGTGCCCCGCGGTGGTCGACGTCGGTGTCGGCGGAGTGGACGGAATTGCCGGATCCCCAGGGTCACTGATTCCTCGACGCGAGGCCGGCCGGCGCACTGGCAACGGCCCGGTGGATCGCGTCGGCCAGCGCGAGCGCGGTCTCCTCGGTGAGTTCGAGCGCGACGCGGGCCGACGGGCCCTGTGCGGGGTTCAGCACGTCGACGTTCACGGTGTGCCCGTAGGGCGCATGGACAGGATGGTCCACGTACACCGTCGCCTCGGTTGCGCGAAACCAGCCGATGGCTCCCTTGCCGCTGCCCTCGACCTCGAGCCTCTCTGTCAGATACGTGCACATCGTCAGCTCCTCAAGTGCTTTGCGAAGAAATCCTCGATCCGTCGCCAGCCGTCCAGCGCCGCTTCCACGCGGTATGCCGTCCGGTCAACCGAGAAGAACGAATGCCCCGCACCGTCGTACGAGTGGAATTCGTGGTCCTTGCCCAAGCGGTTCAGCTCGGCGTCGAGATTCGCGACCGACTCCGGGCAGGGATAGATATCGTCATTGCCGAACAGGCCGAGCAGCGGGCAGCCGAGGTTGGGCATCAGCCCGAGGATCGGCCGCATGGTCCTGGGCATCCCCTCTGGCGGGTCCTCGACGACGAATGCACCGTAACAGTCCACCGCGGCATCGATTTTCAGCGAGCAGGCGACCAACACTGTGTGCCGCCCGCCCGAGCAGTGCCCGATGACGCCGATCTTGCCGTTAGCGCCCCCGAGCCCGCGCAGATGCTCGATGGCACCGGCGACATCGCCGACCAGCCGTTGGTCCGGCACACCGCCGGCGGCCCGCGCCGCTGCAGCGGCGTCATCCGGATCGGCTCCCGGTGCCTCGCGCCAGTACAAGTTCGGGCAGATCGTGTGATATCCGGCAACGGCGAGGCGGCGCACTAATTCCTTTGTCTCGCGGTCATAACCGGGCATGTGGTGAATCCACACCACGCCGCCGCGTGATCCTGGCGCGAGCGGAATCGCTTGGTACGCCTCAATTTCGTCTCCGTCGCGTCCGGTGATGGTGACCGTTTCTGCGCGGATCGCGTCTGGGCTGATAGCTGTCACGTCACGTATCCTGCCGTCCTGAACGCCCACCGCGCACCCACTGCGAAGAAATCGGCGAAAGTGGCACTGGACGCGCGTTTGGCGAGATGACTACGGTCACCGGGGTGACCGATTACGAGGCCATCACCTTGGAGGAGGCGGGACCGATCGCCCGCATCACACTGAACCGGCCGGATGCCGCCAACGCGATGAACGACACGATGACCCGCGAGTTGGCGCATGCCGCACGCCGTTGCGACGACTGCGCCACCAAGGTCGTCGTCATCACCGGCGCCGGGCGGTTCTTCAGCGCCGGAGGGGACCTCCGCGGGATGGCCTCGTCGTCGACCACGCGGGGCCGATACGTCAAGACCATCGCCGACGACCTGCACCGGGCAATTTCGACGTTTGCGCGGATGGATGCCGTCGTCGTCACCGCTGTCAACGGAGTGGCGGCAGGAGCGGGCTTCAGTCTGGCGGTGACGGGCGACCTCGTCGTGGCCGCCGACGTCTCGTCATTCACAATGGCTTACACCGCAGCGGGTTTGAGTCCCGACGGCAGTTCCTCGTTCTATCTGCCCCGACTGATCGGGGTCCGCCGCACGCAAGAGTTGATGCTGACCAACCGTAAGCTGTCCGCCGCCGAAGCCTTGGAGTGGGGACTCGTGACGCAGGTAGTCGACGCGGCCGAGTTGCCCGGCCGGGTCGAGACGCTGGCGCAGCAGATGGCCCGCAGCGCAAAGGGATCGGGCTCAGCTGTCAAGAAGCTGCTTCTGACGTCGTTCAAGAACGCACTGGAAGAGCAGATGGAGTACGAAGGCCGGCTGATCGCCGAGTGCGCCGACTCTGCCGACGGCACAGAGGGTATCGATGCGTTCCTGGCCAAGCGCCCGCCCACGTTCGCCTGAAGGGGTGCTCCGCGCCGTCGTCGCGGTGTGGTGCGCGTTGGCGGTGTTGGCCGGGTGCAGTCGGCAAGAGCCGCCGAGCTCGTTGTTCGACTGCGCGGGCTACCACGTCCGCGACGGCAAGGTGTACTACTTGAAGGCGTTCCCGCAAGGCATTTGAGATCGACCGCGCTGACGCCGCCTCGTTTCGGGCGCTCGACACCTCCTACGCCCGCGACAAGTCGAGCGTGTACGTCGACGGCAGGCCGCTGCCCGGCGCCGACCCGGCGAGTTTCGAACTGCTCCAGCGGCCCGGCTTCGCGAAGGACTCGCGCCACGTCTACCAGCGTGACCGGCCGATCAGCGACGACACCGCACACTTCCAACTCCTCGACGCCGGCCTGGCCAAAGACAGTGTCGCGGTGTACTGGTCGGACGGCACCGTGCTGTCCAAGGATCCGTCGCACTTTGCGGTCGTCTCGGTCACTGACAACTATCTGTTCGCGAAAGACGGCCGAACCGTCTACGTCAACGGCAGGCCCATTCCCTGTGCCGAGCCGGCGAGCTTCCGCGTGTTGCGGGGCGCCTATGCCACCGACGACCAAAGCGTCTTCTACTTCACCGACAAACTCACGGCGGAGGTGGCCTCGTTCCGCGCGCTCCACGGGCCCTACGCGAGCGACGCACGCAACGTCTACTGGATGGGCAAGCCGATCCCCGACGCCGACCCGGTTACATTTCGCGTGCTCAACGCCGATTTCGAGTGCTCTGCCGACCATACGCACGCGTACTACCGGCAGTCGGTCATCGCCGGGGCCGATCCGCGGTCGTTTCCGCCCGGGCGCGGTGTCACCGGGTGTACGGAGACGTCGATCTCGTTCGCGCAGTAGCGATCACTGCGGAACGAACGTCCACGCGTTGTAGCGCGGGTCCCAGACGGGCTTGAGCGGTATCGGTGATGCCGGGGTCGGCGGAGGCAGCGGCGCCCACGGCGGCGCCCACGGTTGCGCCCACGTCGGCGCCGGCTGGTACCACTCGGGCACCGGCGGCGGGGGCACGCACAGCTTGTTCACCGGATCCCATGCCCGGCCTTCGCAGTCGGCCCGACTGGCCGCCGGTGCCACGAGTGACGTGATTGCCATCGGTGACACCGCGACCGCGGCGACGATGGCCAGACGGCTGAGAAGGTTTCGCATCGCACCAGCTCCCCCGCAGGAACCGACTTCTGACGTTTCCAGCCTATGCCGTGGGATAAGCCTGGTTACGGATTCGCGTGCGATTGCTGGTTTAGCTCATAATTGGCGCGGGAAGCTGCCGTGATGAGCGACGAGCCGTGACGAAGGGTTGCATGTGACTGGCTTGTCGCGGAGGCGATCCGCAGGCGCGGCCCCGACGTTGAGCCACCAGCGTTGGCCTGGCGATCGCCGCCTAATTCCCGGCTATTCCAGCGCATCGGCGTAGATGTCGAGGAGTTGGTATCTGGTGGCGTCGAGGCGTTCACCGAGCGTACCGATGACTCGCTTGAGCAACTCGTAACCCATTTCGTGGTCGGTTTCGCACTTGCCGCGAAGGCACTTGCCGTCAAAACCGATCGCCCGGGTCGTCTCGGCGGCGCGTGCGTCGAAACGCCAGCTGTACGGCGGTATCAACCACGACCACCCGAGGATCTCGCCCTCTCCGACCGTCTGGACTGTCAGATTGCCGCGCCCGGGCACCGGGATTTCCAGAGCGACCTTGCCGGAGCGGATCAGGTAGAAATCGTTCGCCTGGCGGCCCTGCCGGAAAATGAATTCGCCGGCGTTGAAGCGCACGTTCGCCGCGCAGCCGACCACGAGCTGCAGGTACCGCTCGTCCAGCCCGCTGAAGAAAGGGTGCTTGGCCAGAACGCCTTCGAGCGTCCTCATTTCGAGCGTCCTCACGTCGCGTTCCTTTCGGTCCCACTTCGGTTGAGTCGGACGATAGCCCGATTCTCCCACGTCGCCATGCCGCTCTTGGAATACTCGAGGCCGCGCACCTGCGCACTACAGGGGACGAACGTGACCGAAACCGAGAGCGACTTGCCCGAGACCGCCCACCCCGAGATCGCCCACCCCGAGATCGCGAAGTGGGACCCCGTCCTCACCAAACGAGTGGTGAGTGTGATGGCGCCCGTGTTCAACCGATGGTTCCGCGCCGAGGTGCGCGGACTGGAGTCGTTCCCGCCGACCGGCGGGGTGTTGATGGTGTCGAACCATTCCGGAGGTGTGCTCACTCCTGATCCGCTCATCCTGCTGCCGGCCTTCTATCGCACGTTCGGATACGACCGCCCTCTGTATGCCCTCGCCCACTACGGCGTGTTCTTCACGCCGCTGCGCGGATACCTGCACCGTCTGGGCGCCATCCACGCGAGCCGGGAAAACGCTGCGCAGGCCCTGCACTCCGGTGCGGTGGTGCTCGACTTCCCCGGCGGCGACTACGACTCTTTTCGGCCGACCGTCACCGCGAACGTCATCGATTTCCAGGGCCGCACGGGTTACGTCAGAACCGCCATCGAAACCGACGTGCCGATCGTGCCGACCGTGTCGATCGGCGGGCAGGAGACTCAGCTGTTCCTCACCCGCGGAGTGTGGTTCGCGAACCGACTGGGCTTGCCGCGCATCCGGATGAAGATCATGCCGATCACGCTCGGCATTCCGTTCGGTTTGACGTCGACCTTCCCGGCCAATCTGCCGTTGCCGGCCAAGCTGGTCTATCAGACGCTGGAGCCGATTCACGTCCGTGCACAGTTCGGGAAGAACCCCGACGTCGCCGAGGTCGACGCGCACGTCCGCTCCGTGATGCAGCGGGCGCTGGATCGGCTGGGCCGCGAACGCCGCCTGCCGCTGCTGGGGTGAGGGCAGTCCGTAACGCCGCCGAAACACGAAACATCCCGGAAACATCGCTGCCGCGGGACTGAAACGCAGCGCCGACATCCTCATCGGGACCGTCACAAGTCGCGCCGTCAAAGGAGCCGACGTGCAATCGATCGATCCCGCCGCCACCGCCTGGCTACTGGCCAGCACGGCGCTCGTGTTGTTGATGACGCCCGGGCTGGCGATCTTCTACGGCGGCATGGTCCGCACCACGGGCGTGCTGAACATCATCATGATGAGCTTCATCGCGATCCCGCTGGTCACGGTGGCATGGCTGCTCGTCGGCTACACGCTGGCGTTCTCCGGAACCGGCGCGTTCGGCCTCATCGGCGACTTCACCCACCTGACGATGTCCGGCATCGCGCCGGACACCGCCCATGGCGCGGTTCCGGAACTGCTCTACGCCACCTTCCAGCTCAGCTTCGCGATCATCACCGCCGCGCTGGTGAGCGGCGCGATCGCCGACCGCGCCAAGTTCGCGGCCTGGATGGTGTTCGTGCCGGTCTGGGTGATCGCGGTGTACGCCGTGGTCGCGCATTGGGTGTGGGCCCCCGGCGGGTGGCTGTTCAAGCTTGGAGTGCTCGACTATGCGGGCGGGCTGGTGGTCGAGATCGTGTCCGGCGCGTCCGCGTTGGCGCTCGCGCTGGTGCTCGGGCCCCGGATCGGCTTCAAGAAGGACGCCATGCGTCCCCACAACCTGCCGTTCGTGCTTCTCGGTGTGGGCCTGCTGTGGTTCGGGTGGTTCGGCTTCAACGCGGGTTCCGCGCTGGCGGCCAACGGCACCGCCGCAGCGATCTTCTTGAACACACTCGTCGCCGGATGCCTGGGTATGCTCGGCTGGCTGTCCGTCGAGCAGGTCCGCGACGGGCGGCCCACCACGTTCGGCGCGGCCTCGGGTGTCGTCGCGGGCCTGGTCGCGATCACGCCGTCATGCGGAACCGTCAACACGCTCGGCGCCGCAGTCATCGGCTTGGCCGCCGGGATCGTCTGCTCGTTCGCGATTGGGCTGAAGTTCCGGTTCGGGTATGACGACTCGTTGGACGTGGTCGGCGTGCACTTCGTCGGGGGAGTGGTCGGCGTCCTGCTCATCGGGTTGCTTGCGACACAGGTGATGACCGGCGGTCCGCGCGGGTTGTTGTATGCCGGCGGATTCACGCAGCTCGGCAAGCAAGCGCTGGCGGCGGTGGTGGTCGGCGCGTACGCATTCACGGTGTCGTTCCTCGTCGCGAAGCTGATCGACCGCGTGATGGGTTTCCGCGTCAGCGCCGAGGACGAGAAGACCGGTGTCGACTTCACCCAGCATGCCGAAACCGCATATGCCGAAGGAGTGCACGGATACCAGCCCTCGCGCCGTCCCGGGTCGCTGGAATTCGGCGGCTCGCGGCCGCAGCCGCAGACAGCCGAAGAGGGTTGACCCTCTAGCCGGCTCGCAGAAAGCGTTTGTGCGACTGCCGCATTCGCCGGCTCCTCATCTCCGACACGGAGACGACATCGTGCTGTGGCTGGAAGCAGGGAGCGGGTGGCGCTTGGGAGGTGCTGTCGCCGGTTGTGGCCATGAAGTCGTCAATAAGGGTCATGACGGTCTCGGGGCGTTCCACATGAGGATGGTGTAGGACACCGGGAAGCACATGCAGACGGCTGCCGGGCATTGCGCTGTGCGCCGCGTACGCGTGAGCAACCGGAATGCAGCGGTCCTGATCGCCGAAGATGATCATGGTCGGGAGATCGACATGCAGTCGGTTGAGGGCGCAAACCGCTTGGCCGCGGTGGTCGACGACGGACCGCAGCGTACGCAGGAACGCCTGGCGGTTGTCACGGTTGGACAACGCGGCATGCGCTCTGAATGTCTCGCTGTACCGGGTGACACTGTCGGGGGAAGATTTGCGCGCCCGGAACATGCCGGCGGCCTTGATTGCCGGCCGTGAGGCGATCAACCGCAGCGCCAGTTCCGCGCCTGGCAGAGACAGCATTCGCAACAGATTTCCTAAGTCGCCGCCGAGGCCGCCGCTGCTGACCAACACGAGGCGGCGGACGTATTCCTTGTGTTGATGGGCGAACTGGAGAGCAACGCCGCCGCCGAAGGAGTGGCCGACGACGGTGACCTTGCTGATGCCCAGCGCGTCGAGAAAATCACGGAGCCAGACGGCGAAGGCGCCCAGCGAATAGTCACCGCGGGGTTTGTCGGATTCGCCATGACCGAGAAGATCCGGGGCGATGACGCGATATTTTGTCGACAGAATGGGGGCGAGCTCCCGCCAATTCTGCGAACTGCCGCCGACGCCGTGGATCAGCAGCAGCACCTCCCCGGCGCCCTCGTCGCGGTATGCGACACGGTCGCCGTGCAGGGTGATGGTCCGGAGATTGCTCATGGCAGGACTCTGCCGGGCGCGGCTTGGGAGTTTCTTGGTGGCGTCGTCGACACTGCACACAGATCGTGAACCGGTCGAATTCCGCGATCTGTGAGCAGTTTCGACAAGGCGCGGTTAGCATCGCGCGGGTGCATCGAGCTGTTTCCCGACGCGAAGCCCTCAAGTACGGCCTCTCCGCCCCGGTCCTGTTGAGTTTGGCGCTGACACTGGACGTGCCGACCGCGTCCGCCGCGCCCACCCGCCTGGTCGATTTCACAGAACGGCTGGTGCCGGCGGATCAGTTGAAAGCGGCGGGTTATGACGGGGCACTTGTGTACGTGTCCGAGTCGCGGCCGGGGGCGAACTTCGACTTCAAGCCCGTCACCCGCGAGTATGCGGATGCGTTGCGCGCGTTGGGTCTTGCGATCGTCAGCATCTACCAGTACGGCAAGCCCGGCTGGCCCGATCCGTCGGACTTCACCCGAGGCTACGACGGCGGCGTGGCCGACGCTCAGACGGCGTTGCGACTGCACGGCGCAGCCGGAGGTCCGGACACGGCGCCGATCTTCTTCAGTGTCGACGAGGACATCGACAGCAGCACCTGGAAAAGTGTTGCTGTGCAATGGTTTCGGGGAATCAACTCGGTACTCGGCGCTGGGCGCACCGGCATCTACGGGCATGCCCGGGCGTGCGGGTGGGCGATCGACGACGGTGTGATCGGGCGCTCGATGAGTCCGGGACGCTGGTGGGCGTGGCAGACGAGCGCGTGGTCGCACGGCGAGCGGGAACCCAGAGCGGTGCTGTATCAGGCGGTGGTCAACACCCCGTCGAGCCCCGGCCCGCTGGTGGGAGGGATTCACGTCGACGTCGACGAGGTCCTCGCGGCTGATTTCGGGCAGTGGGACTTGGCTCGCTGACCAGCGGAGACAGTGGTGTAGCCAGTGGCGACACACGCACGGATCACCTCCCCGTGGGGTATGGGTGTTTACTGGACAATGAGCCACTGTGACAGTCGTTTTCGCGGGACATAGACAGCCATGACGCACAAGGGCGAACCGCAGCCGTCACCGCCGGCACTGACCTGGGAGTTGGTGTATGCCGAGCCCGGGGCTCTGGTGTATGCGATGCCGGGCGTGAAGCCGGCGCCGCATCCGATAGTGCGCCACACGGCCAGCCGCCCACGATGGGTGCCGAGCGGGGCGCCTGCCGCCCGGCGGAAGCCGGGTAAGCAGTCGGCGCTCGACTATGCCGGATACATCGGCCGGGTGGGGCTGCTGGCTGCTGCCCTTGGGGTGGGGGCCTCGGTGGCCGTCCCGGGCCTCGCGTGGGCCGAACCCAGTGACGCCGACTCCTCGACCTCGACCTCGACCTCGTCGTCTACATCGAACGAAAGCGACGAATCCGAGTCCGAATCGTCGTCGGCCGCGTCATCGCCGACCGCGGAGACGGGTTCCGCGCCGTCCAGCTCGGTGAGCAACTCCGGTGGCTCACAACAGTCCACTGCCGACGCGTCGGCCACCACCCGCACGCAGACGTCGACGTCGTCCGGTTCGGAGACGTCGGTCTCCGTGACGGCCCCCGGCAGCAGCAGCCCGCCGGTGGTCGTGCGCAGTTCCGGTGGCGCGCAGACCTCGACCAGCACGACGGGAACCAGCCAAGAGAAACCCGCGCAGCAGGAGGCGACGTCGGAGGGCAGCACCGTCGAGCGACCGAGCGCCCCGACGGGCAGTTCATCCGAGACAGCAGTCGACCCCGATCCGCAGACCCAAGCCGAGGCGTCTGTCGCCAATAGGCAGGCACAGGGCGCCGCAACAGCTCCGGCGACAGCACGTTTGGACGACGCGGTCCGGAGACGGCACACCCCCGGTTTGCCGCCGGCCGACACCGCGGCGCCCGCGTCGAAGCCGGCTGCCCCCGAGGGCGCTAGCCAGCCGGGTCCGCCACCGGTGCGGATGCCTCCGTCGGCACAGACCGTACGGAGCCTCGCTGCCGCTGGTGTGCCGGAAGTTCAACCGCGACCGGTCTCATTCGAGAGCGCCTCGGTTGCACAGTCGGCGGCGCCGGAGGCCGCCCAGCCCGCCCTCGTAAACCAAATCGTCAACGCGGTTCTGTCCCCGTTTGCCGCGCCGACGGCCGCTCCAGCGGTCACCGCCGCTCAAACCCCGCTGCTGTGGGGGATGTTCGCATGGATCCGCCGCACCTTCTTCAACCAGAGCACCAACGTATCCGCCCCCACCGCGGCCACACTGGTTGATGACCCCGGCACGTCCGCCGCGAACGCGCCCGACGGGGCCTTGGCGTTCGACGTGGCCGGCGGTCCGGCCAACGGCAGCATCAGCCTCGACCCCGAGGGCACGTTCACCTATGTCTCCCGGGCCGACGAGACCCCCACCGTCGAGGCCCACGCTCTGCAGGACAACTTCGCCGTCACCGTCAACGACGCCCACGGCCGCACCTCGACCATGCCGGTCGCCATGGCGGTCGACGAGAGCGACAGCGCGTCCGTCATGAGCCTGGCGGTGTCCGACCCCGATCACGGCGGCGAACCAGTCAATGTCTCGGTCACCGTCACCGAACCGGAGACCGACCCCGTCACCTACCTCGTCGTGCACGACCCGTCCTACGGCACTTCCACTCCGACGCTCGCTGCCGCGGAGTTGATGAGCGCCGCGGCGGTGACCACACCGGAATATCCGTCAACCACCAGGGTTCCGGTGCTCGTGGGCACGCAGACGTTCTTCATCGAGTTCGTCACCGGACCGGGCAACCTGAACGACACCACAAGCCGATTCAACATCGGGGGCACCGATGTCGGTGTCATGTGGGACAACGGCATCGAAGACGATCCGAACACTCCGGTCAACGAGCATCAGGTGCTTATCGCTTTCGGCGACACTTTCGACACCGCTTACCCTCCCCGCACTGGGGTCTGGCGGATGAACACCCTGTTGCGTACCCCGGACAACATGCTGTCCAACGGCTTGTACGTGCCGAACACGGCGCCCGGCGACATCTACAGCGGTTCCTCGACGATCGGCTCGGCCGATCCCAAGGAAATCGTCAGCCGAGATGACATCGCTGGCTACGCCATCGGACCCGAGGTGACGATCATCCCCACCGCCGGTATTTCGGGCATCACCGCAAACGGCACCGTCAGGCAGTACGTCAACTTCATGTCGGTTCGATCCTGGGACTACCCGGGCCAGTGGACGACGAACTACTCCGGGATCGCATATTCGGACGATAACGGCCAGACCTGGCACGTGGCCGACTCGAGCATCCGGGCGGCGGCGGCGGGACGATCGATCAAGCCGTTCGTCTCGGGCAACCAGAACTTCCAGATGGGCGCGTTCGTGAAGGGCGTCCAAGTCGACGCGAATGGCGTGCCCCTGCGAGACGACGAAGGCAAACTGCTGACCGACGGCTACGTCTACTCGTACGGCACTCCGTCTGGGCGGCTGGGCACGTTGTACCTGTCGCGGGTCATCGAGGCCGACATCCTGGACCAGACCAAGTACGAGTACTGGAACGGTACGACGTGGGTGGCCAATACACCCTCGGCCGCGGTTGCGATTCTGCCCGGGGAGAAAGTCAGCGAACTGTCGGTGCAGTACAACGAGTACCTCGACCGCTACATCGTGATGTACGACGACGGCGCCAACATCGTGATCCGCACGGCATACAAGCCCGAGGGTCCGTGGTCAAAGTCGACGGTGTTGGTGACGACGTCGCAGTTGCCGGGCAAGTACGCACCGATGATCCACCCGTGGTCGGGGACCACCTATGTCGCGGAATCGGAGCGACGGTACCTCTTCTGGAATGTGTCGACGTGGGACGACTACGAGACCCGGTTCATGCGCACCGACCTGGGCGCACTGACCCTTGCGCCGACGCCGGCGCCCGGGACGACGCCGACGCCTACCCCGACCCCGGCACCCCAGCCGGGCGGGTGCGGCGGCGCGGCAGCACTGAGTGTGGCGTTCGCGGCAGCGAGCGTCTATTTCGTCAGTCGGCTCAGGAGCCTGTTCGGCTGAGGCGGTTTGAGCCTCCTGTCAGGATTGAACTGACGACCGCTCGCTTACAAGGCGAGTGCTCTACCACTGAGCTAAGGAGGCAGGGCTCTCCAGCGTATCGGGTCAGTGATTCTCGTCGTCCTCGACAACCGGCTCGGACGTGACAATCTGTGGCGCCGAATACCGCGGCCGGCGTGGCCTCGAACGGCCCGTAAACCGGTCGGCGATGTTGGTCAACGGATTCGCCATCGTGCTCAGCGATTCCACCCCTTCGCGCAGCATGTCGATGGTCGGCGACAACGCCTCCAAGTTCGGTGTCAGCCGATTCAGCGTCTCCGCCGCGAACGCGATCTGCTCAAGCGGGCCGTTTCGGGCGGTCAGCATGTCGATCAGCCCGCCCTTGGCCATCAATCGCTCGGCGAGGCCGTCCTCGGCCAGCAGCCGGTCGACCAAGCCGCCTTCTTCCAATAACTGGTCGATCAGCCCGCCCGGCGCCACCGCGGTCTCCAACGCACCGCCCTTTGCGGTCAGCCGGTCCATCGGGCCGCCCGGCCGCATGAGCTCGTCGATTGCACCGCCCGGCGCCAGCGCACGGCCAAGCGGCGCGTCGTCGTCGAGCAGGACGGCGAGCCGGTTGGCCTTCTCGACCGTCGAGTCGAGGCCGAGCAGGCTGGCGAGTGTGGAAGTCGGCGGTGCGCTCGGCTCGCCGAGCACCTCACGGGCGAGTCCGATCCCCGCCGAGGCCACGGCCAGGCTCGCGTCGGCAGCGGCCAGTCCGATCTTTGCCGGCGCGACGAAGAAGGTGGTGAAGGCCTTGCTCAGGTCCATGGTCGTAGTCTAGGCAGCGTGGCCGGCTTTTACCGCGCGGCGAACTCACAGCAAGCTCCCAGGTATGCTCCAGCTTTCTCCGGCAGCAGAAGGTGAAGACTGCCTGATATGAGTGCGGCGGCATTACCGACTTCGCAACCCGAGGCCAAGGTGCTCGTGGTCGACGACGAGACCAACATCGTCGAGCTGCTGTCGGTGAGCCTGAAGTTCCAGGGTTTCGAGGTCCATACCGCCTCGAACGGTCCTGCGGCATTGGACCGCGCCCGCGAAGTCCGTCCCGACGCCGTGATCTTGGACGTGATGATGCCCGGCATGGACGGCTTCGGGCTGCTGCGCCGTCTGCGTGCCGACGGCATCGACGCGCCCGCGCTATTCCTTACCGCTCGAGATTCGTTGCAGGACAAGATCACTGGGCTCACCCTGGGTGGCGACGACTACGTCACCAAGCCGTTCAGCCTCGAAGAAGTGGTTGCACGGCTGCGGGTCATTCTGCGGCGGGCCGGCAAAGGGGCTGAGGAGACCCGCAATGCCCGGCTGACATTCGCCGACATCGAACTCGACGAAGAGACCCATGAAGTGTGGAAGGCCGGCGAGCCGGTGTCGCTGTCGCCCACCGAGTTCACGCTGCTGCGGTATTTCATGATCAACGCGGGCACCGTGCTGTCCAAGCCGAAGATCCTCGACCATGTCTGGCGTTACGACTTCGGCGGCGACGTCAACGTTGTCGAGTCCTATGTCTCCTACCTGCGTCGCAAGATCGATACCGGCGAGAAGCGACTCCTGCACACCTTGCGCGGAGTGGGGTATGTGCTTCGCGAGCCCCGTTAGTTCATAGGCGCGGACAATTAGGGCCATGCCCATACACCGTGGAGGGGGCGTTCCCCTTCGGGTCAGCCTGGTGGCCGCCATGCTGGTGCTCGTCGGCTTCGGACTGCTGGCCTCCGGCATTGCCGTGACCTCGATCCTGCGGCACAGCCTCATCAACCGTGTGGACCAGACCCTGATAGACGCATCGCGCGGCTGGGCCCAGGCGCCGAGACGGCTGCCCCAGGCGCCGATCGAAGGGCCGAATCCCGGCCGGCCTCCCACCAATTTCTACGTCCGTGGCGTCGGCTCCGACGGCCGGGAGTGGATGGCGATCAACGACCGCGATGCCGAGCCGGCGCTGCCGGCCAACAACGACGTCGGCCCTGACCCGGTTACGGTCGGCTCGCAGGACGGCTCGGACATACAGTGGCGCGCTGTCTCAGTGCGTGGCGGGCGCGGCGAGTTGATCACGGTAGCGATGGACCTTTCCGATGTTCAATCCACCGTGCGCGCACTCACCTGGTCGCAGGCGGGCATCGGCCTCGCCGTGCTGCTCGTGCTCGGCGTCGCCGGATACTACGTGGTACACCGCAGCCTGCGACCACTTGTCGAGGTGGAGGAGACCGCCGCAGCGATCGCCGCCGGCCAGTTCGACCGCCGCGTGCCCCAGCGCGATCCCCGCACTGAAGTGGGGCGACTCTCGTTGGCCGTCAACGGAATGCTCGCTCAGATTCAGCGCGCGCTCGCGTCGTCCGAGCAATCGGCGGCCCAGGCCCGCACCTCTGAGGAGCGGATGCGGCGCTTCATCACCGACGCCAGCCACGAGCTGCGCACCCCGTTGACGACGATCCGCGGCTTCGCGGAGCTGTATCGGCAGGGCGCGGCCCGCGACGTCGAGATGCTGATGTCCCGCATCGAGAGCGAGTCGCGTCGAATGGGCCTGCTCGTCGAGGACCTGCTGCTCCTGGCACGCCTCGACGCGCAGCGGCCACTGGAGCGGCACCGGGTCGACCTGCTCGCGCTTGCCACCGACGCGGTGCACGACGCGCAGTCGATCGCACCGAACCGCCGCATCACGATGGAGGTGTTCGACGGCCCCGGAACGCCCGAGGTGCTCGGCGACGAGGCCCGCCTGCGTCAGGTGCTGAGCAACCTGGTGTCCAACGCGCTTCAGCACACCCCCGAAACGGCGGGCATCACGGTTCGGGTCGGGACCGACGGCGACAACGCGGTGATCGAAGTGCTCGACGAAGGTCCAGGCATGACGCAAGAGGACGCACACCGCGTCTTCGAGCGTTTCTACCGGGCCGACTCGTCGCGGGCCCGAGCCAGCGGCGGCACTGGACTGGGGCTCTCGATCGTCGACTCACTGGTGTACGCGCACGGCGGCACCGTCGCCGTCGCCACGGCGCCGGGGGAGGGCTGCCGATTCCAGGTGCGCCTGCCCCGTTATGCCGAGGCAGCGGTGTCCGACGTGCCCGCTCAGGTCAGCTGAGCGAGCGCCTCTTTGATCTTCGCCTGCGCCTGGTCGAGCGACTGCGGCGACGGGTTGCGGTCGACGTGGGCGAAGCCGAAGTCCGTCAGGTTGTAGGCCGGGAAGACGTGCACATGCAGATGGGGAACCTCAAGCCCGGCGATGATCACGCCGGCCCGTTCGGAGCCGAACGCCTTGCAGACGGCCTTGCCGATCAGCTGCGCGACGCCCATGACCTTGTTGAACGCCACCGGATCGACGTCTTGCCACTGGTCGATCTCTTCCCGCGGTACCACCAGCGTGTGGCCCTGCGTCATCGGCTGGATGGTCAAGAACGCGACGATGTCGTCGTCCTCGTAGACGAATCGCCCGGGCAGTTCCCCGTTGATGATCTTGGTGAACACGGTTGCCATGCGCACGAGCATGGCACACCCTCCGCGTTTCGCGCGAGCAGACGCAAAAGCCCCTCTCGGCAGTACTTTTCGGGAACCTTTGCGTCTGCTCGCGGGACAATGGGGTGGATCTAGACCATGCCCGTCGCGTCGAACATCCACGACATGTCCCTGGACATGAGGTCTTCGATCCAGGTGGGTGGGGCCTGGGCAGTCATGGTCCCCATGTCCCAGTAGTCCTTCCACAGCGACACCTTGCCGTCGATGACCTTGTGTACCGAAACGAACTGCAGCACAGCGGTTTCGCCGCTCTTCCACGACCACGTCTCGGAGTGCTCGTACAATGCGTCGGCGCCGTTGGCGACGAGCAGCCCGTGGTGGTTGACGTAATCGGCCAACGGCTCGAGGCCGACCTTGAGCCGCTTGACGATGTCGACCGGACCGCGGGCGGCCGCGGCCGGGCCGAGCGGCATGTCGACGTAGATGCAATCGTCGGACAGAAAGTCCTGCAACCTGTCCCAGTCCCGTTTCGAAAGCGCTTGCCACAGACCGTAAACGGCGTCCTCGACGGTGCTCATACGGCCGCCGGTACCGGCTCCACTGTGGTCGCGTGGGATGTGACGCCCGCCCGTAGGAAACCGCCGGTGCGGTCCTTGCCGACGATCTCGGTCGCCTTCCCGTCGAGGAACACCGAACGGCCGGCCACGAACACGGCCTTCACGGTGTCGTCGTTGCGGTTCACCATCCGCGAAAGCCCGGCGTACTGATCCACTTTCGCTTCGGCGTATTCCTCAAGTGACGCGTCGAGCCGTTCGGGGTCGATGACGACGACGTCGGCGCGGTCCCCCACTCGCAGATGCCCGGCGTCGATCTGGTACCAGTCGGCCAGCTCGCCGGTCAGCCGATGCACCGCCTGCTCGACCGACATGAACGGTGCGCCGGCCTTTTCGGCGTCCCTCACGTGGCGCAGCAACCGCAGCCCGAAGTTGTAGAACGCCATGTTGCGCAAGTGCGCTCCGGCGTCGGAAAAGCCCATCTGGATACCGGGGTCGCGCGCCAGCTTCTTGAGAATGTCCGGGCGGTGGTTAGAGATCGTGGTGCGCCAGCGCACCGCGGTGCCGTACTCGAGCACCAGATCGAGGAACGCGTCGACCGGATGCAGTCCGCGTTGCCGGCCGACTTCCCCAAATGACTTGCCGATCAACGACTTGTCCGGGCAGTCTACGATCTCCGCGTCGAAGAAGTCGCGGTGCCACACCCGTGGCCCGTACTTGTTCTCGTAGTCCTTGCGGAACTGCCGGCGGTACGATTCGTCGCGCAGCAGCTCGTTGCGGGCGACTTCCTCCTTGAGGTGCAACGCCGCTGCGCCCGACCCGAACTCCTCGAAGATCACCAAGTCGATGCCGTCGGCGTACACCTCGAAGGGCACCGGCAGATGCTGCCAGCGGAAGTTGCCTCCGAGCTTGTTGACGAACCGTGCGAGTGGACCCATCAGGTGGATCACGAACGGGTTTGACTTGACGTCGGCCGCGGAGAGCAGGCTCGTCTTCAGCGGCTTGCGCATGATGCCCAGCGACTGCGCGACCTGCGAGCCGATGTTGAGGGGGTTAGCTACGTCGGGGCCGGACTGCAGGACGCGACTACGCCGGCGCAGAAGAGATTTCAGTCGCCGCAACTCGCGGGGCTTCGCATACGTCGACGGCAGGGTGCGGGAGCGGCAGGTGTCGCCGTCGAGCTTGTCGAAAAGCAGCTGCTGCGAAGACATTCCGAGGAAGCCTTCGTCGAGCGCGTCGGTCAGCATGCGCTCCATCTGCGCCTGCTCGCTCTTCGTGGGCCGTACGTCCTTCCTGGTGGCTCTGTCCAATCCCATAGTGGCGGTGCGCATGTCGGAGTGCCCGATGAATGCGGCCACGTTGGGCCCCAGCGGCAGCGACTCGATCGCGGCCACGTACTCCCCGCAGTTCGTCCAGGTCTTGTGCGCATTCACCGCACCGATCACATGCTCACGCGGGATCGCTTCCACACGGCCGAACAGGTCACCGGCGTCCGTACCGTTGACGTGGATGGTCGACAAGGAGCAGGAGCCGAGCAGAATCGTCGTCACCCCGTGGCGCAGCGACTCGGACAGCGACGGTCCGACTAGCACCTCGACGTCGTAGTGGGTGTGGACGTCGATCATCCCCGGCAGCACCCACTTGCCGGACGCGTCGATCACCCGGGAGCAGCCGGTCTCGTCGAGGGGCTGCGCGCTGATCGCGGCGACGTGCCCGTCCTTGATCCCGACGTCCCGGATCGCCGACGGGGCACCGCTGCCGTCGAACCAGCGGCCGTTGCGGATGATGGTGTCGAAAGTCATAAGGTGCACATTATGTCGTGGGCGAATGTCGTGGGCGAGCAGACGCGAAATCGCAGGAAATGGCCGGTTTCGATGCGATTGCGTGACTGCTCGGCGAAGGTAGTGGCCGGCCGGTGAGTGACACGGTCCAGCAACAGCTTCGCGAGCGCAGTGACGACGACGCGGTCGCCGTCAAGTACGAGGATCGCACGTGGACGTGGCGCGAGCATCTGCGTGACGCGTCCGCGCACGCGGCCGCCCTGCTCGAGCTTGCCGACCATTCCCGCCCCATGCATGTCGGCACGCTGCTGGGTAACACCCCCGACATGCTGACGCAGATGGCCGCCGCCGGGCTCGGCGGATACGTGCTGTGCGGCATCAACGACACCCGCCGCGGCGAGGCGCTGATGGCCGACGTGCGCCGGGCCGACTGCCAGATCCTGGTCACCGACGCCGAGCACCGGGCACTGCTCGATGGCCTCGACCTCACCGGGATTCAGGTGGTCGACACCTCGAGCGAGAAGTGGCGGCACGCCGTCGACGGCGCGGGGGCGCTGCGCCCGCACCGCGAGGTGGGCCAGATGGACACCTATATGATGATCTTCACGTCGGGCACCAGTGGTAACCCCAAGGCGGTCCAGGTCTCGCATTTCATGGTGCTGATGTCTGGACATGCTCTGGCCGAACGGTTTTCGATCACAGCCGCCGACACGTGCTACGTGTCGATGCCGCTGTTTCACTCCAACGCTGTAGTCGCGGGTTGGGCCGTGGCGCTGGTGTCGGGTGCTGCGATGGCGCCGGCGAAGTTCTCGGCGTCGAACTTCCTGCGTGACATCCGCCGCTACGGTGCGACGTACATGAACTACGTCGGCAAGCCCCTCGCCTATGTGCTGGCGACCCCCGAGCGTCTCGACGACGCAGACAACCCGCTGCGCACGGCCTTCGGCAACGAGGCCAGCGACCGCGACATCGAGGAGTTCCAGCGACGGTTCGGCGTCGAGGTGTGGGACGGGTTCGGCTCCACCGAGAACGCGGTGATCGTGACCCGCGAGCCCGACACGCCGAAAGGGTCGATCGGCAAAGGCTTTCCGGGTGTGGCAATCTACAACAGCGAGACGCTGCAGGAGTGCCCGGTCGCACGGTTCGACAAGGACGGTGCCCTGGTGAACGCCGACGATGCCATCGGCGAACTGGTGAACACCGACGGCACCGGTTTTTTCACGGGCTACTACAACGACGACGCCGCGAACGCTGAACGCACGCGGCACGGCATCTACTGGTCGGGCGATCTGGCATACCGCGACGCCGACGGCTGGATCTATCTCGCCGGACGCACCGCGGACTGGATGCGCGTCGACGGCGAGAATCTGGCCGCGGCCCCGATTGAGCGAATTCTGCTGCGGCTCAACAAGGTTAGCCGGGTCGCTGTCTATGCGGTGCCCGACGAGTACGTCGGCGACCAGGTGATGGCGGCCATCGTGCTCAAGGACGGCGCCACGCTGGCACCAGCCGACTTCGAGGCGTTCTTGACCGAGCAGCCGGACCTGTCGCCGAAGGCGTGGCCCCGCTATGTGCGGATTGCCGCCGACCTGCCGAGCACGGCTACGCACAAAGTGCTCAAGCGGGTGCTGATCGCGCAGGGGGCTACGGCCGGTGATGGCGAGCTGTGGGTTCGCGACACCCGCGGCACCGCCTACCGCCGAATAGATTGAGGCGCTGAGGTTTTAACGTCAGCCGGGACCGATCTTTCCGGCGATCTTGGACGCGACGGCTTCGGCTTGGTCGGAGATGTTGGGTCCGCAGGCGCTCACGTCGAGCACGAACGACGACACCGCCTGCAGCAGGTGCTGGCACTGCCAGTCGGTCGCGGTCACGACCGTCAGAGCCGTCACCTTGTTGCTCTGCGTCGAAATCGACCGCACCTGATACTGGCTCGTGGTGCCGTCTTCCTTGCTCACCGCTGTGATGGTCACCTTGCGGCAGGTGTCCCACGTTTCGCCTTGGTCCTTGACGAACGAGGCCGCCTCCGACGACGACGGGAACTTGGCGACTGATTGCACGACGCTGCCGTTCTTCGATGCGACGGCCTGCCAGCGCATTTCTTTGAAGCCGGAGTCCCCGTACTCGGTTTCGCCGCTGATGTAGATGACACCGTGGCACTGCGGGGGACTGGCGTCGACGGTGTCGTCGGTCCCGTCGCCGGACTCGGCCACCTCCAGGTCGCTGGTGTCCATGATCGTGTTGATCTCGTCGGAGTCGAGCAGCAGCCCGTCGATGTCTGCCGGGCGAACATTCGACGGAGCGATCGCTTTCCCCGACACGGTTTGCGAGCAGCCAGCGACCGCCACCACCGCGAGCACGATGACACAGCCGATGAACCGCCTCATGGGACTCGCCTTTCGGGTCAGTCGCGTGCTGTGAAGGCCTCGAGTGCCGCTGCGTTGGCCGCTGCGCCCACCAGCTCGGCGAAGCAAGCGGTCTCCCGCTCGATCGCGGCGTCGATCTGTGCGCGCAGCGGCGCCATCATCGTGGACTTGACCGCAACCAGGCTGGGTATGGGTTTGGACGCCAGTGCGTTCGCATGCCGATACGTTTCGCTGAGCAGCTCGCCGGGCTCGCACACTCGGTACACCAATCCCATCTCGTGCGCTTGCTCGGCGCTGATCCACTCCGACGACATTAGTATCCAGGCCGCGTTCTGGCGGCCGACCAGGCGCGGCAGCAAATACGACGACGCCGCCTCGGGGGCGACGCCCAGGTTGGTGAACGGGCATTTGAGCCGGGCCTCGGTCGACATGAACGCGAGGTCGGCGTAGCCGAGGATGGTGGCGCCCAGGCCCACCCCGACACCGTTGACGGCGCAGATGAGCGGCTTGGGAAACGACGACAGCGCGGCCAACAGCCGGAAGAATGCGTGCTGGCCCGCGCCCTGGCGCGGGTTGGTGATGTTCTCGCGCATCTCGACCAGATCAGCGCCGGCGCTGAAGGCGCGCCCTGCGCCGGTGATCACGACCACCGCGACGTCGGGGTCGTCGGCAGCGGCACTGACTGCCTGCGCCAAGGCTTCGTTCAGTGCCTCGTTGAACGCGTTGAGCACCTCGGGGCGGTTCAGCGTCAGCGTGCGCACACGGTTCTCGTCGGAGATGAGCAGCATCAGCGCGACCTCTCTTTCTTGATCAACGTGTCGAGTTCGAAAAGCGACCACGGTGGAGAGTCGAGGTGGTCGCGGTAGCCGATCACGGTCTGACGGGGGCGTTCGAACCGGCCCACGTAATTCCCTGCGGCGATGAAGATCTGGCCGGTGATGTCGGCCGCCATGTCGCTTGCGAGGTATGCGTAGACAGACGCCGTGTATTCGGGCGGCGGCGCGTCGAGCGCGGCCCGCGTCGTGACGTCGTCGAGCAGGCCGCGCCGATGCAGATCGGCGACATGCGCCTCGTACTCGGGTCCGCTGGACAGCCGGGTCTTGGCGCCCGGGCACACCACGTTCGCCCGGACGTTGTGCGGCTTGAGCTGTCCCGCGATCGCCATCGTGAAGGCGTTGACGGCGCCCTTGCCCGCAGGGTAGCCGGTACCGCCGTAGTCGCCGAGGAACGCGAACGAGCTGGTGTTGACGATCGCGCCGCTGTGCTGCCGGGCCATCCTGGGCGCGGCGGCGCGACAGGTCTGGAACACGGTCCATAGATGCGCGTCGAGGAAATCGGCGAACTCGGCGGTCGTGGTGTCCAGGACCGAGGCGCCGTGGCGTCCGGCGATGCCCGCGCAGTTCACCAGGATGTCGAGTCTGCCGAAGGTGTCCACGCATGTCTGGATCACGGCGTCGGCGACGGCCTCCTCGGCGGGAGAGCCCGCATGGGCGACGGCGCGCCCGCCCGCCCGCGTGATAGCCGCTGCCGTTTCCCCGGCGGCTTCGGGGTCGCGCCCGTTCACCACCACGCCGGCTCCGCACTCCGCCAGCAGCTCGGCGACTGCCCGGCCGATGCCTCTGGTGCCGCCCACCACCACCGCGGCGCGCTGCGTGAGCAGGCGTTCTTGTCTCACCGCTGCCTCCGCCCCGCGTTGCGGCCATATGGTGGTCGAACTATAGTCCGGACACATGTCCAGCTACCGTCCGAGTCTCGCATGGCAGCGTCCGTGGCCGGCGCCGGGTTCGCGTCGCATTGACCGAGTCGCCACCAGGCCCGCAGGTGGCCATAGCCATAACCTTCAGCCATAGCCCCCGGCCAGATCCCCGCACCTCGTATGGCAGATTCATTTTCGGCGGCGCAGCGCGCTGAAGGGGCGCCAGCAACCATTGGCGGAAGAGGTGAGCATGCGGATCGCGTTGTTGTCGTACCGCAGTAAGACCCATTGCGGCGGACAGGGCGTCTACGTCCGACATCTCAGCCACGGCTTGGTCGAGCTCGGCCACGAGGTGGAAGTGTTCTCGGGCCAGCCCTACCCGGAGATTCTGGATCCGCGGGTTCGCTTCACCGCGGTGCCGAGCCTGGACCTGTACCGCGAGCCGGACCCCTTCCGGGTGCCGTGGCCCAGCGAGATCCGGACCAGCATCGACCTGCTGGAGCTTCTCACAATGTGGTCGGCGGGATTTCCGGAGCCACGCACGTTCAGCCTGCGCGCCGCGCGGTTGCTCGCCGGGCGGGTTGGCGACTTCGACGTGGTCCACGACAACCAAAGCCTCGGCACCGGACTGCTCAAGATTGCCGCAGCGGGCCTGCCGGTTGTCGCGACTGTCCACCATCCGATCACCCGCGATCGCGTGCTCGACCTTGCGGCTGCGCGATTGTGGCGAAAACCATTGGTGCACAGGTGGTATGGCTTCCTGAAGATGCAGCAGACGGTTTCTCGGCAGATTCCGGAGCTGTTGACCGTGTCCTCGTCGTCGGCGGACGACATCGCCGCCGACTTCGGGGTGTCTGCCGAGCAGTTGCACGTCGTCCCGCTGGGAGTGAACACCCGACTGTTCAAGCCGTCGCCCCGGCCGCGCCTGCCCGGGCGGATCATCGCGATCGCGAGCGCCGACATCCCGCTCAAGGGTGTCGCCACCCTGCTGCACGCGGTGGCCAGGCTGCGCGCAGAACGCGACCTCGAACTTGCGCTGGTGGCCAAGGTGGAGCCTAACGGCCCGACGCACAAACTCATTGCGGAGCTGGGGATTTCGGACATCGTGCGAGTCAAGAGCGGGCTGCCCGACGACGAGCTGGCCGAATTGTTCGCTTCTGCCGAAGTCGCCTGCATCCCTTCGCTCTACGAAGGGTTTTCGCTGCCTGCGGTGGAAGCGATGGCCAGCGGCACGCCCGTCGTCGCCAGCCGTGTCGGTGCGTTACCCGAGGTTCTGGGCACCGACGGCGCGTGCGCCGAGTTGGTGACTCCCGGCGACGCCGGTGAATTGACCCGTGCGCTGGGCGATCTGCTCGACTCGCCGGAGAAGCGCCGTCGTCTCGGTGACGCCGGTCGGAAGCGGGCATTGGACGTGTTCAGTTGGGAGTCGGTGGCCGCACAGACGGTCAGGGTGTACGAACGCGCTATCGCGCGGGTCGCTGGCGAAGGAAACAAACAATGCTGACGGTGGATTTCGACCGCCTGGGGATCGGTCCCTCGACGAAGGTCATCGACGTTGGCTGCGGCGCGGGCCGGCACGCATTCGAGGCCTACCGCCGCGGGGCCGACGTTGTGGCATTCGATCAGAAAGCGGCCGAAGTGCAGGACGTTCAAACCATTCTGGACGCGATGGCAGAAGGCGGTGAGGCGCCTGAATCCGCTACCGCCACAGCGGTGGTCGGCGACGCGCTGGCGTTGCCTTACGCGGACGGGAGTTTCGACTGCGTGATCGCCTCGGAGATTCTGGAGCACATCCCCGATGACCAGGCGGCGATCTCCGAACTGATCCGGGTGGTGAAACCCGGTGGGATGTTGGCGGTTTCGGTGCCGCGGTGGTTTCCCGAGCGGGTGTGCTGGTGGCTCTCGGACGACTACCACAGCAACGAGGGCGGTCATGTCCGGATCTATCGGGCCAGCGAGCTGCGTGCGAAGTTCCTCGCCGCCGGGCTGACTCTCGTCCACACGCACCACGCCCACGGTCTGCACTCTCCGTTTTGGTGGCTGAAATGCGCTGTCGGGATAAAGAACCCGCAACATCCGGCCGTCGCGGCCTACCACAAGATGCTGGTGTGGGACCTGGCCCAGCGGCCGCTACTGACACGC
>JBLNEK010000294.1:0-19168 GCA_050262635.1 Candidatus Sericytochromatia bacterium | reverse complement strand
CCCAGGTCGCCGATCTGGCTAACGTCAGCGGCGCGCGGTACGCCGGAATGCTGGTCGCCGGAACGTTTCTGCGCGAGTTCGTCGCCGACGGCGTGGCATGGGCGCACATCGACATCGCCGGGCCGGCGTACAACACCGGCGGCCCGTGGGGCTATACCGGCAAGGGCGGCACCGGAGTGCCGACGCGCACGATGTTCGCGGTGCTCGAGGACATCGCCCGGAACGGTTAGCGCCGGTCAGATCACCTGGCCGCGCGCGGTGCTGCGCAACGCCAGCGGCGCCAGCCGCGAGGTGCCGTACAGCAGGTAGGCCTCCGGGGTGACGGGCCGGATCGGCTTGTTCTTAAGCACCGCCGACACGATCGCCTTGGCCGCCTTCTCGGGGCCGTAGCGGCGCGCGGCGAAGAACTTCTCCCACTGTGAGCGCCGTCCCGACACCGCCAACGCCCTGCCCGGCGGCGCGTCGAACCGCGCGGTGCTGACGATGTTGGTGTTCACCGGTCCGGGGCACACTGTGGTCAAACCGATTCCGGCAGTGTCCAATTCGGCCCGCAGACAGTCGGAGAACATGTACACCGCCGCCTTGCTGGTGCAGTACGCGTTCAGTGACTGTAGCGGAGCGAACGCGGCCGCCGACGCCACGTTGACGATGTGCCCGCCACTGCCCCGCTCGACCAGGCGACGGGAGAACGTCCGGCAGCAGTTGACGACGCCGCCGAGGTTGATGTCGAGCACCCGGTCCCACTCGTCGGGCGGGGTGTCCAGGAACCGGCCGGCCTGCCCGACGCCGGCGTTGTTGACCACGATGTCGGGTACGCCGTGCTCGGCGCACACCTCCTCGGCGAACGCATCGACACCCTGCGCGTCGGAGACGTCCAGCCTGTACGCGTGCGCGATACCCCCCTGTGTCGCAATCTCTTTCGCGGTCCGCAGGGCACTGGCCAGATCGATGTCGCTGACCACCACCTCGGCCCCCAGCCGTCCGAACTCGAGCGCGGTCGCGCGGCCGATGCCGCTGCCCGCGCCCGTCACCGACACCAGTGTGTCGCTGAACGGCTCGTACGGCCGCCCGACTTCGGCGCGGCGCATCGCCCGCGACGGTGCGCCTCCCGCGACGACGTCGGCCAATTCGGCCACCGACGTGGCCAGCACCTGTGGGTGGGAGAACGGTGACCAGTGCCCGGCGTCGACGTCGCGGCGCCACAGCCGCGACACCCAGCGCGATTCGTCGTCGTAGCTGTAGGTCCGCACGAACGGGTCTTTGGTGTTGACGATCAACTGCACCGGCACGTCGACGTGGTGGTCGCGCCGCACGCGGCCGGTGAATGAGCGAAAGTAGTTGGCGCGGTAGACCTTCAGCCCGTTCGCCGCGTCGCGCGACACACCGTCGGAGTGGTGGATCTGCGCGACCGGGATGCCGGCGATCAGCGACAGCATCCGCCGGATCCGCCGTGGTGTCACGACCGCGCGCACCACCGCCGGTGTCAGCAGCGGGATCGAGAACACCGCCATGTAGCTCAGCGACAGCAGCTGAACCAGCGTGTGCGCCAACCGCTTCAGCCGGTACGGGCGCTTGAGATTGTCGAAGATCCACGCCACCAGGTGGTCGAGGCTGGGACCGGACACCGACGTGAACGATGCGACGCGCGTGCTCGCATCCGGACGGGCCAGGTACTCCCACACCGCGACCGAGCCCCAGTCGTGCCCGATCACGTGCACCGGCTGGTTCGGGCTGATGTCATCGACGACCGCCGCGAAGTCGTCGGCCAGGTGCGCCATCGTGTATTCGCGGTAGGACTTCGGCGACGACGATGGCCCGAACCCGCGGTTGTCGTAGGTGATCACCCGGAAGCGCTCGGCCAGCAGCGGAGCCACGCCGTCCCACAGCAAGTGCGAGTCGGGCCAGCCGTGCACCATCACCACCGTCGGGCCGTCCGGATTTCCCTGCTCGTAAACGGCGATCCGTACATCACCGTTGCTGACGAATCGCATAGGTGGCGATCGTAGAGGGTCAGCCCTCCTCGGCAGCGCGACGCTGCTCGATGCGACGGCGTGCGTCGTAGTCGCGCATCCGCTGCGGATAGCCCACCCGCTCTACGTCGTACACCGGGATGCCCAACTGCTCACCGAGCCGGCGCGCACCGGAGGCGCCGCCGACCTGTCGCCGGGTCCACTCGCCGTCGCCTGCCACCAGCACGACGGTCACATCCGTCACGGTCGTCTGCGGCTCGACGAACGCCTCCACCCCAGTGCGTGCGCTCGCCCAGTCGTGCAGGTAACGCTGATCGGCACCAGCGTCGATGTCGGACGCGCCGTGGCGTCGAGTACGGCGGAACCTGTCGAACAAACCCAACGAGACACCTCTTCTGTCCTCGTCCTCGATAGTGCCACGGCGGGGTGTGGGGAAAGATGAATGTGGTAAGCCAGAGGTCGACCCGTACGACTGAGCTCGAGGAGTCAACAGACATGGCCTTCTCCGTGCAGATGCCCGCACTCGGTGAGAGCGTGACCGAAGGCACCGTGACCCGTTGGCTCAAGCAAGAGGGCGACACGGTGGAGCGCGACGAGCCGCTGCTCGAAGTGTCCACCGACAAGGTCGACACCGAAATCCCGTCGCCTGCTTCCGGTGTACTGAAGAAGATCGTCGCGCAAGAAGACGACACCGTGGAGGTCGGCGGTGAGCTGGCCGTCATCGGCGATGAGCCGTCAGGCGAAGAGCAGACAGCCAGCGACGACGGCGAGGCGGGCGGCGACGAGGGGGGCGGAAAGAGTGCCGCGGAGGAGGAGAAGCCGGCCGAAGAGCCCAGCGCGCAGCCTGAGCCGGCCGCCGAGGAGACCGAGGAGTCCGGAGAGTCCGAGCCTGAGCCTGAGCCGGAACCCAAGCCGGCCGCTCCGGCGGGAGGCGGCGAAGCGACGTCGGTGACGATGCCCGAACTTGGCGAGTCCGTCACCGAGGGCACGGTCACCCGGTGGCTGAAGAAGGTCGGCGACAATGTGCAGGCCGACGAGCCGCTGCTGGAGGTGTCCACCGACAAGGTCGACACCGAGATTCCGTCGCCGGTGTCCGGGACCCTGCTGTCGATCACCGCCGAGGAAGACGACACCGTCGCGGTGGGCGGCGAGCTGGCCAAGATAGGCGAGCCCTCGGGCGAGGAAGCCCCGAAGAAGCCGGAGCCCGAGAAGAAGGAGCCCGAACCCCAACCCGAACCCCAAGCCAAAGAGGAGCCCAAGCCGGAGCCGAAAGAAGAGCCCAAGGAAGAGCGGAAGCCCGAGCCAAAGCCCGAGAAGGAACTTGCGCCCGCGGCGGCGTCGTCAGACGGTGACGGCACCCCGTACGTCACACCGCTGGTGCGCAAGCTGGCATCCGAGAACAAGGTCGACCTGTCGAACGTCAAGGGCACCGGCGTCGGCGGGCGGATTCGCAAGCAGGACGTGCTGGCGGCGGCCGAACAGGCCAAGGCACCGGCCAAGGAACCAGTCGCCCAGCCCAAGCAGGCGCCGGTCAAAGAGCCCGCGGCGGAGCCGGCCCCGGCGCTGGCTCACCTGCGCGGCACCACGCAGAAGGCGAGCCGCATCCGTGCGCTCACCGCGAAGAAGACCCGCGAATCTTTGCAGGCCACAGCACAACTCACGCAAACCCACGAGGTCGACATGACCAAGGTAGTGGCGTTGCGGGCGCGGGCGAAAAGGGACTTCGCCGAACGCGAGGGCGTCAACCTGACGTTCCTGCCGTTCATCGCCCGAGCGGTGATCGACGCGCTGAAGGTGCACCCGAACATCAACGCCAGCTACAACGAGGAAACCAAGGAGATCACCTACTACGACGCCGAACATCTGGGCATCGCGGTGGATACCGAGCAGGGCCTGCTGTCGCCGGTGATCCACAACGCCGGCGACCTGTCGCTGGCCGGGCTAGCCCGCGCGATCGCCGACATCGCGGCGCGGGCGCGCTCCAACGACCTCAAGCCCGACGAACTGTCCGGCGGCACGTTCACGATCACCAACATCGGCAGCCAGGGCGCACTGTTCGACACGCCGATACTGGTGCCGCCGCAGGCCGCGATGCTGGGCACGGGCGCTATCGTCAAACGGCCGCGTGTGATCGTCGACGAACTCGGCAACGAGTCGATCGGTATCCGCTCCGTGTCCTATCTGCCGTTGACCTACGACCACCGGCTGATCGACGGGGCCGACGCCGGCCGATTCCTGACCACGATCAAGCGGCGGTTGGAAGAAGGAGCTTTCGAGGCCGACCTAGGACTGTAGACACGTGGCAGATGCATTGATCGCGATCGCAGGGTCGTCAGGCCTGATCGGCTCGGCGCTTGTCAGCGCTCTGCGCGCATCCGACAACCGGGTAGTGCGCATCGTGCGCCGCGCCCCGTCCAACGCCGACGAGCTGCACTGGAACCCGCAGACCGGCGGGTTCGACCCCGACGCGCTACGCGGGGTGGACGTGGTGGTGAACCTCTGCGGTGCGGGCGTCGGCGACAAGCGCTGGTCCGGCGCCTACAAACAGCAGCTGCGCGACAGCCGGCTCGCGCCCACCGAAGTGATCTCGACGGCCGTGGCCCAGGCTGGGGTCCCGGTTCTGGTCAACGCCAGCGCGGTGGGCTACTACGGCAACACCGGCGACCGCGTGGTCGACGAAACCGCTTCTGCGGGAGAGGGTTTCCTGGCTCAGCTGTGTGCGGACTGGGAAGCGGCGACCCTGCCCGCGCAGGCCGCCGGCGTCCGCGTGGCGCTGGTCAGGACGGGCCTGGTGCTCTCCCCCAGCGGCGGCCTGCTGAGCCGACTGCGCCCGATCTTCTCGCTGGGCCTGGGTGCGCGGCTGGGCAACGGCCGGCAGTACATGCCGTGGATCAGCCTCGAAGACGAGGTGCGCGCGCTGCTGTTCGTGATGTCTCACGAGCTGTCGGGCCCGGTGAACCTGACCGGACCCGCCCCCGTCACCAACGCGGAGTTCACCGCCGCTCTGGGCCGCGCCGTCAACCGGCCGACCCCCCTCCCGCTGCCGGCGTTCGTGCTGCGCCGGGTCATCGGGGAGTTCGCCGACGAGGGCCTGCTCGCCGGCCAGCGCGCGATCCCGGCCGCGCTGGAGCGCGCGGGTTTTGCGTTCCACCACAACACGATTGGCGAAGCGCTGTCGTATGCGATCTCCCGCGACGAGTGATCACTGCAGTCGCTCGACCGCGAACGCTGCGAGGAAGCCAACAGTGGTGATCAGGCCGGTGAGCAGATGCGTCTGTTCGAACGCCTCGGGCAGCATCGTGTCGGCGATCATCGCCAGGATCGCACCGGCGGCAACGGCGGTGATCACCGCGATCAGCGCCGGCGACGCGCCGTCGAGGGTCAGATAGCCCACCATCGCTGCCACGCTGGTCACCAGGGCAATCCCGCCCCACACGCCAAATACATAGGCGGAGCCGCGGCCGGCGCGCTTCATGCCGGCTGCGCTGGACAGCCCCTCGGGCACGTTGGAGATGAAGACCGCGGCCAGCACCGCCACACCCACACGGCCATTGCCGAGCAGTGAGATGCCCAACACCACCGACTCGGGAATCCCGTCGAGCAGCGCGCCGACCGCGATGGCCGCACCGCTGCCCTGCGATTCGGACTCCGAGGTCTGCTGATCGCCCGATCGCTTGCGGTGCCGGGCGCCGCGGCGGTTCAAGTACTCGTTCGCTGCGACATAAACGAGTGCTCCGGAAAGGAATCCGACGACGGTGGCCACGATGCCGCCGGTCCGCTCCGCTTCGTCGACGAGGTCGAACGCCAGCGCGGAAATCAGCACGCCGGCGCCGAACGCCATGACCGAGGCCACGATCCGGCTCGGGCACCCGGACGAACCACGCGACAGCGGCGCCGATCACGAGCGCGCCGCCCGCCACCAGACCCCACCAACCCGCTTCCAGCCAACCAGGCACGGGCCGCGTATACCCGGGTACCGTCGGGATATGCGATCCATCCGGGCCGACACCGCGCCGATACAGGTGCGACAGCTCGGAACCGTCGGCTATGACGAGGCGTGGCAACTGCAGCGCGACCTCGCCGTGGCCCGGGTTGCCGGCGGCCCGGACACGCTGCTGCTGCTCGAACACCCGTCGGTCTACACGGCGGGCAGGCGCACGCAGCCGCACGAACGTCCGGACCCGACTGCTTCCGACACGCCCGTCGTCGATACCGACCGCGGCGGCAAGATCACCTGGCACGGTCCCGGCCAGCTGGTCGGCTACCCGATCATCGGGCTGGCGGATCCCATCGACGTCGTGAAATACGTGCGGCGCCTTGAGGACTCGCTGATCGCCGTATGCCTGGAACTCGGCCTGGCCGTCGGCCGCGTCTCCGGGCGATCCGGGGTGTGGCTGTCCCCCGCAGGCGGGAGGTACCCCTACTCGCCCGACCGCAAGGTCGCCGCGATCGGCGTGCGGGTGCAGCGCGCGACGACGCTGCACGGGTTCGCGCTGAATTGCGACTGCGACCTGGCGGCGTTCGGGGCGATCGTGCCGTGCGGCATCACCGACGCGGGCGTCACGTCGATCAGCGCCGAGCTCGGCCGCCGCGTCACCGTCGGCGATGTGCGCGCCCGGGTCGCAGAAGCCGTGGGCGCCGCGCTCGACGGTCGCCTCGCACTAGCATCGACGTCATGAGCGCCCCACGGAAGCTGCTGCGTCTGGAGGTGCGCAACGCGCAGACGCCGATCGAGCGCAAGCCGCCGTGGATCAGGACACGCGCCAGGATGGGCCCGGAGTACACACAGCTCAAAGACCTGGTGCGGCGGGAAGGGCTGCACACGGTCTGCGAGGAAGCGGGCTGCCCGAACATCTACGAATGCTGGGAGGACCGCGAGGCGACGTTTCTGATCGGTGGCGAACAGTGCACCCGTCGCTGCGACTTCTGCCAGATCGACACCGGCAAGCCGGCCGAGCTGGACCGCGACGAGCCGAGACGGGTCGCCGAAAGCGTCGCGGCAATGGGGCTGCGCTATTCGACGGTCACCGGCGTCGCCCGCGACGACCTGCCCGACGGCGGGGCGTGGCTCTACGCCGAGACCGTACGCCAGATCAAGCAGTTGAACCCCGACACCGGCGTGGAGCTTCTGATCCCGGACTTCAACGGGGATCCGCAGCTGCTGCAGCAGGTGTTCGACGCGCGTCCAGAAGTGTTGGCGCACAACGTCGAAACTGTGCCGCGGATCTTCAAGAGCATCCGACCGGCGTTCCGGTACCAGCGAAGCCTCGACGTGCTGACCGCCGCGCGCGCCGACGGCCTGGTGACTAAGAGCAACCTGATCCTCGGGATGGGCGAAACCACCGACGAGGTGCGCGCCGCGCTTGCCGACCTACACGACGCCGGCTGCGACATCGTCACGATCACGCAGTACCTGCGGCCCTCGGTGCGTCACCACCCGGTGCAGCGATGGGTGCATCCCGACGAGTTCGTCGAGCTGGCCGACTTCGCGCAGGGGCTGGGGTTCGCGGGTGTGCTGGCCGGGCCGTTGGTGCGCTCGTCGTACCGGGCGGGGCGGCTCTACGAGCAGGCGATCACGGGCCGGGCTCGGGCCTAGGGCTCGACCCGTATTCTTGGCGGCATGGCCAAAACCCGCGATCCCGCCGCAATCAAAGCCGCCAAGGCCGAGGCGAAGGCAGCTCGCAAGGCGGCGTCGAAGGAGCGCCGCAGCCAGCTGTGGCAGGCCTTCAAACTCCAGCGCAAGGAAGACAAACGACTGCTGCCATACATGATCGGCGCGTTCGTGCTGATCGTCGGCGCGTCGGTGGCCGTTGGCCTGTGGACGGGCGGCATTGCGGGGCTGACGCTGATCCCGCTGGGCGTCGTGCTGGGCGCGCTGGTGGCGTTCGCGATCTTCGGCCGGCGCGCACAGAAGTCGGTGTACAGCAAGGCCGAGGGGCAGACCGGCGCTGCGGCCTGGGCCCTGGACAACATGCGCGGCAAGTGGCGCGTGACGCCCGGGGTGGCCGCCACCGGGCACTTCGACGCCGTGCACCGGGTGATCGGTCGGCCGGGTGTGATCTTCGTCGCGGAGGGATCGCCCAACCGCGTGAAACCGCTTCTTGCGCAAGAGAAGAAGCGCACCGCCAGATTGATCGGCGACGTCCCGATCTACGACGTGATCGTCGGCAACGGCGACGGGCAAGTCCCGCTCGGCAAGCTGGAACGTCACCTCAACAAGCTGCCCGCCAATATCACCACCAAACAGATGGACTCGCTGGAGTCGCGGATGGCCGCGCTCGGCGCCCGCAGCGGCATGGCGCAGATGCCCAAGGGCCCGATGCCCGCACAGGCCAAGATGCGCGGCGTGCAGCGCACGGTCCGCCGCCGCTAGCGCCGAGCGTTGAGTTGATTCACGCGAAATCTCGTTCTGCGTGGATCAAGCCGACACTCGAGGGTGGGCATCAACGCCGGACGACTGCCGTGCTGGTGAGTCGGTCCTGCAGCCCGCGGCCGTCGGAGTCGACGAACAGGGGCGGAACCACCAGCGCGATCAGCAGCCCGCGTACCGCCGCGCGGCCGAGCCCGACATGTAACCGGTCGTCGACCGAGATCACCGTCAGGCCGAGCGCGAACTGGCCGGGAGTGAAGCCGAACAGCCGCACCGCCACCACGCCGATGACGAACCAGACGACGAGCACGGCCGTGGACAACGTGGCCGTGGTCCACCAGCCAAAGGACATGCCGAGTGCCGCCAGGCCGTACGCGATGAGCCAGTCGACCAGCAGCGCGAGCAGCCTGCGGCCGAAGGGTGCGAGCGAGCGCGAACCGCTGGCCGGTAACCCCAGGCTTTCTCCTGCATGACCCGAACCGGCGACAGCCATGCGCCCAGGATAAAGACCCCCATTGCGTAACGTCGGCGCAACATCCGGTTGACGGGCGTGCAACATCGGCTCCCTAGCGTCAGTCCGCGGGTTAGGTAGACAGAAGGAGACCTCCAACAGTGGCAGATATGACACCCGATGACGTCATCAAGCTGATCGCCGACGAGGAGGTCGAGTACGTCGACGTCCGGTTCTGCGACTTGCCCGGCATCGTCCAGCACTTCACCGTTCCGGCATCGTCCTTCGACCAGACAGTGTTCGAGGACGGGCTCGCATTTGACGGCTCGTCGATTCGTGGTTTCCAATCCATCCACGAATCTGACATGTTGCTGCTGCCCGACCCAGGGACTGCCAAGATCGACCCGTTCCGCGCCGCCAAGACGCTGAACCTCAATTTCTTCGTGCATGATCCGTTCACGCTGGAGCCCTACTCGCGTGACCCTCGTAACGTGGCTCGTAAGGCGGAGAATTACCTGAAGAGCACCGGTATCGCCGACACCGCGTTCTTCGGCGCGGAGGCCGAGTTCTACATCTTCGACTCCGTCGCGTTCGATGTATCCCGCGCCAATGGCTCCTTCTACGAGGTCGACGCGATCTCCGGCTGGTGGAATACCGGCGAGTCCACCGAGTCCGACGGCAGTCCTAACCGCGGCTATAAGGTGCGTCATAAGGGCGGCTACTTTCCGGTCGCGCCCAACGACCAATACGTGGACCTGCGTGACGCGATGACCACGAACCTGATCAACGCCGGTTTCGTCCTGGAGAAGAGCCACCACGAGGTCGGCAGCGGCGGCCAGGCGGAAATCAACTACAAGTTCAACACGCTGCTGCACGCGGCCGACGACATGCAGCTTTACAAGTACATCGTCAAGAACACGGCATGGCAGCACGGCAAGACGGTCACGTTCATGCCGAAGCCGCTCTTCGGTGACAACGGCTCGGGCATGCATACGCACCAGTCGTTGTGGAAGGACGGCGAGCCGCTGTTCTACGACGAATCGGGCTACGCCGGCCTCTCCGACACCGCACGTCACTACATCGGCGGCATCCTGCACCATGCGCCGTCACTGTTGGCATTCACCAACCCGACGGTCAACTCCTACAAGCGGCTGGTGCCCGGCTACGAGGCGCCGATCAATCTCGTCTACAGCCAACGCAACCGGTCAGCATGTGTGCGCATCCCGATCACGGGCAACAACCCCAAGGCCAAGCGACTCGAGTTCCGCTGCCCCGACAGCTCGGGCAACCCGTACTTCGCTTTTTCGGCGATGATGATGGCCGGGCTCGATGGCATCAAGAACAAGATCGAGCCGAACGCCCCGGTCGACAAGGATCTCTACGAGCTGCCGCCGGAAGAGGCCGCGAACATCCCGCAGGCGCCGACGTCACTGTCCGCCGTCATCGACCGGCTGGAGGACGACCACGAGTACCTTACGGAGGGTGGCGTCTTCACTCCCGATCTGATCGAGACGTGGATCTCCTACAAGCGGGAAAACGAGATCGAGCCGGTGCAGATCCGCCCGCATCCGTACGAGTTCGCGCTGTACTTCGACGTGTAAGTGGACGGGCGTGACGTAGTGTCACGGCCTATGAGCGCCTATCGAACGGTTGTGGTCGGCACTGACGGCTCGGAGTCGTCGCTGCGTGCGGTCGACCGCGCAAGCGAGATCGCCGCGGAGTGCAACGCGAAGCTGATGATCGTGACGGGGTACTTCCCGCAGAAGGAAGACCCGCGCGCAGAGGACATTCTCCGGGACGAGGGCTATAAGCTGCACGGCAAAGCACCGATCTACTCGATTCTGCGTGAGGCCCGCGCGCGGGCGACCGCCGCCGGCGCCAAGGACGTCGACGAACGGGCGATCGAGGCCGGTCCGGTGCACGCACTTGTCGACGTCGCCGACGAGGCGAACGCCGACCTGCTGGTTGTCGGCAATGTGGGACTCGATGCGCGGTCGGCGATCCTCGGCCGCGTGTTCTCGGTACCCGGCAGCGTGGCCAGCCGAGCCGATATCGACGTGTTGATCGTGCACACGTCCGGCTGACGCTCGGGCGTCATGCGGATTCTCGTCCAGCGCGTGACGTCTGCGCGCGTGTCGGTCGATGGAGAAGTGGTCGGCGCGATAGACCCGCACGGCCAGGGTCTGGTCGCGCTCGTCGGGGTTAGGCACAGCGACACGGCGCAGACCGCGCAGCGGCTGGCCGAAAAGCTCTGGCAGCTGCGGATTCTCGATGACGAACGCTCGGCCGCCGACGTGTGCGCACCGATTCTGGTGGTCAGCCAGTTCACGCTGTACGCCAACACAGACAAGGGGCGTCGGCCGTCCTGGAACGCCGCGGCCGCGCGTGCTACCGCCGAGCCGTTGGTCACCGAATTCGCCGACGCGCTTTGCCGCCTCGGCGCTACCGTGGCGACCGGAGTGTTCGGTGCACACATGCAGGTCGAACTGGTCAACGACGGACCGGTGACCGTCTTGCTCGAACTTGAGTAAGGTCGGCCCATGACGTCACCGAATCTCGATGCCAGGCTCAACGTCCACTCCCCCAGGGTCATCAGCGTCTTTCGAATCGTGGTCGGCCTGCTGTTCGCACTGCACGGGTCGATGATCCTGTTCGGTTGGCCGCTCAACATGAAAATGCCGGCATGGAATTGGCCATTCTGGTGGGTCGGCCTGATCGAGTTCGTCACCGGACTGCTGGTGTTGGTCGGATTCTTCACGCGCCCAGCGGCATTCCTGGCCTCCGGCACGATGGCGGTCGCCTATTTCTGGCAGCACTGGCCGTTCAACGACGGCCCAAAGCGGTTCTGGCCCTTCGCCGGAGAGCTGGGGGGAAACAACGGGGAGCTGGCGATCCTGTTCTGCTTCTCGTTTCTACTGATTCTGTTCATCGGGCCGGGCCCCTACGCCATCGACGCCAACCGGCGCCGACGCGTGGTAACCGGCACGGCCGCACCGGTGGGAAGCCGCACCGGACGGCCCGGGGTGCGGCCCGGGTTGCTAAGCCGCTTCCGTCGGCGCGATTAACCCCCAAAGACTCTGCGCACCACAGCTTTTGCCCGACGGGTGACGCGCAGGTAGTGGTCCAGGAACTCGCTGCCGTCCGGGGTGGGCCAGCCGGCGGCCACGGCGACGGCGTTGAGCAGCCGCCCCGGTCCGGGCAGCTGGTCGCTGGGCTTGCCGCGCACCAGCACCAATGCGTTGCGCGCCCGGGTGGCCGTCAGCCAGGCCTCCCGCAGCAGATCCACGTCGCTTTCGGGGATCAGCTCCGCCGCGCCGATCGCGTCCAACGTCTCCAGCGTTGACGTGTTGTGTAGCGCAGACACCTTGTGCCCGTGGCGAAGCTGAAGCAACTGCACCGTCCACTCCACGTCGGCCAGACCCCCGCGGCCGAGCTTGGTGTGCGTGTTTGGGTCGGCCCCGCGAGGCAGCCGCTCGGCGTCCACCCGCGCCTTGATGCGCCGAATCTCTTGTACCGCTTTGGCGGTCATGCCGCCCGGTGGGTATCGCGTCTTGTCGGCCATCACTAGGAACCGATGCCCCAGGTCGTCGTCGCCGGCCACGCAGTGCGCCCGCAGCAGCGCCTGGACCTCCCACGGCTGCGCCCACTGCGCGTAGTACGCGGCGTACGAGTTCAGCGTGCGCACCAATGGGCCGCTGCGTCCCTCCGGGCGCAGGTTCGCGTCGACCTCCAGCGGCGGGTCGATGCTCGGCGTACCCAGAAGTGCCCGAACCTGCTCAGCGATCGTCGTCGACCACCGCACGGCCGCGGACTCGTCGGCACCCTCGACGGGTTCACAGACGAACATGACGTCCGCGTCGGACCCGTAGCCGAGTTCGTGGCCGCCGAGGCGGCCCATCCCGATCACCGCGAACCGGGCCGGCGCCTGCCCGTCGTCAGGGGTGTTGAACCGAATCACCGCGTCCAGCGCCGACTGCAACACCGCCACCCACACCGACGTCAGCGCCTCGCACACCGCGCGCACGTCGAGCAGCCCGAGCAGGTCGGCCGACGCGATCCGGGCCAGCTCACGCCGGCGCAGGCTGCGGGCAGCCGCGATCGCCTTCACCGGGTCGTCGTGCCGCGACGCCGCCGCCAGCAACGAGCGCGCCACCTGCTCGGGCTCGACGTCGAAAAGCTTCGGGCCGGCCGGCCCGTCGGCGTAGGACTGGATCACCTCCGGCGCGCGCAGCAGCAGTTCCGGCACGTACGCCGAGGTACCCAGGACGTGCATCAACCGTTTCGCCACCGCCCCCTCGTCGCGCAGGGTCGCCAAAAACCAGCGCTGGTCGGCCAGCGCGTCGGACAGCTTGCGGTAGGCCAGCAGCCCGCTGTCGGGATCGGGGGTGCCCGAGAGCCAGTCGAGCAGCGTCGGCAGCAGCACCGACTGCACGCGCCCGCGCCGGCCGCTCGCACTGGTCAACGCGGCCAGGTGGGTCAGCGCGTTCTGCGGCGCCTGATAGCCGAGCGCCGCGATCTGCCGCTCGGCAGCCTCGGGGCTGAGGCCCAGCTCGAGGCCTGGGCCGACGGACTCGAGCAGCGGCTGATAGAACAGTTTCGCGTGCAGCCGCAGCACCCGCATGTTCTGCCGCTTCAGTTCTTCTCGCAGCACACCGAGGGCGTCGTGGCGGCCGTCGGGGCGGACATGCGCGGCGCGTGCGAGCCAGCGCATCGCCTCGTCGTCGTCGAACCTGGGCAGCATGTGCGTGCGCTTGAGCCGCTGCAGCTGCAGCCGATGCTCGAGCAGCCGCAGGAACTCGTAGGACGCGGTCAGGTTCGCGGCGTCGTCGCGCCCGACGTAGCCGCCGGCGCCGAGCGCGGCCAGCGCATCGACGGTCGAGGACACGTGCAGGCTCTCGTCGGTGCGGCCGTGCACGAGTTGCAGCAACTGGACCGCGAATTCGACGTCACGCAGTCCGCCGGTGCCGAGCTTGATCTCCCGGTCCCGGACGTCGGCGGGCACGAGTTCCTCGACGCGCCGACGCATGGCCTGCACCTCGGCCACGAAGTCCTCCCGCTCAGACGCGGTCCACACCATCGGCATCAGCGCGTCGATGTACTGGCGGCCGAGTTCGTCGTCACCGACAGCGGGCCTTGCCTTCAGCAGGGCCTGAAACTCCCACGTCTTGGCCCACCGCTTGTAGTAGGTGACATGCGAGTCCAGCGTGCGTACCAGCGCCCCCGCCTTCCCCTCCGGCCGCAGGCCGCCGTCGACCTCGAAGAACGTCTCCGACGCCAGCCGCATCATCTCCCCGGCCACCCGCGTCTCGAGCGGGTCGGCCTTGTCGCCGACGAAGATGACGTCGACGTCGCTGACGTAATTCAGTTCGCGCGCACCGCATTTGCCCATAGCGATGACGGCAAGCCGCGGCCGGCTGACCTCTCGGCAGACCCGCGTCATCGCCACCTCCAACGCCGCACAGAGGGCGGCGTCGGCGAGGTCGGACAGGTGCGCGCCGATGGTCGCGAACGGCAGCACCGGTTCGTTTTCGACGGTCGGCGCCACGTCCAGCGCGGCGAGCACCATCAGCCGGTTGCGATACAGCACCCTCAGCGCGGGAAGCGTTGCATCACTGGGGCTTTCGGCGAGGAGGTCAAGGAACTCGCGCCGCAGCTCGTCGGCCGTCGGCAGAGTCACCCCGCCTTGCAGCAGGTGCCAACTCTGCGGGTTGGCCACCAGGTGGTCGCCGAACGCCAGCGACGAACCCTGCAACGCGAACAGCCGGCCGCGCAGCGAACGGTCCGTCAGCAGCGCGGCGTTGAGTTCGCGGTAGCCGTCGCGCAGCGCGTCGGCCAGCCGGACCATCGTGCGCAGCGCGGCGTCGGCGTCGGGAGCGCGCGAGAGCGACCACAGCAGCTCCACGTAGTCGTCGGTGGTCCAGCCCAGCCGGACGAGGTCGGCCCGTGCCGGGGCCTCGATCAGTCCCAGCCGCCCGGGGCTCGGCAGCTTGGGCCGCTGGGTCGCTGGTTTGGCCACGCCCCGACGTTACAGCGACAGGTACGTCTTCAACTCGTACGGCGTGACTTGGCGCCGGTAGTTCTCCCACTCGGCGCGCTTGTTCCGCAGAAAGAAGTCAAAGACATGCTCGCCCAACGCTTCCGCGACGAGTTCGGAGTTCTCCATCTCGGCCAATGCGACGCCGAGGCTACCGGGCAGTTCTTTGTAGCCCATCGCGCTGCGTTCCTCGGGTGTGAGGTTCCAGACGTTGTCCTCGGCCTGCGGGCCCAGCGCGTAACCCTTCTCCACCCCGCGCAGCCCGGCCGCGAGCAGTACCGCGAAGGTGAGGTACGGATTGCACGCCGAGTCGGGACTGCGCACCTCGACGCGGCGCGAGGACGTCTTGCGCGGCGTGTACATCGGAACCCGCACCAGCGCCGAGCGGTTGGCGGCGCCCCAGCACGCTGCCGTGGGCGCCTCACCGCCGACCACGAGCCGCTTGTAGGAGTTCACCCATTGGTTCGTCACGGCACTGATCTCACATGCGTGCTCGAGGATGCCGGCGATGAATGACTTGGCGACGCCGGACAGTTGCAGGACGTCGTCGGGGCTGTGGAACGCATTCACGTCACCCTCGAACAAGCTCATGTGAGTGTGCATCGCCGAGCCCGGGTATTCGCCGAAAGGCTTCGGCATGAACGTCGCTCGCACACCTTCGTTGATCGCGACTTCCTTGACCAGATACCGGAACGTCATCACGTTGTCGGCCACCGACAGCGCGTCGGCGTAGCGGAGGTCGATCTCCTGCTGGCCGGGGGCGCCTTCGTGGTGGCTGAACTCTACCGATATGCCCATCGACTCGAGCGCGTCGATCACGTGGCGGCGGAAGTTCGGGGCGGCCTCGTGTACTGCCTGATCGAAGTAGCCGTCGGTGTCCACAGGGGTCGGCGGTGTGCCGTCGTCCAGACTCTTCAGCAGGAAGAACTCGATTTCGGGGTGGACGTAGCAGGAGAATCCGAGGTCGCTGGCCTTGGCCAGCTGACGACGCAGCACGTGCCGCGAGTCGGCCCAGGACGGCGAGCCGTCCGGCATCGTGATGTCACAGAACATCCGTGCCGAGTGATGCTTGCCGGAGCTGGCGGTCCAGGGCAGCACCTGGAACGTCGACGGGTCGGGCCGCGCCACGCAGTCGGACTCCGAGACCCGGGCGAAGCCTTCGATCGCGCTGCCGTCGAAGCCGATGCCTTCCTCGAACGCGCCTTCCAACTCGGCGGGCGCGATCGCGACCGACTTGAGGTATCCGAGCACGTCGGTAAACCACAGCCGGACGAACCGGATGTCGCGTTCTTCCAGCGTGCGCAGCACGAATTCCTTCTGCCGATCCATGACGGCAGCGTAGGCAGCGGCTGTTAACTCTGTGTTACGCAGGCGCTAGCAGTGCAGATCGCCGGGGGCGCTCAGGTCGACGAGATAGCTCACCACCGCGCTGTCGACACATCCGACACCCTTGAACACGACCGTGTGCTGCGTGCCCTCGAACGAGATCAACGATGCGGACAGCTGCCGCGCCAAATCGACCCCTGACTGGTACGGCGTCGCGGGGTCGTGGGTGGTGGACACGACGACCACCTTGTTCGGCCCGGGCGACGTGGCCGCATAGGGGGTGGTGGTCGGCGGCACCGGCCAGAACGCGCAGACGTCGCGCGGTGCGAACCCGGTGAACTGGCCGTAGCTCATGAACGGCGCGGCTTGGCGGATGCGACGGTCGGCTTCCACCCACGACGCGGAGTCGGTGGGGGTCACGTAGTCGACGCAGCGGATCGCGGTGAACGCGTCCTGCAGGTTGGAGTAGTGGCCGGACTTGTCTCGGCCCTGATAGTCGTCGGCCAGAAGCAGCAGTTCTTCGGCCGCGCTGTTCTGCGCCAGCGCGCCGAGGCCATTGGCCAAAAACTCCCAGTAGCGCGGGGTGTACAGGGAGTTGGCGGTGCCGGTGATGGCGTCCTGATAGGACAGCCCGCGCGGGTCCAGCGTGGGTCCCGGCTTGGCCACCAGCGGATCCACCAACGCGCGGAACCGGTCATTCGCCTTCGAGGGGTCGGAGCCGAGCGCGCAGTTCGGGATCGTCGCGCATTCCGCGGCGAAATCGTTGAAAGCCTGCTGGAAGCCGGCCATCTGGCGCACGTTCTTCTCCACCGCGGACAGCGTTGGGTCGATCGCGCCGTCGAGCACCATCGCGCGCACGTTCTGCGGGAAGGCTCGCGCGTACGCGGTGCCGAGCTGGGTGCCGTAGGAGAAGCCGACGTAGTTGATCTGCGCCTCGCCCAGCGCCTGGCGCACGACGTCCATGTCGCGGGCGACGTTCACGGTGCCGATGTTGGCCAGGAATTCAGCGCCGACCCGGTTCAGGCATTGCGCGGCGAACTGCCGGTAGAGGTCCTCGATGTGCGCGACCCCGGCCGGGCTGTAGTCGACCAGCGGCTCGCGCCGGAACGCGTCGAACTCGGCATCGGTGCGGCAGCGCAGCTCAGGGGTGGAATGGCCCACGCCGCGCGGGTCGAAGCCGACGAGGTCGAAGTGTTGCGTTATCTCGTTGTCGCCGAACGACGATGCCATGCCCGCGACGACGTCGACCGCGGACTGCCCCGGACCGCCCGGGTTGATCATCAGCGCACCCAGCCGCTCACCCCGGGCCGGAATCCTGATCACCGCGAGTTGCGCCTGCGCGCCGTCGGGCCTGCTGTAGTCGACCGGCACCGAGACGGTGGCGCAGCGAGCGGTCGGCAGTTCGGCCATGTCGCCCAGCCACGGCTGGCAGCTTCCCCAATTCGGTTGCTCTACAGTCGATTCCGTGGTGACCGGATCGGGCGCAGCCCAAGCCGTCGGCAGCACGACCACGAACGTCGCCAGGAAGATGAACGGCGTCAACCACAAACGTGTCCGCCGCAACATGGCGATCATGGTCGCATGCCCCCCGCCGTTCCCGCCCCGTCAGTGCCCATCGTGGTAGCGAAACGTTACCTATCCGGCACGGATTCGGCAGCCACGGGTCAGCATCTTGCGTCCTGTGGTGGCAGTTCGAGGTCGATCAGGTAGCGCGTGACGACGGAATCCACGCAGTCGTCGCCGTAGAAAGCGGCGGTGTGCTGGGTGCCCTCGACGATGAGCAGCGCGGCCTGCAACTGCTCGGCGAGGTGCACACCGTCTTCGTACGGCGTTGCGGGGTCGTGGGTCGTCGAGATCACCAGGGCCTTCGGCAGGCCCGGTGCCCAGATGGCGTGCGGACGGCTGGTCGGCGGCACCGGCCAGAACGCGCAGACGCCGCGGGGCGCGTCCCCGGTGAACTGCCCGTAGCTGTCCCACGGTGACACTTGTCGGCGCTGCTTGTCGAAATCGACCCACGGCGGCTTGTCGGTGGGGAACGCGTTGTCGACGCACGAGATCGCGTTGAACGCGTCGGACGAGTTGTCGTAGTGGCCGTCTTTGTCGCGGCCGAGATAGTCGTCGGCGAGCTCGAGCAAGTCGTCCGCCGGGTCCCCGTCGCGCAGCGCGGCGAGCCCGCTCGTCATCTGCTCCCACAACCCGGGCGAGTACAACGCCGACGTCACGCCGGTCAGGGCGTCGTCATAACTGAGCCCGCGCGGATCTTTGGTGTGCGCCGGGTTACGCACCAACGGGTCGACGAGCGAGTGGAAGACGTCGACGGCCTTGGCTGGGTCGGTGCCCAGCGGGCAGTCATGCGATTGAGCGCAGTCGGCGGCAAAGTCGTTGAACGCCTTCTGAAATGCCTGCGCCTGCTGCAGGACCGACGGCATAGGTTGCACGGTCGGGTCCACCGCGCCGTCGAGCACCATCGCGCGGACGTTGCGCGGAAAAGCCTGTGCGTACTCGCCGCCCAGCGCGGTGCCGTACGAGAAGCCGATGTAGGTCAGCTTGTCGTCGCCGAGCGCGACCCGGATTGCGTCCACGTCCTTGACGGTCGAGGCGGTCCCGACGTTGGCCAGAAAGTCCTTGCCCACCTTGTCGACACAGCGGCCCACGTAGTCCTTGCTGTCCTGCTCGATGCGTGCGACGCCGGCCGGGCTGTAGTCGACTTGGGGGTCGGCGCGCTCGCGGTCGTTCTCCTCGTCGGTGTTGCACCACACCGCCGGACGCGACCCGCCGACGCCGCGCGGGTCGAACCCGACGAAGTCGAAACGCTTGCGCAGCTCGGCCGGTACGTCGCGCACCATCCACGTCGCCGCGTCGACGCCGGAGCCGCCGGGGCCGCCGGGGTTCATCAGCAGCGACCCGATCTTCTCGCCGGTCGCCCGGTAGCGAATCAAAGCGATTGTGGCAACGCCTTTTTCGGGATGGTCGTAGTCGATCGGCACGGCCAGCTCGCCGCACTCCGCGCCTTTCTC
>JBLNEK010000293.1:0-14665 GCA_050262635.1 Candidatus Sericytochromatia bacterium | reverse complement strand
GGGGGGGCGGGGCCCCCCCCCCCCCCCCCCCAAACCTGGGGGGGGGCGCCGGGGCCCTGCGCCGGGGCCCCCCCCCGCGCCATCAGCGAAGCCAACCTAGGCCATCGCCGCCTGAAGCAGCGCCACCGCCGATGACTTCGACACCATCCAGCCCTGGGGACCGCCTGGCACGAAAACAACCGGCCTGGTGACGGGCGCGAGGTGCGGGCCCGCCGCGGTGACTTGAGCCGTCACCGAGCCGTCCGCAGCGGGCGGCGAGACGCTGGACACGGAAATATCGAGCGGCAACGAGCCGTTCTGGCGAGCCTGGGTCAAGACCTTGTTGGCCTGACGGCCCTCGAGGATGCCGACGCCACCCTGGATCAGCGCGGCGTTCTCGGTGACCGTCCCGCCATTGGCGATCTGGCTCAAAATGCCCGCGAGCCGTCCGGAAAGCGCGGGGTCGCTGTCCAACGGAAGGGGTGCGCCGAACACCACCGGAGTAATGGCAGGGGTAGTGGGAATAGATGCAATCGAGGTCACACCGACGGCCGCAGCACCGACCAAAGTGGCTGCTGCGACGCCGGTGGTAAGGGTTTTCAGAGTCACAAAGGTCCTTTCGTTCCGCCCAACGAAAACGTAACGCTAGCAGTTGCATCGGCGCGCCTCGTTTTTAGACCGCACACGAATGGGCATTCGCCGGTAGCGTTGGAGTATCCACCGCACCAACTTCCGGTGCTGGAGAGGAGCGCGACATGAGCGAGTCTGAGCGTTCGGACCTCGGAGCACCGATGTCCAGCGACGACGCTGCCGAATTGGAGGAGCTGCGCCGCGAAGCCGCCGCCCTTCGCGAACAACTGGAAACCACCCTGAGTGCCCAGGGTGGGCTGCGCAGTGCCCGCGATGTCCATCAGCTCGAGGCGCGCATCGACTCTCTCGCGGCCCGAAACGCAAAGTTAATGGAAACCCTCAAAGAGGCCCGCCAGCAGTTGCTGGCGCTTCGCGAAGAGGTCGATCGGCTCGGCCAGCCGCCCAGCGGATACGGCGTCCTGCTCTCTGTCCAGGAAGACGACACCGTCGACGTCTTCACCTCCGGGCGCAAGATGCGCCTCACCTGCTCGCCCAACATCGATCCGCAGTCACTGAAGAAGGGTCAAACCGTCCGGCTGAACGAGGCGTTGACGGTCGTCGAGGCCGGCCACTTCGAGGCGGTCGGTGAGATCAGCACGCTGCGCGAGATCCTCGCCGACGGGCACCGCGCGCTGGTGGTCGGCCACGCCGACGAGGAGCGCATCGTGTGGCTGGCCGAGCCGCTGCTGTCGGCCGAGGACATGGCACCGGAGGTGGCCGACGCGCTGGGCGACCTCGAGCGGCCGCGCAGGCTGCGGCCCGGCGACTCGCTGCTCGTCGACACCAAGGCCGGCTATGCGTTCGAGCGCATCCCCAAGGCCGAGGTCGAGGATCTGGTGCTCGAAGAGGTGCCTGACGTCAGCTACAACGACATCGGCGGACTCACCCGGCAGATCGAACAGATCCGCGACGCGGTGGAGCTGCCCTTCCTGCACAAAGAGCTCTACCGCGAGTACATGCTGCGCCCGCCCAAAGGCGTGCTGCTGTACGGTCCGCCCGGCTGCGGCAAGACCTTGATCGCCAAGGCCGTCGCCAACTCGCTGGCCAAGAAGATGGCCGAAGTCCGCGGTGACGACTCCCGTGAGGCGAAGTCATACTTCCTCAACATCAAGGGTCCGGAGCTGCTGAACAAGTTCGTCGGCGAAACCGAGCGCCACATCCGGCTGATCTTCCAGCGCGCCCGCGAGAAGGCGTCCGAGGGCACGCCGGTGATCGTGTTCTTCGACGAGATGGACTCGATCTTCCGCACCCGCGGCACCGGCGTCAGTTCCGATGTGGAGACGACGGTCGTGCCGCAGCTGCTGTCGGAGATCGACGGTGTCGAGGGACTCGAGAACGTCATCGTGATCGGCGCGTCCAACCGCGAGGACATGATCGACCCGGCGATTCTGCGGCCCGGCCGCCTGGACGTGAAGATCAAGATCGAGCGACCGGACGCCGAGGCGGCGCAAGACATCTTCAGCAAGTACCTCACCGAGGAACTGCCGCTGCACGCCGAAGACCTCGCCGAGTTCGGCGGCGACCGCACGGTGTGCATCAAGGCGATGATCGAGAAGGTCGTCGAGCGGATGTACGCCGAGATCGACGACAACCGGTTCCTGGAGGTCACCTACGCCAACGGCGACAAGGAAGTCATGTACTTCAAGGACTTCAACTCCGGGGCGATGATCCAGAACGTCGTCGACCGTGCGAAGAAGTACGCGATCAAATCGGTGTTAGAGACGGGGCAGCCCGGTCTGCGCATCCAGCACCTGCTCGACTCGATCGTCGATGAGTTCGCCGAGAACGAGGACCTGCCCAACACAACGAATCCTGATGACTGGGCACGGATTTCGGGCAAGAAGGGCGAGCGGATCGTGTACATCCGCACGCTGGTCACCGGCAAGTCCTCGAGCGCGTCGCGGGCCATCGACACCGAGAGCAACCTCGGCCAGTACCTGTAGCCGCCATGCGCGAACGCGCGTGTCGTGCCAGCGACACGCCACTGCGCGTGGTATTTCGCGCACCCTCGGCGGGCGCCGTGGTGGCAGCATAGAAGCGTGACAACGTCGCTTTCCTGGGATGTGGTGCCCGTCGAGAAGCCCGTCGACCTCAACGTCGTGATCGGGCAGGCACATTTCATCAAAACGGTCGAGGATTTACACGAGGCACTGGTGGGAGTCGGCGGCCCTCTGAAGTTCGGACTGGCGTTCTGCGAGGCCTCCGGACCGCGCCTGGTGCGCTGCAGCGGCAACGACCCCGAGCTGGTCGAGCTCGCCACCCGCAACGCCCTGGCTATCGGGGCGGGGCATAGCTTCCTGATCTTCTTGCGTGACGGGTTTCCGGTCAATGTGCTCAACCCGATCAAGGCGGTGCCGGAAGTGTGCTCGATTTACTGCGCCACCGCCAACCCGGTGGACGTGCTGGTCGCGGTCACCCCGCGTGGCCGGGGCATCGTCGGCGTGATCGACGGAGAGCCCCCGCTCGGCGTGGAAACCGAAGACGACGTGGCCGCGCGCGGCGATCTGCTGCGCGCCATCGGTTACAAGCTCTGATCGGTGTCCGTGTCCGCCAGGCTCGATCTGCTGCAGACGGCTTGGCAGGCTTGGCGTTTCAGGCGTGGGGACGGTGTCGCCATCGCCCTCCGCCAGCAGGCGAGACTGCAGGATCTCGTGCACTACGCGCGTACGGCATCGCCCTATTACCGGCATCTATATCGGGCCGTGCCAACCGGGCCGGTGGATCTGCGGTCGCTGCCTGTGACGAACAAGCGTGACCTGATGGCTCACTTCGATGACTGGGTGACCGACCCGGACATCACCCTCGAGTCTCTGCAGCGCGACTTCCTCTCCAACGCATCCCTCGTCGGAGCCCTCTATCTTGGTCGCTACCACGTCGCGACAACGTCGGGGACGAGCGGAGACCCGGCGATCCTTGTGCACGATGCCGACTCGTGGGCACTCCTGTCGTTGGTAGGCCGTCGTGGCGAGTGGCGATTCGTGGCGGCACGCAATGTTCTGTGGGGGGTTGCGCGACGCGGGCTGCGGGTTGCGGCGCTCTTCGCCGGCGGAGGTCACTTCGGTGCGGCTGTCGCGCTGGAAAGCGCCCGGCGACGAAATCCGGCTTTCGCGCGGCGGTTCCGGGTGTTCTCGGTGCTGCGCCCGCTCCCGGATTTGGTGGCAGAGCTCAACGAATTCCAGCCGACAGCGCTAGAAGGCTATCCAACTGCGCTGACGCTGCTGGCCGGTGAACAGCGGGCCGGACGGCTAAACATCCGGCCCGTCCTAGCGATCACAGCGGGCGAAAGCCTATCCGCCACAGCCCGCGCCAACCTCGAATCGACATTCGGCTGCCGGGTCGAAAATCGTTACGGCTCAGCCGAGTTCGTCGGCCTAGCGGCCCAGTGTTCGTCGGGGCTGTTCCACGTCAATAGCGACTGGTTCATCGTCGAGCCGGTCGACGAGGACTACCGACCCGTTGCGCCCGGCGTCACCTCTCACACCATTTTCGTGACCAACCTCGCCAATCGAGTGCAGCCCCTCATTCGCTACGACCTCGGCGACCGGGTGAAGCTGGCCTCCACCCCGTGCGCATGTGGCAACCGGCTGCCGGCGATAACCGTGGAGGGCCGTGCCGGTGACCTGCTGTCGTTTGGGTCACCCGACGGAAGAGTGGTGCAGATCCTCCCACTGGCTCTCGGCACTGTGATCGAGGAGACGTCCGGGGTCGGCCGTTTCCAGGCAATTCGCACAGGCCCAGCTGCCTTGAGTGTGCGACTGGAAGTTGAGCAGGATGCCGATGCGGCCCAGGTCTGGCAGGCGGTGGACCGCCGGTTGCACGAGTTCTTTGCAGCTCAGGGCATAGCTGTCAGCGTCGAACACTCCGCGGAGCGTCCCGCCGCCGACCCTAGGAGCGGCAAGTTCCGTCAGATCTGGTCGGTTTCAAGTGAGTAGCTGTTGGCGAGGTCGTCCTGAGTGACCTCGGCGTCCTGCCCGCGGGTGTCCACGCGCAGTGGGCTCGCGAGCGTCCGCGACTCGTAGGACCAGCCGGCGGGCAGCTTCGGGCGGTGGCCAGGTGCGCGAGGTCGTCCAGTGACAAACTCTTGTCGACGGTCTGGCTGTAGGTCTGCATGACCCAGCGCCGGCCGTCGGGGTCGACAAGCTCGAACACCGGACGGCCCGCGTCGAATGTGAAGAGCGCCTTGCGATCTACCCGATTCACCGTGTACGGCGCCGGGCTCATCGAGGACAGCTGCACCGTAGCTTGCGGAAGCATCTCGATGCCGCCGAAGCTTCTCTTCTCCTGCTCGGTGCCGGACGGCTTGTCGATCTGGCTCATCAGCCAGTAGCGCGGACCGTTGAGAAGCACCATCTGCGCGTCGTTCTCGCGGGCGATGGCTTCGGCATCGAGCTTTGACCACAATTGCTCGGGGCAGTCGTTCAGCGGAAAGCTGTTGAAGACCGTGGCTTGTGGGCCGAGTCGCCGACGCGCACGAGAAGGATTTCCCCGTACCGCTTCCCGAAGACGTCCACGCCGGGAATCTACCCCGAGAGCAACTCCGGGCGCAGCAACATGTGCGGCAGGGCATGGGCAAGCCATCGTTCGTATTGCTGCGGCGTCCACCCCAGGTCCACGGTCAGCATCGAGTAGATCGTGGGCGACTGAATCGTCACCATCACATCGGCGGCCTGAGCCTTCGTCAGACCCGGACGACGCGCCCGTCCCAACTGGCCGACCCACACCGCGCAATCGGCGCGGATCTCCCGCAGCAGCCTCGAACGCAGTTCTGCCAGTCCAGGGTCGGCGGCAGCAGCATGCTCCATCACCCGAATCAGGGGGGCAACCCGCTCATGGAGTTCCCGAACGAAGCGAGCAGCGTTGGCGAAGTGCAGACGGCGCTGCTCGCGTGACGTGTCGGCAAGCTCCGGCATCCGGTCGGCCAGCGATACCGCCTCATAGTCGCCGACCACGGCGACGTCGATCGCACGCGACAGCACAGCGGCCTTCGACCCGTAGGTGGCGTACACCGTCTGCGGCGAAACCCCCGCTGTCGCGGCGATCTGGTCGATCGAAGTCCGGGCGAATCCCTGCGCGACGAACAGCGTCGTTGCCGCATCGACGATCTTGCGTTGACGCGCCTCGGCGTCGGCTCGGCGGCGACGGTTGTCATAGGTGCGGCGGGCGGCACCCCTGGCGGTTGACACCGGCAAAACACCTTTCTTATAGTCAACACTATTAAATAGAGTACCATCCATCAGATATGCATCGGAGGTGGTGCCATGCCACCCGTCCCGCTCGTGAGACTTACTGAGCGCCTGCGATATCGCCTGTATCGCATTCATCAGAAGCTGGTTCCGCCGCCGGTCGCGATGCTTGACATGATCCTGGCTACGTGGAACTCGCAGGCAATCGAGGCTGCCGCGGAACTCGGCATCGCCGACGCGCTCGCTGGCGGACCGCTGTCGGCGGACGACTTGGCGCGCAAGGTGAGCGCGGATCCCGACGCGGTGAACCGGTTGATGCGGGCGCTGGTCAGCCGCGGCGTGTTCCGCCGACGTCGCGACGGCGCCTATGCCCTCAATGCGCTCGCAGGCACGCTGCGCAGCGACGCGCCGATATCGATGGCGGGCGCGGCGATGTTCTACGGGTCGCCGCAACACCGCGAGCACTGGAGCACGCTGGCCGAGGCCGTCAGGACCGGGAAGGCGACCGTCCCGGCGCTGCGCGGCAAGGGGTTCTTCGATTACCTGAGCGACGACACCGCGCTGGCAGATCTCTTCAACGACGCGATGACCAGCATCTCGGAGATGGCCGTGCAGGGCATCGTCGCGGAGTACGACTTCACCCGCTTCGGGACGATCGTTGATGTCGGCGGGGGTCATGGCCGCCTGCTGGCGTCGATCCTCTCGGCCGCACCGAACGCTCGCGGTGTGCTCTACGACTTGCCCGACGTCGTCGCCGCTGCGCCGGAGCTGTTGCGCAAACTCGGTGTGGCAGAACGTGTCCGGATAGAGCCGGGCTCGTTTTTCGACAGCGTTCCGGCCGGTTGCGACCTCTATGTGCTCAAGCACATCATCCATGACTGGCCCGACGCCGGCGCCGCGGCAATCTTGCGCAACGTGCGCGCGGCGATGGGATCGACCACCAGGCTGGTACTGGTCGAGCTCGTCATTCCGGACCACGACCGCGACTTCGTCGGCAAGTGGGCTGACCTCGAGATGCTGATGGGGGTGAACGGCCGCGAGCGCACTGCAGGGGAATACCGTGTGCTGCTTGAGCGCTCAGGGCTGACGATGACGCGGGTGGTGCCGACAACCTCTCCGTTCAGCCTCATCGAGGCCTCAGTCAGCGCCGTTCAGTGAGCGATAGACGTCGCGGCCGGCCGGGCTGACGGCCAGGTCGTCTCCTGCGACCACACCACGGGTACGTCGTAAGGCACGGCGATCGTGCCCACCCGGCGGGTCAGCGCCGGGGGCAGGCCGCGCGTCGTCAGTCACGTCAGACCCCTGCCGTCACAGCGCGGTAGCGGTTACGGGCCACCAGGGTCAGCCGCAAGTCGTCGATCAGCGGGTCGAGAAAGTGGGACCGGTACTCGGCGTCGCCGACGGCCCGGGCGCTGAGGTACATGAACGTCAGCGCCGCCAGGAACAACGTGATCTGGATCAGCGCGTTGGGCACCGGGACCGTCATCCACAGCAGCTGTCCGTCGGGTACGGGGTTGCGCGTCAGCACGGCAAGCAGTTCGGAGTTCACCAGGATCAGGCCCAGCACGAAGAAGATCAGCGCGGTGACCACGGCCACGGTGAGCACCTGGGCCAGCTGCGAGGCGATCAACACGAACACCACGTTGAGCCGCTCCCGCCGGGTCAGCGGCGTCGCCTCGGTTGGGTCGGGCATCGACTCGAACGGCGTGCCCGCTAGCCCGTTTCCGTGCGGCGCCTCGCCCGACCGCAGGATCGGCCGCGCCCGGTCCAGCGTGCTTGAGATCAGGAAAGCCGCGGCGATCGCGCCGAGGAACAGCAGCGCCAGCCAGAGCCGGAGCCGGCTGACGCTCGACGCCATCAGCCACACCGGTGAGTTGAAGAACACCAGCACGGTCAGCAGCACTAGCGGCAGGGCCCGCAGCATCAGCTGACCCGCTGCAACGAACTGCGACGCCGCGAGCCGCAGCGCCCACCCCAGCACCGAGCCCAGGCCCGTCGCGGTCAGCAGCGGCACAACCGGCAGCCCGACGGCGCAACTCGCGACGTCGAGTGCGTCGCCGGTGACGGCGTCGCATGCCAGCGCGAGCACGGCCGCCGCGGTGGCCGCGATGAAGCGCGCCCGGGAGCTTGCCAGCCGCGACACCAGCCACCCGGTACCCACGACCAGTGGTACGCACGCGACGAGCAGTGCCAGCACCGCCCACTCCGCAGGGGACGGCTCGTCCTCGATGTCGACGTCGACGGTGCCGACGAGCAGGTAGATAGCCATCAAGATGACCGTGAACGTCGCGAACCCCGCGAGCACCGGCGCCGACCGCGGCCACAGCCCGCGCCATCGGGCCCGGCGCGTCAGCACCGACGGCAGCCCGTTGTCGAGGAATCACCGCTCGGCGGCGCGGCGGGCCGCGACGGGTGTCGGCATGGGGAACATCTTGCAGCGTCGGGGCACGCTTTAGGCTGAACGCATGCAACGGATTATCGGGACCGAGGTCGAGTACGGCATTTCGTCGCCGTCCGATCCGACCGCGAATCCGATTCTGACGTCGACGCAGGCGGTGCTGGCCTACGCGGCTGCCGCCGGGATCCAGCGCGCCAAACGCACCCGGTGGGACTACGAGGTGGAATCGCCGCTGCGCGACGCGCGCGGGTTCGACCTGTCCCGTTCGGCCGGGCCGCCGCCGATCGTCGACGCCGACGAGGTGGGCGCGGCGAACATGATCCTGACCAACGGCGCCCGGCTGTACGTCGATCACGCCCATCCGGAGTACTCCGCGCCGGAGTGCACCGACCCGCTGGACGCGGTGATCTGGGACAAGGCCGGCGAGCGGGTGATGGAGGCCGCGGCGCGGCACGTCGCGAGCGTGCCCGGTGCGGCGAAGCTGCAGCTGTACAAGAACAATGTCGACGGCAAGGGCGCGTCATACGGTTCGCACGAGAACTATCTGATGAGCCGGCAGACGCCGTTCTCGGCCGTGATCGCCGGGCTGACACCGTTTCTGGTATCGCGGCAGGTGGTCACAGGATCGGGCCGGGTGGGCATCGGGCCCTCGGGCGACGAGCCCGGCTTTCAGCTGTCGCAGCGCGCCGACTACATCGAGGTCGAGGTCGGGCTGGAGACCACGCTCAAGAGGGGCATCATCAACACCCGCGACGAGCCGCACGCCGACGCCGACAAGTACCGGCGCCTGCACGTCATCATCGGCGACGCGAACCTCGCCGAGACGTCGACGTACCTCAAGCTCGGCGCCACGGCTCTGGTGCTCGACCTGATCGAAGAGGGCCCGCAGTACAACATCGACCTCACAGATCTCACGCTGGCGCGGCCGGTCCACGCCGTGCACGTGATCAGCCGCGACCCGACACTGAGGGCCACCGTGGCGCTGGCCGACGGCCGCGAGCTGACCGGCCTGGCGCTGCAGCGCATCTACCTGGACCGGGTGGCCAAGCTCGTGGACACCCGCGACCACGACCCCCGCGCGGCCGACATCGTCGAGACCTGGGCTCGCGTGGTCGACCTGCTGGAGCGCGACCCGATGGAGTGCGCCGAGCTGCTTGACTGGCCGGCCAAGCTGCGGCTCCTGGACGGCTTCCGGCACCGGGAGAACCTCAGCTGGTCGGCGCCGCGCCTGCATCTCGTCGACCTGCAGTACTCGGACGTGCGGCTCGACAAGGGTCTCTACAACCGGCTGGTGGCTCGCGGTTCGATGAAGCGGCTCGTCGCCGAGCAGCAGGTGCTCGACGCGGTGGAGAACCCGCCGACGGACACCCGCGCGTACTTCCGCGGTGAATGCCTGCGGCGGTTCGGCGCCGATATCGCCGCGGCGAGCTGGGATTCGGTGATCTTCGACCTCGGCGGCGACTCGCTGGTGCGCATCCCGACCCTGGAGCCGTTGCGCGGCAGCAAGGCACACGTCGGGGCCCTTCTGGAGTCGGTGGAGACGGCCGCAGAACTTGTCGACCAGCTCACCACGACATGACGTTGCCCCAGTAATTTGGGCTCTGGCCGGTAGGGTAGAGGCACCGGCGGCCCACAGGCCGCCGATGACCGATGCAGGAGGCAGCGATGGCTCAGGAGCAGACCAAGCGTGGCGGTGGCGGCGGCGATGACGACGACCTCACCGGCAACGCGGCCGCCGGGCAGGAGCGCCGCGAGAAGCTGACCGAGGAAACCGACGATCTGCTGGATGAGATAGACGACGTGCTCGAGGAAAACGCCGAAGATTTCGTGCGGGCGTACGTCCAGAAGGGCGGACAGTGACCTGGCCCGAACGCGAAAAGCCGGCCATCCCAACACCCAACTTCGGAAACCTCGGAGCTTCCCCCGTACCGCTGGACTTGTCCTCTTTTTCTGAATACCTGCGCAGCCAGGCGCCTCAGCTGCTTCCGGTCAGCGGTGCCGGTGGGTCCTCGGCCGGTGTGCAACTGGCCCACGGCACCACGATTGTCGCGCTGAACTATCCCGGCGGAGTGGTGATCGCCGGCGACCGGCGCGCCACTCAGGGCAACATGATCGCCAGCCGGGACGTGAAGAAGGTGTACATCACCGACGACTACACCGCGACCGGGATCGCGGGCACCGCGGCGATCGCCGTGGAGTTCGCCCGGCTCTATGCAGTCGAGCTCGAGCACTACGAGAAGCTCGAAGGTGTGCCGCTGACGTTCGCCGGCAAGGTGAACCGATTGGCCATCATGGTCCGCGGAAACCTCGGCGCCGCGCTGCAGGGGCTGGTGGCCCTTCCGCTGTTGGTCGGATACGACATCTACGACCCCCATCCCGAAGCGGCGGGCCGGATCGTGTCGTTCGACGCCGCCGGCGGCTGGAACATCGAGGACGAGGGTTACCAGTCGGTGGGCTCGGGTTCGGTGTTCGCCCGCTCGGCGATCAAGAAGCTCTATCCCCAAGTGGTCGACGCGGATTCGGCGCTTCGGGTGGCGGTGGAAAGCCTCTACGACGCCGCCGACGACGACGCCGCTACCGGCGGTCCGGACCTTGTCCGCGGCATCTTCCCGACCGCGGTGACGATCGACGCCGAGGGGGCCGTGGAGGTGCCTGAGGAGCGCATCGCGCAGCTCGCCCGCGAGATCATCGAAAACCGTTCGAGGACAAAGACTCTGCGTGCCGATTTCACCGAGCCCACTGATGCGCGGGGTGGCCCGTGACGTTCCCGTACTTCATCTCGCCCGAGCAGGCGATGCGCGAGCGCTCCGAGCTCGCGCGCAAGGGGATCGCCAGGGGCCGCAGCGTTCTCGCGCTGGCGTACTCCGGCGGAGTGCTGTTCGTCGCGGAAAACCCTTCGCGCTCGTTGCAGAAGGTCAGCGAGCTCTACGACCGGGTCGGGTTCGCCGCCGTCGGCCGGTTCAACGAGTTCGACAGCCTGCGCCGGGGCGGCATCCAGTTCGCCGACACCCGCGGCTACGCCTACGACCGCCGGGACGTGACGGGCCGGCAGCTGGCCAATGTGTACGCGCAGACATTGGGCACGATCTTCACCGAGCAGGCCAAGCCGTACGAGGTGGAGTTGTGCGTCGCGGAGGTGGCCCACTTCGGCGAGACCAAACCGCCCGAGCTGTACCGGATCACCTACGACGGCTCGATCAACGACGAGCCGCACTACGTGGTGATGGGCGGGACCACTGACCCGATCATCTCCGCGTTGAAGGAGTCGTACAAAGAGAACGCGAGCCTGGCCGACGCGGTGAAGCTCGCGGTGAAGGCGCTGCGCGCCGGCACGGGCGGCAACGGGTCTGCGGAGGCGCACACCCTTGACGTGTCGACTCTCGAGGTCGCGATCCTGGACCAGAACCGGCCGCGTCGGGCATTTCGCCGGATCACCGGATCGGCCCTGGAATCGCTGCTGCCACAAGCGGATTAACCTGTCGACCGCAGCCACGGTGGTCGTGCCCACGGGGGCAGGAAGTCGAGCGGGTCGACGTGGACGCCGTACGGCCGGCCCGTCATCACCCCGAGGATGTTGCGCCACGCGTCGGAGGGCTTGTCCAGGACGTCGCTGTGCGAGTCGACGCCGCCGACCCTGCGGCCGTCGTCGTAATCACCGGTGGCCAGCTGGATCACCCCGGCCATCTCGTCGGGGTCGGCGCCGTGCGGGTTGAGCGGCATGCCCTGCAGCGGTTCGATCCAGTCGCCGGGTGCGGTCATCGAAAACCGGGTGACGTAAGGGTTTTCGTTGTGCCAGTCGCCCAGGTCATCGACGCCGACGCCCGCGCCGGCGGCTTCCACGTACATCGTGCGGTCTGCTGTCAGGCCCATGGCCTCGGCAGTACCGAGAATCGATGCGCCGTAGGAGTGGCCGAGGTAGGTGACGGCGATGTTGCGGCCGAGTCCGTCGACGACTCGGTTGACGTCCTCGCTGAAATACAACATCGAGGCATTAGCTGCAGGTCAGGGCGCGTTTAATTGCCTTCAGTCCGCACAGAGTCCGCAAGATTTCCGGCGGTGTGTTTCATCATGGCCGCGGCGGCTTTGCGGGTGCGATCCTCGGCCGTCGGCCATAGGTGCGAGTAGACGTTCAATGTTGTTGTCGCCGACGAGTGCCCGAGCGCCCGTTGGACGGTGACCACGTCGCAGCCTTGGGCGATCAGCCCGGAGGCGTAGAAGTGGCGCAGATCGTGGAGATGGAAGGCGGCGGACGCCTGTCGCTTTCTTGTCTTGTCTGCCGGAGGGGGAGGGAGGCCAGCATCCTTGAGGGCCTTGCGCCACCACCTGCCGATGGTGTTGGAGTGTGGGGGAGCTCCGTCCATGCCGACGAACAGCCACCCTTCCGGACGTACACCGACATTGCGCACATACTCGGACAGCATCGTCACCAGATCGTCGGGCAGGTAGACGACCCGCTCCGAGTTGTATTTCGGTGCTCGTATGTCGGGTTCGTGTCCAGCGCGGCGCTGCACCTGCCGGGAAACAGTCATCGCGCGTCGGAGGAAGTCAATGTCGTCGATCTTGACTGCGGCCGCCTCACCGAGGCGCAGTCCGGCGAACGCGCACATCGCGATGAACGGCTGGAACCACACCTCGGCCGCCGCGATGATTTGCCCGACCTGCTCGGGCGTGGGGATCGTCATGGCGTGCTCGGGGCGGCGCTGTCTCGGCAGTGCGATGCCCTCCGAGGGATCGTTCGCGATCACCCGGTCCTTCTTTGCAGCCCGAAACACCGTGCGTATGTTGCGGAATCGTGTTCCGACGGTGCCGGGGGAGAGCCCGTCCGCGATCATCTGCTTTACCCACGCTTCGAGGTGTGATCTGCGGATCGTGCGGACCGGCTTGTCGGTGAAGGTGGTCGAGTCCACGGCGAGGTTCATGCTCTGCACGGTGCCGGTCACCCACACCTGACGGGCCGACCACTGATCGAAGTAGGCTCGGAAGGTCATCTTCCCGGCTTTAGGGTCGACATAGTTTCCGCTCACGATCGACGTGGTGACCTCGTCGACCCACCGTTGCGCATCGACCCTGCGCTGGAAGTGTCGCGAGTGCTCGCGGCCGGCTTCGTCGCGGTAACGGGCGCGCCAGGTCCTGTCACCTCTCTTCTTGATGCTGGCCATGGCTACTCCTCTCGTCCTGGCCTGAAGGAAGCGTCCTGATGTGGATTTCTTCGCCGCCGGAGCGTATGCCTCCCGGCTTTATGCCGCACGCCTCGTCGAAACGCTCCCTCGCTTGCCTGTACTCGGCCTGCAATTTCGCCTCGCGCGCGCGGGTCTTGGTGAGTTCATCGTGGAGCCGCTCGACTTCTACGCCGAGGTAATCGGCGTAGCCGACGCTCGCCCCCGCTCCCTTGACGAAAAGGGCGGAGATGTCTGTGTTGAGAATCTCGGCGAGCAGATGCGCCTCTGCCACGGAGGTGGGGCGGGTGCCGGCTTCCAGCTTGGCAATCGTTGTCTGGTGGTAGGACAAGGCTCGCGCCAGGTCTTCTTGGCTAAGCCCGCGTGAGCGGCGCAACTCCCTAACCCTAGCCCCGAAGTCGCGTGCTACCTCGCGCGCGTACCCCTCCCACCGATCGGCGGTAGGCCAATTATTCCCCATACGCACAAACAGTACATGCCCTAGCAGCTTGACCGCAACGGGCCTCCATGCTAATCATTACTCCCAGGCATAGGACACATATGTGAGGAAGGAATGATTTGCGATGAAAACCAGGCCCCCACAGGAGGCTGTGCAGCGCCTCCTCGACGACAGGGCGTTCGCCGAGCAGTTGCTCACCACAGAGGAGGCCGCCGACTTCCTCAACGTGCCCCAGGCCACGCTGCGTTGGTGGAGGCATAAAAGAGTCGGGCCGAAAGGGTTCTCCCTCGGCAAGCGCAAGGTCATGTACAAGCTGTCCGACGTCATTGCCTGGCGCGAAGAGCGTTACCGCGCCGCGGAGGCGTCGTGACATGACGGCAAGAAGAAACCGCCCAACAGTGGCCAGGGCAGCTCTATACCGCAACGCCATCGTACCGGCCGGCCATACATATCAACCCGGCCGGAGACAATGGTGGCCATGGCGGTCCAGTGCCAGGCCGGCGGGCTACCGGAGGCCTGTTCTCCGCGACGGCCGAGCCGAGTCCGTGCTGGGGGCGGCTGATGGCTGACGACAAAGGAACGCCCCCCGGGGCACAGGCCCCGGAGGACGCCACCATCATTACCGCCGAGCACCACCAAGGCGGCTATGCCAGTGCTCGCAGCGCCAACGGTGGTGGCGAAGGCGTTTTGCGCGACGACATCAGGCTCTACCTCGACGCCGTGTTCGGCGGCGACACCGGGATAGCGGTCTTCGCGCTGGGCATGAAACCCTACAAGGACCCCGAAACCGGCAAGTACAAGCACGGCTACTGGAGCGAGACCAGTGGCGAGAAGATCACCTTCGACTGGCCCGGGGCAT
>JBLNEK010000292.1:0-10472 GCA_050262635.1 Candidatus Sericytochromatia bacterium | reverse complement strand
AGAAGTACGCGTGGGGCGTCATAGCTCGTTGAGACGTCCGTCGATCGTCAAGGGAGGTATATCGCGGTGAACGTCAGAAGGTTCACATCTGGAGTTTTGATGGCAGGCGCGATCGGGCTCGGTGCCGTCGCGTTGGGGTCAGCGCCCGCTCAAGCCGATAAGCACGACCCATGCCCTGGCCCGGGTGTCAACTGCCTATGGCCCGGCAATCCGCTTCCGCCGGGGCATCGGGGCGACTTCGTGCCGAACGACTGGGATGACTTCGTCCCGAATTGGGCGCCGCCACGGCCTGCTGTACCGGATTGGGCGCCTGGGGCCTCGGTAACCTGGAACGCCGGTGTCGGGGCCTGGGGTATCTGGTGGAACGGCGGATTCATCCGGCTCTAGCTCGAACAACCATGAAAACGGCCGCCCTGGCAAGGGCGGTCGTTCTCATGTTCGGCTCTGGATCGAGCCCGTTATCCGCCCAGCGCCGTGTCGATCACCCGCTGCGCAACGTCCACCAGTTTGGTGTTGCTGGTCTGCGACAGCTGGCGCAGCATGTTGAACGCCTGCACGGCATCGATCTTGTAGCGCTCCATGATGATTCCCTTGGCCTGACCGATCAGGTCCCGGCTGGTGAGCGCCGACTCCAGCTGCTGCCCCCGGCGACTTGCCAGGATCGCGGCCGCGGCGTGTGCGGCCAGCACCGAACCGATGGCCTCCGCGTGCGAGTCGAACACATTGGGCTCGAACGCGAACAGGTTCAACGCGCCGGCTGTGTTCTTGCTCGTGTACAGCTTGAACGACAACCCGCTGCGAACCCCGATCTCGACAGCCGCCCGCGAGTACCGAGGCCAGCGGTCCTCCTTCATGAAGTCGTCTGTGCGCACGATCAGCTCATCGATCGCGGCCTGCACGCACGGGCCCTCGGAAAACTTCTTCTGGAGCGCGTCGAGTTTTCCAGGGAGCTCGGAGGTGGGACCGTGCGTTTCGAACCGGCCACCCGCGACGATCAACAGCACTCCGGCAGCGTCGACGCCAGGAATGATCTCCTTCGCGGTCGCGGTGACGCCTGACAGGACGTCCTCCACGCTGCTCGGCGCGGCGACTTCCCGCGCCAGCTCAGCCATCCGCCGGGCGAGGTCATTCTCGAGGGGATCCCTCATCGGGCGAATCTTACGCAGCGAAAAACAGGCGTTCACTAAAAGCGACTTATGAGGTTTCAAGACCTGTTACCCGCGGTACTCCGTAGGCCATACTCATCGGCGTGGGGATGAACGGGGAGCAGACGAATATGACGCTACTTGCTGCATCATCCGAAGGCGGCGGCGCAGCACTCGACCAGGTGATCGGATTGAGCATCGGCGCAGCGGTGGTTTTCGCCGTGCTCCTGTGGATCGGCTACATGCATCGCAGCCGCAAGATCACGTGGCTGAGCAGCCTCGCCGACGCATTCGCCCGCCGGTTCAAACGCCCTGCGTGGGTGGCGCTGCCCGTGGCGATGTTCATCACAACCATCATCTGTGCGCTGTTCGGCTTTATCTGGGATGTCAGCTGGCACATAGGCAATGGCCGCGACGAAGGCCCACTTGCCAACCCGGCGCACTACTTCATTCTCTTGGGCCTGTTCGGCATGTTCGTCTCCGGCCTGGTCGCAGTGGTACTGCCGTATGACAAGCCCGGGCCGTCCGCAGTGCGCATCACCCGTAACTGGTATGCCCCCGTGGGGGGCATCCTGATGGCCGGGTGCGGCATGTACGCGCTGCTCGGCTTTCCGCTCGACGATGTCTGGCACCGAATCTTCGGGCAGGACGTCACGCTGTGGGGACCGACGCACCTGATGATGATCGGCGGCGCAGGGTTTGCGACGCTCACCGCGCTGTTTCTCGAGCACGAGGGGCGCCAGGCCACGCCCGCAGACCAACAACAGAACGACGGCATCGGCCTGAAGTTCGTACAGTATCTGGGCTTTGCCGGCGTCGTGATCGGCATGTCGGTGTATCAGATCGAATTCGACTTCGGCGTGCCGCAGTTCCGGCTGGTGTTCCAGCCCATGCTCATCGCTGCGGCGGCGACATTCGGGTTGGTCGCAGCACGGATGATGATGGGCCGCGGCGCAGCCATCGCTGCCGCGGTGGTTGCCATCGGACTGCGGGGGGCGGTTGCCCTCGTCGTGGGTCCGGTGCTCGGCGCCCCGATCAACTGGTTCCCGCTCTACCTCGGGCCGGCGCTCGTCGTCGAGCTGATCGCACTGACCCCGTTGCTGAAGCGCCCCTTGGTGTTCGGCGCGGTGAGCGGCGTCGGTGTGGCGACGATCGGTCTGTGGCTCGAGTCGTTGTGGGTGGGCGCCGTCTACCACTATGGATGGCCGACGAGCATGTGGCCCGAGGCGCTGGCGATGGCAGTGCCGGTGGCACTGCTGGTCGGATTGTGCGCAGCGATGGTCGGCATGGTGTTTACGGGTCAGCGGCTTCCGACGCGAGCTGTCGGCATCGGCATTGTCGCGGCGACGGTCCTCGCCTTCGGCGTTGCGACCGCCAACGGTCTGCAGTACCAGGTGCCCAAGGACGCGATAGCGGCGGTCACGTTGACCGAGGTGTCGAACGTCGACGGCCAGAAGATGGCTCAGGCCGACGTGCGGATCACTCCCCCGGATCTGGTGAGCGCCAATCCGGAGTGGGTGTCGGTCCTGTCGTGGCAGGGCGGAATGGCAAATGACCGGGGTCTTGTCGTCGACAATCTGCAACGGGTCGGGCCAGGCCACTACCGCACGGTGGACCCCATCCCGCTCTGGGGCTCCTGGAAGACCTTGCTGCGGGTGCAGGACGGCAAGACGATGGCCGGCATTCCGATTTACCTCGCGGCCGACCCGGGGATCAACAAGCCGATGGAGGGTGTCGCCGCATCGCGCATCAACGCCAAGGAGATCTTCGGTGCGCCCCATTTCCAGGCCGAGATCACCATCTTGCAGCGTGAACGCACGCCGGACACCCCGACCTGGTTGTGGTTGGCCGGCTGCCTGATCGTGTTGGCGTGCACGCTGATCCTGGTCGCCGCCCTGACGTGGGGCGCCGGCCGGATCAACAACAGCGAGTTCGAGATGGGTGCCGAAGTAGAGGAACGACCCAGAGCGCAGGCATGACCATGCCGGACGTGGATATCCTCGCCCATCACTCGCTGCTGCTCGCTATCCCCGCGTTTGTACCGGCGATCGCGGTTGTCGGCGTGATCATCTGGGTGGCGATGCGGGACAGGCGAACCCCTGACGACACTGCTGAAAGGGACAATAACTCGGAATGACGAGACGTGCGCTCGCCCCGCTTCTGATACTTCTCACCTTCGTCGCCGGATGCGGAGGATCCAAGGAAAGTGGACCGAGTTCGTCAGCGCCGCAACAACAGTCGCAGGAGCAGGCCTCACCGGGTTTGGTCATCGACGTGGACGTCAGGGGCGGCAACGTGACCCCGACGAACGGCGAGTTCAAGGCAAAGATCCACGAGACGATCCAGCTGCGGGTGGACAGCGACGTGGCAGACGAGTTGCACGTGCACTCGGTACCGGACCACACCTTCCCTGTCGAGGCCAAGCAGGGTCAGATGTTCCAGTTCACGGTTGACGTCCCGGGTCGGGTCGAAGTGGAGTTGCACAAGCTCGACCGGACGGTGGCCACCATTCAAGTTCAGCAGTGACGCTGCTTGCGCACGGGCTGGGTGGTTCCACCGACCTGCCTGTCCCACTGAGCTACGCCCTGGTCGGAGCGGCCTGGGCCCTCACGTTCACGTTCGCGATCGTCGCGCTGGCGTGGCGCAAACCGCGGTTCGACCCCGCCAAACCCGGCCGCCCGCTGCCGATGTGGGTCACCCGAGTCGTCGACTCCGCGCTCACCCGCTGGGCCGTGGCGATACTCGCGCTGGCGTTCACGGTCTGGGTAGTGATCGCGGGACTTTTCGGCCCGCAGACCAACGCGAATCCGCTACCGGGCGTCTTCTATGTCCTGTTGTGGGTAGGGCTTGTCGCCGCCTCTTTGGCTCTCGGCCCTGTGTGGCGGGTCGTCTCACCGTTGCGCACCCTGTATCGGATTATTTTGCGGCCGTTAGGTTTTCGTCGGCTCCGCTATCCCGAGCGGCTCGGCTACTTCCCCGCTGCTTTCGGGTTGTTCGCGTTCGTGTGGCTTGAACTCGCGAGCCCGGACCCCGGCTCGCTCACCGCGGTCAAAGTATGGCTGCTTGCCTATTCCTTGGTGCTGGCTTGCGGGGCAGCGGTATGGGGTGAGCGCTGGTTCGCACGCGCCGATCCCTTCGAGGTGTACAGCGTTGTCGCGTCACGGTTGTCGCCGTTCCGGCGGAATCGTGAGACGGGCCGCGTCGTCGTCGGCAATCCATTCGACCATCTGCCTTCGCTGAAGGTGCGCCCCGGCGTCGTCGTCGTCCTGGCGGTGCTGCTGGGATCGACGGCATTCGACAGCTTCTCGGCGACCCCCGGGTGGCGCGGTTTCGTCGACGACCTTTCGGGAGGGTCGCCGGTGACGGCGACCCTGGTGCGGACCTGCGGTCTTGCCGTGTTCGCATCCGTTGTCGCAGTGACATTTTCGCTGGCGGCGTGCGCGACGGGCGGTGTGAACCGCCAACAGCGGTTGGCACTGCCCGGGCAGATGGCGCATTCGCTGATCCCGATCGTCGTCGGATACATCTTCGCCCACTACCTGACCTACCTCGTCGAGCGCGGCCAAGAGACGATGGTGCGGCTCGGCGACCCGCTCGGCCGCGGCTGGAATTTGTTCGGGCTCAGCCAAGCCGAGGTGTCGTACATCTTGTCGTCGCATCCATCCGTGCTGGCGACGATCAAGGTGTCCTGCGTGGTGGCCGGGCACATCGCCGCGGTGATCGCCGCCCACGACAAGGCGCTGCGACTTCTTCCGCAAGGCCACCAGCTGACCGGACAATTGGCGATGATGCTGGTCATGGTCGGCTATACGTTCACCGGTCTCTACCTGCTGTTCGGTGGCTGACCGTGGTCGAGGTTCTGATGTGGGTGCTCGCCGTCGTTGCCGTCGCCGAAGGGGTGGGGCTGGCTGTGCTGTGGGTGCTGCTCGGCCGCGCCCGCGCCGAAGCCGAGGAGTTGCGAGTCCGCGTCGACACCCGCCAGCAGCTGATCACAGGTGGACGCGAGGCCGTCAAGACGGTCTGGCAGACCGCGAATCTCATTCGCAAAGAGGGTTTCGGCGCTGCGGTGCGCAGCTCGATCGAGGAGCTCGCCGACTGGGCGGAGGTCGAACGGCCGGACCTCGCGCGGCTGACGCCCGGCGGCAAGGTCGTCATCCTGTTCTCCGACATCGAAGACTCGACCTCGCTGAACGAGCGTATGGGCGACCGGGCGTGGGTACGGCTTCTCGCCAAGCACGACAAGCTCGTCCGCAGGTGCGTTGACGACCACTCCGGTCACGTCGTCAAGAGCCAGGGCGACGGCTTCATGGTGGCTTTCGCCCATCCCGAGGAAGCGGTCGCGTGCAGCATCGCCATCCAGCACGCGCTGGCTCACGAGGCGAAACGGCCTGGCGCCAAGAAGATTCGCGTACGGATCGGAATCCACATGGGCAAGTCGGTGCGCCGCGGCGACGACCTGTTCGGGCGCAACGTCGCGATGGCGGCCCGGGTAGCGGCAGAGGCCGACGGGGGCGAAGTGCTGATCAGCGAGTCCGTGCGCGACGCCATTGCCGACGACGTCGAACTAGGCGAACCGCGCGAAGCCGAGCTCAAAGGCTTCCGCGGTACGCACCTGCTCTATCCGGTGGACCTGGCGGCCTAGCCTCGGGTCGCCCCTGGAGATGGCAGGCAGCGTCGTTGAACCGGCCGGACAAATGACATGGAATGCTATGTCGACGAAATGAGGGTCGTGAGCACCGCCCACGCCGAGCAGACCGCGGCGATGACCGTCGCGACCGCCGCGATGTAGAAGCCGTAACCCACGTCGACCGGCGGATGGATCTTTTGCTGGTAGTACACCACCGTCAGGCCGGCTATCGAGAGCGAAAGCACCAGTGCCGCAACGGCTGACATCCGAACCGACAGTCCTCGCGCGGTCATCGCACCGGCCACGATCAGACACGACGCGAGCAGCACGATCAGCTGTCCGGCGTCGAACTTGGCCGGTGGCCCGAAGTATCCCACCACCCAGCCGCCGATCGCGCTGGCATGCCCCCCGCCGTCGGCGGTCGTGGTCCGCCACGGCAGCCATCCGCTGAGCGCGATCACCGCCGCGAATAGCACCACCAGCCAGCCGGGACGCAGCCGGGTCATGGTTGGCACCCTAGCGCGCAAACGCGGCATTACTGTGAACCTCCATGACGGAGATTCCAGACTGGGCCAGGCGGCTGGACATGTCGCCGCACCCTGAGGGTGGCTGGTTCACCGAGACATGGCGCAGCGAACTGACGATCTCCCAGTCGGCGCTTCCCCCCGACTACAGCGGGCCGCGCAGCGCCGGTACCGCGATCCTGTTCCTGCTCATGCCCGGGCAGCAATCGGCCTGGCACACGGTGCGCAGCGCCGAGCTGTGGCTGTTTCACCGCGGCAGTCCTCTGCTGCTGGAAGTCGGTGCCGAACAGGCAAGTGCCGCAACATATTTGCTGGGTGCCGACTTCCACGCCGGAGAGCAGCCCCAGATTCTGGTTCCGCCCAGGCATTGGCAGCGGGCCCGTCCGCGGGACGACGAGCCGAGCCTCGTGAGCTGCGTGGTGGTGCCGGGCTTCGACTACGCCGACTTCGCGCTGGCCGCGGAGTAGCCTTTTCCAGAATGCGGGGCCATACCATCGTCTGCGGCGACGACGCGCTGGCGATGCGGATCGTCGAAGAGCTCAACACTGCGGGCACGTCCGTGGTGACGCTGAGTTCGGCCGACGAACTCGCCGAGGCGGGCATCGCGCACGCCACCGCGGTGGTCTGCGTCGCCCACGACGACGCGACCAACCTCGAGATCGCTCTGCTGGCGCGGGAGGCCAACCCGCACGTGCGCGTGGTCGCGCGCCTCGTCAACACCGTGTTGCGCGACGCGCTCGCCGTGGGCAACGGGCCCGGAGCAATCCTCGACGTCGCCGACCTCGCCGCGTCGTCGGTCGTCGAAGCCTGCCTGTCGCGCACCACGCACGCGATCACCATCGAAAACGTCGAGTTCGTCGTCTCCGGGACTGAAGCGCCCCGGGACGCGACGCTGCGTGAACTGTTCGGCGACCTTGCGCCCGTCGCGGTGATCAAGGGCGGGTCGACGTCGTCCGCCGGCGAGGTGGTGGCGTGCCCCGGCCGGGACCTTGCGGTGCAGGCCGGAGACTGGACCGCGATGCTGGGCACCGCCGACCAGCTCGCCGGCCAAGGCATCGACGTCACCCCGCAGCGCGCCCGCCGGCAACGTCGGCGCACGCGGTTCGTCCGGATGCTCGACGGGCTGCGCATGCTGCGCGAGGACGTCAACCCGCTGTTCTACCGGATGCTGGGAGCGACGCTCGCTCTGCTGGTCGGCTCGACCGTGTTGCTCCGCGTCGCGTACCAGTACCCGGGTATGACCTGGGTAGACGCGCTGTACTTCTCCACCGAGACCATTGCCACCGTTGGCTACGGCGACTTCAACTTCATCGAGCAGCCGACGTGGCTGCGGTTGTGGGGCGTGGTGATGATGTTCGCCGGCGTCATGACCGTGGCGGTCCTGGTGGCGTTCATCGCCGACCTGCTGCTGTCGCGCCGGTTCGCCCAGTCGGCGGGGCGCCGGCAGGTCCGCCATCTGCGCCGCCACGTGATCGTGGTGGGGCTGGGCTCGTTCGGCATCCGCGTGGTCAGCGACCTCAGAGCAGCGGGTTACGAAGTCGCGGTGGTGGAGTGCGACGACGACAACCGATACCTGTCCGCAGCCGCCGCGCTCGACGTTCCCGTCGTGTTCGGCGACGCCACCCTGCGACAGACACTGGAGGCCGCGCGCGTCTCGGAGGCACGTGCGGTGGCGGTGCTCACCCAGGACGACATGGTGAACGTCGAAATCGGCATCGTGCTGAAGGAGATCCTCGGCGAGCGGTGGAAGCGCCGCGGCAACCGCCCCGGCGTGCCCGTGGTGCTGCGCGTCTACGACCGGAAGCTGGGCGCCGCGGTGGCGCACCGGTTCGGGTTCGGCAACGTCCGCTCGACAGTTGAGCTGGCGACGCCGTGGTTCATCGGTGCGGCAATGGGACTGCGGGTGCTCGGCACGTTCTCGGTCGGCCAGCGCTCGTTCATGGTGGGCGGGGTGCAGGTGGAGCGCCGCAGCGAACTCGACGGACTCCGCATGCGGGAGATGTCCACCCGCACCCGCGTGATCGCGATCGCCCGCGGCAACGGCGAGTTCACGCTGCACCCGCGCCGCGACACCCGCCTGAACGCCGGCGACACCGCCTATTTGGTCGGCCCGTATCGCGAACTGCTGGCCACTCTGCGCAAGGGCCAATTCGGCATCACCGCAGCGAAGACAGGTTGAACGCCGCGCCGGTCGGGTCGGCGGCCGCGGCCAGCCGCCCGTAGGGCGTGTCCTCGGCTGGACGCAGCACGCTGCCGCCGTGGTCGGTGATCACCTGCAGCGTCTTGTCGACGTCCTCCGCGCCGAAGAACGTCGTCCAGTGCGAGGGGACGTCGCCCAAGAGCCCGCTGCCGTCCATCACACCGAGCACGTCCTCACCGTCGAAAACCGCTGTGACATAGCGGAACTCGGCAGTGTCCGACTCGACGCGAGTCTGCCAGCCGAGCGCCCTGCGATAGAAGTCGACGGCCTCGGCGAAGTCGCGGGTGGTCAGCTGATGCCAGACCGGCGATCCGGCCTCGCCCCGCACCTCGAACCCGTGGTGGCCCGTCGGCTGCCACAGCCCGAACGCAGCGCCGGAGGGGTCCATGCCCATCGCCATCCAGCCCTTCTGCGGCACCTCCATCGGGGCGACGCAGGTTGAGCCGCCGGCGTCGGTCAGCGCGTCGGCGGTCTGGTGAATGTCGGTGGTGTGGAAGTAGACGTTCCACGCGTCCGGGGCGTTCCACTCGGGCTGGTTGGCCATCAGTCCGGCGACGGGCTTGTCGTCTTTGGCGGCGTTGAGGTAGCCGCCGTAATCGGGGCCGGACGATTCGAAGGTCCAGCCGAAGACGGCGGCGTAGAAGTCTTGGGCCCGGTCGAGGTCGGATGACGACAGGTCGATCCAGATCGGCGCGCCGTGCGGGATGGTCATGGCAAGTCTCCTTTCAGCTCACCGTATTGACCGACGCGCGTGCGAAAACTCATCGCCCCCTCTGCGCTACTCAGGCCAGGCGCAGCACCCGCATCGCGTTCTCTTTGTAGACGAGCGGGAGCACGCTTGGGTCCATGTCCAGCGTCTCGAAGTCGCGCCGCCAGCGGTCCACCGAGATGAAGGGGAAGTCGGACCCGAACAGCACCTTGTGCTTGAGCTGCCGCCCGGCCGCGTGCACCAGCTGCGGCGGGAAGTACTTCGGGCTCCAGCCGCTCAGGTCGATGTACACGTTCGCCTTATGCGTGGCAAGCGCGATCTGCTCGTCGACCCACGGCACCGCAGGGTGCGCCATCACGATCGTCAGGTCGGGCAGGTCAGCTGCCACGTCGTCGAGCAGCACGGGGTTCGAGTGGCGCAGCTTGATCCCGTATCCCCCGGGCAGCCCCGAGCCAAGCCCCGTCTGACCGGTGTGGAACAGCGCAGGCACCCCCGCCTCCACGATCGCCTCGTAGATCGGATAAAACCGCCGGTCGTTCGGGTCGAACGCCTGCATGCTGGGGTGGAACTTGAAGCCCTTCACGCCGTACTCGTGCACGAGAGTGTGGACTTTGCGCACCGCCCGCTGGCCCTTCCACGGGTCGACGGTGCCGAACGGGATCAGGATGTCATTGTTGCGGGCCGCGCCTTCGGCGATCTCCTCGACGGAGTTGGGGGCATGGCCGGACGCCGACTCCGCGTCGATGGTGAACACCACCGCCGCGACGTTGCGCTGACGGTAGTGCTCGGCCAGCGCGTCGACCGTGAAGCTGCTCTCCGGGCCCAGCTTGAAGTACTGCTGCGTGGCCGCGGCCAGCTCGTCGTCGGTGGCTCGGTGACCGTGGCTGTCGACTTCGACGTGGGTGTGAATGTCGATGGCATCGACCTGATCGAAATCGATGCCGTACTCATACCTTTGGGCTGCCACCTCGGCAGTGTATGCGCATCAGAACGGCGGTGGCTCGTACGTGGCCGCGAGCCACGACTCGCGTTGTCGTTGTTCTTCGGCGAGGCGTTGCTCGTTGAGGCGACGTTCGCGGCTGCGACGGTAGTTTCGGTCATCGGCGCGGGTGCGACGCCGTCGCGGCATCATCACACCCCGGGCCGTCGCCCTGGGCGCCTCTTCGGGAACGATCAGCTCGCCGGTAGGAACCGCCAGCGCCGGGAAGAACAGACCGCCGCCCGGGTAGGTGGTGTATCGGTGGCCCGTCGGAGCGGTCCACACCAC
>JBLNEK010000291.1:0-6201 GCA_050262635.1 Candidatus Sericytochromatia bacterium | reverse complement strand
GCAGCGACCCGATCTTCTCGCCGGTCGCCCGGTAGCGAATCAAAGCGATTGTGGCAACGCCTTTTTCGGGATGGTCGTAGTCGATCGGCACGGCCAGCTCGCCGCACTCCGCGCCTTTCTCGCACGGCTGCCACTGGACCTGCGCACCGATGGGCGGATGTGACCGCTCCCCGTGCCCGTCGACAACCCGCGTGCACGCCCCGATAGTCAGCAGCACGGTCAGCGCCGCGACGAGCCGGGCCCAGCGGCCCACTCGCGTCAACACCTCGCGTCGGGCGGCGGCAGCTTGAGATCGATGAGGTACTTGGTGACGATTGCGTCCACGCACGGATTGCCTTCCAGCGCAACGGTGTGCTGCGTGCCCTCGTACGTCAGCAGCGCACCCTGCAGTTGGCTGGCCAGGTCGACACCCGCCTGGTACGGGGTAGCGGGGTCGCCCGTCGTCGATATCACCAGCGCGGGGGGCAGGTCCTTCACCGAGATCTGGTGCGGCTGGCTTGTCGGCGGCACCGGCCAGAACGCGCACGTGCCCAGCGGTGCGTAGCCGGTGAACTCGCCGTAGCTCATGAACGGCGCGACCTCGCGCAGCCGCCGGTCCTGCTCAACCACCCGGTTGCGATCGGTAATCGGGGGGCGGTCAACGCAATTCACCGCGGAGCGCACATCCGTGGCGTTGGTGTAGTGGCCGTCCTCGTCGCGTCCCATGTACTGGTCGGCCAGCGTGAGCAGCTTGTCCCCGTGGCCGCCCTTCAGCTCGCCGAGTGCGCCGGTCAGGTTCGGCCACAGCGTCGGCGAGTACAGCGGCAGAATCGTCCCCACGATGGCGTCGGAGTACGACAGCCCCCGCGGATCGCCTGTGGTGGCGGGCTTTTCGACGAGAGGGTCGACCAGGCTGTGGTAGACCTCGACCGCCTTCGCGGGGTCGGTGCCCAGCGGGCAGTCGGGCGACTTCGCGCATTCGGCGGCGTAGTCGTCGAAAGCTTTCTGAAACGCTTCGGCCTGGCGGATGTCGGCCTCGAAGGGGTCCGCGTTCGGGTCGATAGCGCCGTCGAGCACCATCGCGCGCACGTTCTGCGGGTACTGCTCGGCGTACGCCGAGCCGATGCGCGTGCCGTATGAGTAGCCCAGGTACGTCAGCTTCGGATCGCCAAGCGCGGCACGCAGCACGTCGAGGTCTTTGACGACGTTCGCGGTGCCAACGTTGGCCAGGAAGTCGTTGCCCATCTTGTCGATGCAGCGCTGGACGAACTCCTTGGTCATCTGTTCGATGTGGGCGACCCCGGCCGGGCTGTAGTCGACCATCGGGTCGGCACGGATTTTGTCGTTGTCGGCGTCGGAGTTGCACCACAGCGCGGGCTTGGACAGCCGGACGCCGCGGGGGTCGAAGCCGACGAGGTCGAAACGTTCGCGCAACTCGGGCGGTAAGTTCTGGGCGAGGCTGATGGCCGCGTTGACCCCGGATTCCCCGGGCCCGCCCGGGTTGATCACCAACGAGCCGATCTTGTTAACCGTGGCGGGAAACTTGATGACGGCGATCGAGATCGAGTCCCCGTCCGGCTTCGAGTAGTCGAGGGGCACGCCGAGCTTGCCGCACTGGGCGCTGGCCAGCAACGGGGTGATGTCGTTGGTGGTGAACGAGCAGCGGTCCCACCCGATCGGCGCGCCCACCCTGGGCATCGCCATCTTGGGCTGGCCGTCGACGAGCCGGCTGCAGCCGGCGAGCGCGACGGCCGTGACCACCACAAGCGTCCAAGTCGTCGCCTTGCGAGCGACACCGGCAAGGCGGCGAGTTGGGCTCATGGCACCACATGCTGCCATGACGGTCCGATGATCCGCCGCACCGGCGATCAGGGTTTCGCGGCGAGCAGCTCGTCGAGCGCGCTCTTGAAGTTGTCGGCGAGATCCCACAAGTCACCCATCAGCTCGGGGCACGACAGGATGCCGACGTTGAGCTTGCCGTTCAGCGACATCACCGTGATGTTCAGCCCCGAGCCGTGGAAGATCGGCCCGAGCGGGTACATCGCCTTGATCTCGGCGCCCAGGAAGTACAGCGGCATCTGCGGGCCGGGCACGTTGGAGATGACGAGGTTGTGCACGGGCCGGCTGTCGGTCAGCCGGCTGCCGGCGTACACGCGCATCGCGATCCCGAACACCGCGGGCGCGGCGAATTGCGACCAGTCCTGCAGCAGCGTGGCGGCAATCGCCGAACTGTGTTCCTTTGCAGTCGAATTCGCCTGAGCGATGGCGCGCAGCCGCTCCGCCGAATCGTCGATGTGGGTCTCCAGCCGCGAGAACATGGCCGACACCTGGTTGCGTCCGGCCCGGTCCGACTTGTCCCGGACCGACACCGGCACCGTCGCCACCAACGGCTCCGTCGGCAACTCGCCGCGCTCGAGCAGATACTGGCGCAGCACGCCCGCGCACAACGCCATGACGACGTCGTTGAGCTTGACGCCGAACCGATTCTTGACGGTCTTGAGGTCGTCGAGGTCAAACTGCGCCCACGCGACGTTGCGGTGACCTGTGACCCTCGCGTTGAACGGTGTCTGCGGAGCCCGGAACGGCGCCGTCATCGCCTGGCCCGCGAAGCCGCGCCGCACGGTCTCAACGGCGCTGGCCAGGGTCAGCGGCACCACCTTGGCCAACTGCAGAGGCCTGGTGGCGAACCGAAACAGCCCGGTGGCGGCGAGCTCGAGCTCGTTGACGGGGCCGGGACCGTCGACCGGCTCGGGCGGCGGCGCGTCGGGTTCGGTGCTGCACAACACCGACATCAGGTTCGCGCCGCTGACGCCGTCGACGCCCGCGTGGTGCACCTTGGTGAGCACCGCGACCCGGCCGCCGTCGCTGGGATCGGCGCCGTCGAGCCCTTCGATCACCCACGTCTCCCACAGCGGCCGGCTGCGATCCAGCGACAGTGAGGCGACATGGCCGCAGAAGTCGGCCAGCTCCTTGCGGCCGCCGGGCGACGGCAGCCCGATGCGGTGCACGTGGCGGTCGACGTCGAAGTCGTCGTCGGTCACCCACACCGGGTGGTCGAGGTTGAGGAAGCTGTCGAGGATCTTCTCCCGGAAGGTCGGTACTCCCCTAATGCGCAGCGCCAGTTCGTCTTTCAGTGCGCCGAACGAGTAGCCGCCCGGGATGGTGGTGGTGTCCAACTCGAGGATCGAACAGACGTGCAGCGGCTGTTGAGCCGTTTCCAGGTACAAGAAGCTGGCGTCGAGTCCACTGAGCCGTTGCATGCCGCCGATGTTAGGTGCGTGTGTGAGAAAGTCCACTGCGCCCCGCGTTCGGAGTTTTCGGGCCCGAGTGGCAGACTGGACTGGTCAGCGATCCCGGGGACCCTTTGTCGGGCCACGAGGATCGATCCGACGAAAAAAGGACAACGATGTCTGTCTCCTCTTCGCGCAAGCGCTCATCGGCGTCTGAGCAGACGGTTTACGGTGCTGCCACGGCGCGCACCAAGATCCGCACCCATCACCTGCAAAAAATGAAGGCCGAAGGCCACAAGTGGGCGATGCTCACGGCCTACGACTACTCGACGGCACGCATCTTCGACGACGCGGGCATCCCGGTGCTGCTGGTGGGCGACTCGGCTGCCAACGTCGTCTACGGCTACGACACCACGGTGCCCATCTCTGTGGACGAGCTCATACCCCTGGTGCGCGGGGTAGTCCGCGGCGCACCGCATGCGCTGGTGGTGGCCGACATGCCGTTCGGTAGCTATGAGGAAGGCGCCGCACAAGCCCTCTCGACGGCGACCCGTTTCATGAAGGAAGGCGGTGCGCACGCGGTCAAGCTCGAAGGCGGCGAGCGGGTAGCCCCGCAGATCGCGGCGCTGAGCGCGGCCGGCATCCCGGTGATGGCGCACATAGGCTTCACCCCGCAAAGCGTCAACACGCTGGGCGGTTTCCGGGTGCAGGGCCGTGGCGACGCGGCCGAGCAGACCATTGCCGACGCGATCGCGGTCGCCGAGGCCGGTGCCTTCTCGGTGGTTATGGAGATGGTGCCCGCAGAACTGGCCACCCAGATCACGGGCAAGCTGACGATCCCGACGATCGGGATCGGCGCCGGCCCCAACTGCGACGCGCAGGTGCTGGTGTGGCAGGACATGGCTGGGATGACGTCCGGCAAGACGGCGCGGTTCGTCAAGCGCTTCGCCGAGGTCGGCGACGAATTGTCCCGCGCCGCAACACAATACGCTCAGGAAGTGGCCAGCGGCGCGTTCCCGGCCGAGGAGCACAGTTTCTGAGCCAGGGACTCGGCGCGGCCCGCGCGACGCACTAGCTTGCCGCTCGTCGTACGCAAAATCGTGCCCGGCGGCAACCAGTCCGTCGGCAACTGGCAACGCGCGCCGTCGCGACACCGCGCACCGATGGCCGCCACCACCGGAGCGGGGCCGCCTTTCCCGCAGCTGGCGCCCGCTCGGCAACGACACCTGCTGGTAGGTGCCCAGATCGCCGGTGCGGAACCAGGTTGGGCCGGCCGGTGCGCCGTCGGCCGATAGTGATGCACCTCAACCGGTGGGTCTTGCGTCACTTTCATATGGCACGCTGTGCGGTATCCGCTGGTCATGCAAAAGGTGAAAATGGCTGCTGAAACACCGAAAACGGCCCGTCATACCGAGGTTGAGCGCAAGTTCGACGTCGTCGAGTCGACGGTGTCGCCCTCGTTCGACGGTCTCGCGGCGGTGGCACGGGTGCGACGGTCGCCTGCTCAGCAGCTCGATGCCGTCTACTTCGACACTCCCGGTCGCGATCTCGCCGGGCACCGCATCACGCTGCGCCGCCGGACGGGCGGATCCGACGCGGGCTGGCACCTGAAGCTTCCGGCGGGGCCGGATGCCCGCACCGAGGTGCATGCGCCACTGAGCGAGGGCGACGAGGTGCCGGCTGAGCTGCGTGACGTTGTGTTGGCGATAGTCCGCGACCGTCCGTTAGAGCCCGCCGCGCGGATCACGACAACGCGTGCGGTGCACGAGTTGTTCAGCGCGGACGGGTTGCAGCTCGCCGAATTCGCCGACGACCAGGTGGTGGCGTGGGCCGACGGCGACGAGACCGAACAACGCTGGCGCGAGTGGGAACTCGAGCTATCCGAGCCGGCGGTGGCCGATGGTCGTGTGGACGCCGGATTGTTGGACCGCTTGACGAACAGGCTGCTGGACGCGGGTGCGCAGCCGGCGGGCCACGGGTCGAAGTTGGCGCGCGTGCTGGACGGGTCGTTGCCCACCGCGCCTGCGCCGGTGGCGGATGATCCGGTGCACCGGGCGGTGGCGGCGGAGGTCCAGAACCTGCTGACATGGGATCGCGCAGTGCGGGCCGATGTGTACGACTCGGTGCACCAGATGCGAGTGACCACGCGCAAGATCCGCAGCCTGCTTCAGGCGTCGGAGTCGGCGTTCGGCTTGTCCGACGATGCGTGGATCCTGGACGAACTACGGCAGCTGGCAAGCGTATTGGGGATTGCGCGGGACGCGGAAGTGCTGGCCGAACGCTACGAAAAGGCGCTCGACGAGCTGCCCGACGAGTTGGTGCGCGGTCCGGTGCGTGAGCGGCTAGTCGACGGGGCGCGACGCCGATACCGGTCCGGATGGCGGAAATCGTTGGCGGCCATGCGATCTCAGCGCTACTTTCGGCTGCTTGACGCGCTGGAGGGCTTGGTTGCGGCGGAACCGGCTCCAATCTCCGATGGCGAGCCGTCGTCGGCGGAGGCGACGGTCGAGTCGGGCTACAAGCGGGTGCGCAAACAGGCCAAGCGCGCCGAGGCCGCCGAGATCGAGCATCGTGACGAAGCCCTGCACCGAATACGCAAGGGCGCCAAGCGGTTGCGCTACACCGCCGCGGCGACCGGCGCGAAGAAAATCTCCGACGCCGCGAAGAACATCCAGTCGCTGCTCGGCGATCACCAGGACAGCGTGGTGAGCCGGACGCATCTGGCGCAGCAGGCCGAGGCGGCGCACGCCGCCGGTGAGGACACGTTCACATACGGGCTGCTGTACGAGCGCGAGGGCGAACTGGCGCGGCGTTGTCGCGCGCAGTTGCGCCCGGCGCTCAAGGCGCTGACCAAGGCGGTCCGCCAGCAGGGCTAGCCCGAAGTTACGCCGGTGAGGTAGGCGGAATTGGTTGTTGAGCTGGGATCGGCGGTTGCTCATGCCGGTTTCTCGTAGCCAGTGAATTTGGTGTGTCGGTGTCGTTGTTGTGTGAG
>JBLNEK010000290.1:0-2528 GCA_050262635.1 Candidatus Sericytochromatia bacterium | reverse complement strand
GTGACGAATTCCTGCACGCGGGCAGCAACTTCGCCGTCGGCGCGAAGGTGGACTCGTGCGTCGGGATCGTCGACGCGGGACAGGCCAACCGCCTGCTGAAGTCGCTGCAGCAGCTCCAAGTCGATGTCGTGTTTCTCGCAGATCTCCCGCGCCGAGACGAACGTCCCGTCGTCACCCAAGACTCGCCGAGCCGGGAGCAGCATGGGCGCGAACGCACCGCGGAGCTGTTCGACCGTGTAGCCGCGCCCCAGTAACCAGGCGATCAGCTCGGCGCGTTCGGTGCGCGCGTGGCCTTCGAGTCCGTCTAGCCCGAAGTTGCGGCGGTTGATGTAGGGGTTTTCTTGGGTTGACCTGGGGTTTTGCCGGTTTTGGTGGGGTTTGTTCTGGCTACGCGGCGATGGTGAGGGGGATGGTGGTATCGATGAGGTCGAAGGCGCGGCGTTGGTCGGGGGTGGGTTCGGTGAGTTTGTCGATTTCGATGTCGGTGTGCTGGTAGCGGATTCGGTTGCGGGTGAGGGTGGCGAGGTGGTCGAGTAGGCCGCGGAAGCTGCGCAGGGGGTTGCCGTCGGCGTCGTGTTGTGTGGAGGCTTTGGCGTTGGCGGCGGCGGAGCGTTGGGCGGGTGCGACGGGGTTGTCGCGCTGTGGTGGCGCCTCGTCGGTGTAGGTCAGCGGCGCCCAGGCTTTGCGTAGGTGCCAGATGAGGTAGCAGGCCAGCAGGCAGATCAGCACGTGGGCGCGGACGCGTTGGTCGAGGCGGTGGTAGATGGGGCGTAGGTCGAGGTCGTCGGTTTTGAGGATGCGAAAGTCGCGTTCGACGTTGGCCAGGTTCTTGTAGCCGGTGACGACTCCGGCCGCATCGAGGGTCTCGGCGGGCACGCTGGTGCGTAGCACGTAGATGCCGTCCAGGGCCGCTTCGGCGTCGATGGCGGCCTGGTTGCGTTGGAAGGTGAAGCTGGTGTCGGTGATGGTGGTGGCAAAGTGCTTGTCCACCTTGTATTTTCCGCTGACCTTGCCGAGGGCTTTGCCGATTTCGGCGGCGCCGGACAGGGTGCCGCGCTCGACTCGGTCTTTGATTCGGGCGTATTCTTTCTCGGTCGCTTGGAGTAGGTCGCGGCGTTTGCGGGCGCGTTCCTGCGCGAGGGCGGGGTTGCGGCAGGCGATGAGCCGTTCGTCGGGATAGTCGGGGTGGGTGATCTCGGCGAAATCCTGGGTGTCGAACAGGCTCATCTGCAGCGGCCCGTGATCGGCGGCGAGTTTGGCGATGGCCGGGGCGCGCAGTGCGGTGATCCAGCCGAAATCGGTTGGGTTGTCGGGGTCGTCGTTGAGTTCGCGCAGCATGTCGATGCGGGCTTTGGTGATCATGCCGCGATCACCCACCAGTATCAGGTCGGTGATGCCGAAGGTGGTGGGCAGTTCGCCGACGATCTCGGTGAAGGCGTCGGGGTCGGCGGTGTTGCCGGGCACCACCCGCACCGCCACCGGCCGGCCGGCGGGGTCGGTGAGCACCCCGTATTCGATCTGCTCGCAGCCCTTTTTGCCGTCGCGGGAATACCCGCGCGCGGCGAGTTCGCAGTGCCGTCCGGTCACCCACGAGCTGGTCAGGTCGAACAACGCCATCCGGTGCGGGTTGGCTTGCGGGCTGAGGTGTTTGGCGGCCAGTGTGCGCTCGATCGCATCTTGACGGTGCGCCAGCCAGTCCATCGCGGCGTAGATCTCGTCGGTGCACGCGCCGGCCACCCCCAGATCGACACCCAACGTGGAATCGGGCCAGTGCGACAGGGTGGACAGCTTGGACGCCGGGCGGATCACCCGCGAGATGATCAACGCCACCACCAGATCGCGCGACCGGCACGGCGGGCCCAGCAGCGCCGGAAACCCGAGCCGATGCGCCATCGCCGACACCGCGGCCACATGCCCGTGCGGCAGCGACCGAGTCGTGGTGAACTCACTGCCCGCCGGGATCAGGGTCTGCCCCTTCAGCGTGGCCTCCAGCGCGGTGATCGAGGCGGCCGGCAGCATTGACAGGTTGGCCACCGTCTCGTTGCGCACCTTGGTGCCGTCGCGGAAGGTGCGGCGCAGATACGCCGACTCGTAGTCACGCCGCCGGCCCTGCTTATCCACATGCGACTTCTTCACTCTGACTACGTGTACCTTCCCGGTGCTGCGCGGCATACCAAGCATCATAACCGAACTGCGGTGACAATCATCGACACGACGCGCCGCTATTCTGACTACAAGAACCGAAGCTTAAACACCAAAACATCAGGTCACATCCCAATTCCCCGTCAGAAACCGTCGCAACTTCGGACTAAAGGAACGGGGCCTCCGCAGGCGGCCCGGTAGGGTCATCCCAGCCTCGCCCCCCATTAAGTGTGACGGTATAAGTGATGCAAACCAGCGATGAGACCCCAGCCCAAGAGCAGAGTCTGGGCGGGGGTGATCGGTGGCGCTGGGCGATACCACTGTGCCTGGCGGCCTTGCTCGCGGTGCTCATGCTGCTATGGCTACGCGCACAGCCGCTCAGCAGC
>JBLNEK010000289.1:0-2909 GCA_050262635.1 Candidatus Sericytochromatia bacterium | reverse complement strand
CCGAGCTGGCGGCCGGTCGCGGGGTCGAGGTCTTTTGGGCGTTCTGCGAATCCCACGCCCGTGACATTTCATTCGGCGTCGTGGCGCAGCTGCTGCGCGCGGGCACCGGCGTGGTCAACGTCGACGGCGAAGCCGCCCGCGCCCGGGTCAGAGAACAGCTTCCGGACGCGGACCCGCAGGATCTGCTGCTGCTTGATGATCTGCTCGGCATCGCCGACCCCGTCGTGGCACTGCCCCAGATCGACCCGGATGCGCGGCGGCGCCGGTTGACCGCACTTTTCAACGGCGCGTGGCTGGCCCGCATCCAACCGGCGCTGTTCATCGTCGAGGATGCGCAGTGGATCGATGCGGTCAGCGAGTCGATGCTGGCCGACTTCTTCAAAATCATTCCGCGCACCCCGTCGATGGTGCTGGTCACCTCCCGTCCCGAGCACGCCGGAGCGCTGACGCGGGTGCACGGCGCGCAGACCATCGCGCTTGCCCCCCTGGGTGATTCGGACACCGCGGCGCTGCTCGGTGAGCTGCTGGGGTCGGATCCCTCGGTCGGCGAGCTGGCGGCGATCATCGCCGACCGGGCGGCGGGGAACCCGTTTTTCGCCGAGGAGATGGTCCGCGAGTTAGCCCAGCGCGGGGTGCTTGCCGGTGAGCGCGGTGGCTACGTCTGTCGCGCGGATGTCGCAGAGGTCGTCGTGCCGGCCACGGTGCAGGCGGCCATCGCGGCGCGCATCGACCGACTGGACAGCGCGGCCAAGCGGACGTTGGACGCGGCGGCGGTGATCGGCGCCCGCTTCAGCGCGGAGCTTCTCGCCGCGCTGGGCATTGATGCGGCGGTCGACGAGCTGCTGGGCGCGGAGCTGATCGATCAGGTGCGGTTCACCCCGAGCCCCGAGTACGCCTTCCGCCACCCGTTGATCCGCGCGGTGGCCTACGAATCGCAGCTGAAATCCGACCGCGCCCAGTGGCACCGGCGCCTAGCCACCGCGATCCAAGAACGTGCGCCGGGCTCGGTGGAGCAGAACGCGGCGCTAATCGCCGAACATTCGCAGGCCGCCGGCGAACTGCGCACCGCCTACGCCTGGCACATGCGCGCCGGCGCGTGGTCAACCGACCGCGATCTCGACGCCGCCCGGCTCAGCTGGGAGCGGGCACGCCGCATCGCCGACCGACTACCCGACGACGCCCCCGACCAGCTGTCGATGCGCATCGCCCCGCGCACCATGCTGTGTGCCACCGACTACCAAGGCCGACCAATCCAGGAAAGCCGGGGCCGGTTCGCGGAGCTGCGGGAGTTGTGCAGCGCGGCCGGGGACAAGGTTGCGCTGGCCATCGGCATGACCGGGCTGGCCACCGAGCTCCTCTACGCTGGGCGTTCGCGTGAGGGCTCGCGGCTGGTATCCGAACAGATGGCGCTGCTGGAGTCGATCGGCGATCCCACCCCGATTATGGGGTTGGCGGTCATAGCGTTCTGCAACTGGACGGATGCCGGCGAGTTCGGCGCAATCTTGCGGTGGTCGCAGACCGTCATCGACCTGGCCGCCGGTGACCCCGTCAAGGGCGCCGGCTTTGGTGTGGGATCACCGCTGGCAGTCGCGGTGGCATTTCGCGGCGTTGCTCGGTGGTGGCTGGGCCGTCGCGGATGGCGCCAGGACCTCCACGACGCCGTCGCGATGGCCCGAAACAGCACCCCGGCAACCCTCGCCGCTGTCGTCACCTGGACATACGGTTTCGCGATGCACTACGGGGTGCTTCGAACCGATGACTCCACGCTGCGCACGATCGAGGAGGCGGTGCAGACCGCGCAAAGGGCCGGCAACGACCTCGCGCTGAGGATGGCCGAGTACACCCTGGGTGGCGCGCTGCTGAATCGGGACGCCGCGGCCGACCGGCACCGCGGGCTGGAACTCATGGTGCAGGCCCGCGACATGCAGCTACGCAGGCAGGTTGCTTCTCAGATGGTCCCGGTCACCGAGTTGTGGGCCGCTCGGGAGCGGGGCAGGCGCGGCGACCGCGATGCTGCCATACCGGTGATGCGCAACGCCGTGGACGAGCTGCACCAGGCAGGACGGCCGTTCTTTGGAGTTTGGGGCGCCGGCCTTCTGGTGGAGACGCTGCTGGAGCGTGGCGCCGAGAGCGACCTGGCCGAAGCCCAAGAGGCGGTCGACCGGTTGGCGAACCTGCGGGCCGATCAAGGTTCGGCGATGCGCGACATCACGCTGCTGCGGCTGCGCGCGCTGCTGACCCGGGCCCGCGGCGACGATGTCGCCTACCGGGACTTGGTAAATCGCTATCGCGCGCTGGCGGAATCGCTTGGCTTCGAAGAACACACTGCCTGGGCCGAGGCGAAGACATGACGGTTGGCGCTTCCGCCCTCGGCGCGACGACGCCCACAAACAGCATCCCCGCGCCGGTGACCCGCCGCCCCACTCGAGGCCGAATCGCCTCATCGCCCTGGGGCGGGGCCCTACCCCAGAATTATTCGACCCCCGGGGGCCTGACTCCCGCCACGGTAGTCAGGAATTTTTTTTCGAGCGGGCGGATTTTTTCGGCCGGATCGCCACCAAACGGGGTGAAACACGGTGCGCCACAGGCAAATTAGATTAGAGCCCGGTGACCCGCTCATATCGCGGTTTTTCGGTGCTGCGGCGGGCGTCAGCCTTGGCCGGCGGCCCATCTCGGCACGAACTCGTCGACTCTGTTCTCGTTGAGCATCCCCATCCGTGGCCAGCTCACCGAACCGCTAGAGCGGATTGACGACAACTTCGCGGATCGCCGAGTCAGGGTTGAGGCTCGCCACGACTCGCTTGTCGCGGCCGCCGGTAATGCCACCAAGAGGCAGCGGCCCGGGGTGCCGTAATGCGGGCCTGAGTAACCTCGCGTCCAGTGAAGCATGCAGCCAGCGACAAACTCGA
>JBLNEK010000288.1:0-30922 GCA_050262635.1 Candidatus Sericytochromatia bacterium | reverse complement strand
GTCAGGGCGTCAATAAGTTCAACCGACTGCGGCCACGCAGGTTCGACTTACGTCGAGCAGAATGTCGAAATCACTCGTCGGGATAGACGGTCACCGTCTCGATCGGCGGGCGGGTCTTCATAGGCGCGTCGAGACTTTTCGTTGCAATGCACACGGGATCAGCGACTAGGACTGTCTCGCGGCGGCCAGGCCTATCTCCGCGACTCCCACCTCCACCGAGCCGCCCAACCCTTGGCGGGAAGGTACCGACCATTGACTACCGTCCCATCGATCGACGGCGTAATGGCGCTAACGTGAAATGCTTACCGGCCGACGAACCCTGTGGAACACTTTTCGGCATGACTGTTCCCGAACGCCCGAAGCTGTTGAAAAACCTCTGGATCTGGACGCTGGTGTCTGGCGTCGCCTCCGTGATTCTTGGCGTGCTCTTGGTGACGCGTCCGGTAACCGGTGTCATCCTCGCTGCCATTTTGCTGGGGGCGTACCTGCTAGTGAGCGGGGTCTTCCAGGTCATCTTCGCGTTCAGTCTGCACGTCTCCGCCGGCGGCCGGATCCTACTGTTCATTAGCGGCGCTGCGTCGCTGATCCTGGGCATTTTGGCGTTCCGCAGCCTGGACATCACCAAAGACGACGGCACCGCGATCCTGCTTCTCGCCATCTGGATAGCCGTGGGCTTCATCTTCCGCGGCGTGGCCACCACGGTCTCCGCGATCAGCGACCCCGGCATGCCGGGCCGCGGATGGGAGATTTTCTTCGGCGTGATCAGCGTTGTGGCCGGAATCGTGGTGATGGCCTCGCCGATCAGTTCGCTGGTGATCCTTGCGTGGGTGACCGGGATCTGGCTCATCGTGATGGGCGTGTTCGAGATCGTGTCCGCATTCGGCATCCGCAAGGCGTCGAAGAACGTTGATGCCTTCGTAGAACGTCGCGTCGCACCGGAAGGACCAGTCGCATGACCGACCCGACGAACCAGCCGGAGTCGCCGCAACCTCCGTCCGGCCAACCGCCCCAGGCGCCCGGCGGCTACCCGCCGCCGCCACCGCCACCGATGCCGTATGCCGGCCAGCCCCCGCCGTCGGCACCACTGCGCAACGGAATGGGCATCACCGCGTTGGTGCTGGCGATCATTGGCCTGCTGATCTGCTGGATACCGTTCGTGGGCTTTCTCGGCCTGGTTCTCGGCATCGTCGCGGTGATCTTGGGCGTCGTCGGCCGTGGCCGGGTCAAGCGCGGCGAGGCTGACAACGGCGGAATCGCGCTGGCCGGGATCGTCCTCGGCGTATTCGCGGTTCTCGGCGCCATTGCGGCGGCAGCGATCTGGTTCTTCGCGTTCAAGGAAGTCGGCGGCGGCGACTACATGGACTGCATGAACAGGGCCGGCAACGACACCGATGCGCAGCAGCAGTGCGCCGACGAGTTCAAGCAGCACCTCGAAACGAAATTCAGCGTCACGCTGACAACCGAGCCCTGAGTCAGAGGTGCCGTCGGCGCGGCGCGAACTCCAACGACAACAGCACGATGGCCGCCGGCGCAACGTGTCGCAGTGACAGCAAGACGTACCGGCGTCCGCCGAGCGCATGGAATTTGCGCAGGTACCGGTACAACGATTCCAGCGCGATGAATGAGTCGAGGAGGTGAATCGCGTGGTATACGAGATCCTGCAGGCGGTTACGGTTCGTATTGTCGAAGATCTCCGGGAACGCCGCGAATGCCAGTGAGAGACGTTGGGCGCCAACGGCTTTCGCTTCATGAATCATGTCGACGGACAGCCGCTCGTCGATCCCGTTGGGTGCGTCCGGCCGGCGCCACGGCACATCCAGGGTGATGTCGCGCCCTGCTGTCGCATACCGGTGAAAGCCCTGCACTACGCCGTCGCGGTCGCGGGCGATGATCAGCTGGATGCCCGGGTAGCGGCGCTCCAGAGCGCCGTCGAGGATCATCGAGAAGCCCCGTTCGGTGCGTACGCCGCTCTGTGAGGCGAGCAGAACCGCGACGAGTTCGTTGCGAAGCGCGTCGTCGATGTCCTGTTCGGCCACCACCTCGGTGGTGATGCCGAAGTTATATGTGCGTTGCACAGCCTGGCGCAGGTTGCGGTACCTGCGCCCGACCATCTCGAAGGTCCGCACGTCGATGACGACGTCGCGGCCGACCGGCACTCTGCGCAGTCGTTGCCCGACGACTGCGTCGTTGCGCCACAACGGGAGCCGTCGCTCGCTGCAGCCCAGCACGATGATCCGCCAGCCGCGGGCATGGCACATCGCTGCGAAATCAGCCACCAGTTGCGGAAACTGGGACTCGTCGCCGATTGGGTCGGCACTCACCACGGCGAAGCCGATGCGCGTGCGGTATGCGATCGCCGCGGTGCCGTCGGCATTGAAGTAATAGCTCTTCAGCGACTGCATCGCGAAGGGAGCGAGCGGGTCGGCGGCTGACGTGTTCACGAGGCGCCACACCCGCGGCAAGTCATAAGGCTGCGGCCGCGCGGTGGTCGGCCACATGAGCACCAGACCTGCGCCCGCGACGAAGGCGTTGCCGAGAACGTCGTACGACAGCAGGCGGGCGCCGAGACCGACGAGCAGCACGCCCATCGCGGCCGTGGCATGCGCGGCCGTAACGGGACGGCCGAGGAAGATCCCGCGGGCGATCAGCGCCACCGCCGTCAAGATCGTCACCAACCAGGCGAGCCTGCCTGCGGCATTCCAGTCTTCACGTTCATGGTGGTGCGCGAGCAGCACGGCGAGCCAGCAGAACAGGCTCAGCACGGCCAGCGCGCCTATCCACCGCGCTGCCGGCCGGTCGACGTTCACGACGATGCGTTCGCGGGCGCGTAGCTTTTCGACTCTGACCGGCTGGGTCACAGCCAAAGATTACCCGCCGTCAGCGCCGTGAGCCGGGAAAATACTTCACGACACCCTCTTGAACCACGGTGGCGATGACTACGCCGTCGCGGTTGAAGAAGTGGCCCATCCCCAACCCTCGAGAGTCGACGGCCACCGGCGAGGTCGTCGAAAACAGCACCCAGTCGTCGAAATCGACCTGACGGTGAAACCACACAGAATGGTTGACCGTGACCGCGAAGATGCGGTCGAACCCCCACGACAGCCCGTGCGTGGTGATGATGGAGTCCAGGATCGTGGTGTCGGAGGAGTACACCAGCGCCGCGGTGTGCAGCAGCGGATCGTCGGGCATCGTTCCGCCGGCCTTCATCCACACGCGGTTGTAGGGCAGATCTGCGCCTTTGCGCCGCATGATCCACGCCGGATCGTTGGTGTATCTCCACTCGATCGGGCGCAACGCGTTCACGAACCCCGGAACCGTCTTCTCATAGCCGCGCAGCAGTTCCTCGATCGGCGGGCGGGTCTCGGGAGCGGCGACCTCGGGGGCGTCCACGCCGTGTTCGAGCCCCGGCCCGCCCGACAGATACGAAACCATCACCGACGCAAGGAGATTGCCGTCCTGCACCGCATCGACCCGCCGGTTGGCGAATCGGCGTTCATCGCGCAGGTTCGACACGCGGTATTCAATGTCGGCTTTGGTATCGCCGCCGTTGATGAACGTCGCGGTCAACGACGCGAGCGGAAGCTTGCTCGTCACCGTCCTGCCGGATGCGACGACGGACTGCGCCAGCAGCTGCCCCCCGTAGGTGCGGGTGGGAGCTTTGGTGGGGTGAGACCCAGTGAAGGTCGTGTCGTCGACGGACTCGAGATCGAGAATCGCCAGCAGCTGCTCGAAATCCGTACTCAAATCCTCCCCTAGTGATCGTCCTCCCCGATCCGGTGCACGTGGATCAGGTTGGTCGAGCCTACTGTGCCCGGCGGAGCGCCCGCGACGATGACCACCAAGTCGCCGCGCCTGTAGCGGCCGAGCTCCAGCATCGACTTGTCCACCTCGCGGATCATGTCGTCGGTGGTGTGCATGTGCGGCACGATGAACGTCTCGGTGCCCCACGTCAGCGCCAGCTGGCTACGCACTTCAGGACGGTCGGTAAAGGCCAGCAGCGGCAGCGGGGTGTGCAGCCGTGCGAGCCGGCGCACCGTGTCGCCGGACTGGGTGAACGCCACCAACGCCTTCGCGTCCAGCCGTTCGCCGATGTCGCGCGCGGCGTAGGAGATCACCCCGCGCTTGGTGCGCGGTACGTGCGTCAGCGGCGGGGCCGCGGTCGAATTCTGTTCGACCGCAGCGATGATGCGGGACATCGTCTTCACGGCCTCCACCGGGTGCCGGCCCACCGACGTCTCCCCCGACATCATCAGCGCGTCGGCGCCGTCCAGTACGGCGTTGGCCACGTCGGAAGCCTCGGCGCGGGTGGGCCGCAGGTTCTCCACCATCGACTCCAGCATCTGGGTCGCGACGATCACGGGTTTGGCGTTCTCCCTTGCCATTTGGATCGCCCGCTTCTGCACCAGCGGAACCTCTTCGAGCGGGAGCTCGACCCCCAGGTCACCGCGGGCGACCATCACCGCGTCGAAAGCCAGCACGATCGCCTCGAGATTGTCGATAGCCTCGGGCTTTTCGAGCTTGGCGATGACGGGCACACGACGCTCGACGCGATCCATCACGTCGTGCACCAATTCGATATCGGCGGGTGAGCGCACGAACGAGAGCGCGATCAGGTCGACGCCCAGGCGCAGCGAGAACTCGAGGTCGTCGATGTCCTTCTCCGACAGCGCCGGCACCGACACGTTCATGCCCGGAAGCGACAGGCCCTTGTTGTTGGAGACGGGACCGCCCTCGGTGACGGTGCACACCACGTCGTCGCCATCGATGCCCTCGACGACCAGCACCACTTTTCCGTCGTCGACGAGCAGGCGGTCCCCCGGCGCGGCGTCGTGCGCGAGTTGCTTATAGGTGGTGGATACGCGGTCATGCGTGCCGTCGCACTCTTCGACGGTGATGCGCACGGTGTCGCCGCTCTGCCAGAATGCGTGCCCGGCTGCGAACCGGCCGAGCCGGATCTTCGGACCCTGCAGGTCGGCGAGGATGCCCACCGCCCGGCCGGTGGTGTCGGATGCCGCACGAACGCGGTCGTAGCTCGCCTTGTGGTCGGCCTGGTCGCCGTGGCTGAAATTCATGCGGGCCACGTCCATGCCTGCCTCGACCAGGGACCGGACCGTCTCGTCGGAATTGGTCGCCGGGCCGAGCGTGCAGACGATCTTCCCGCGTCTATTCACGAATTCCGAGCATAGTCCCGGGGGAACGCCTTTACACGATCACAGGCGGCGGCGTCGCAGGCGGCAGCGATGCGCGCAGACCGACTCGCCCGTAGTTTCCTGTCCACTGCCTGTGCGCTTAGCGCTTGTGCGATCCGCTTCGTGCTGTATGTGCGAAAGGGCCATTCGCCACGGCGAGCAGGTGTTGGCGCAACCGGCGGTGCAGGATCGCGGCTGAGTCATGCATCGCGCTGGTCGCCTGGGCCCGGAAAGTATTGCGGCAGTTGCAAAGTGGTGAGGACCCCTAGGCGATGGCGCCTGGACTCGTCGGGCCGGACTGGACCAAAGCGATGGCGCTACCCGGTGTAGAGCGTCGGGACCAACGGGAAACCCGGCATGTTGCGGATCACTGTCCAGGCAATGGTGGCCAGGACGACGACGATCACGGCGGTGCGCGGCATCAGAGGCCGCCCGGTGCGGCGGCGCCAGAGCACCCACGCGAGCAGTGCAGGCAGGCCCGCGAGTAGGAACGCGTTGTCGATGACGGCAGCGTGCACGTTTGCGTGCAGCACGTCGTAGGTCATTCGCAGACCGCCGCAGGCTGGGCAGTTCCACCCGGTGAGCAATTTGAACGGGCAGGCCGGGAAGAGGGCGCCGGGTCGGTGCGGGTCATTGAGGCCGACGTATGCCAGGGCGCCGGCAGTCACCGCACCCGTCGCAAGGGCGATGTATGCCTTACCCCTCTGGGACAGCCCGGTGTTATGCGCCATCTCGCAGCGGTCGGCCCTGGGGATCGCGGACATTGTCGGTGAAGATCAGCACCGCGTCGATGATGCCCCAGATCCACGCACCGACAGTGCACGTAACGAGGCCGACGACGAGCTGGATGATCCCGAGCTTGGTGTCACCGAGATAGATGCGGCCGATGCCGACGATCCCGATCAGCCCGAGCAGTTGCAGTAGCCCCGCGACGATCTTCGATTTGTCGGAATAGGGCTCGCCGGTGAGCGGATGCCGCCCGAAGGGCGCCGAGGGGTCGACGTAGGCGGCCTGGTAGGGCGGCGGAAAAGGATAAGCGGAAGGTGGCGGCGGTGGCTGCGGCGTCGCCTGCTGATCACTGCCGGATTGCGACGGATCGGTCATGCGTCAAGCATGCCACTCGGCGTCGAAATCAGTCGCTCGGCGGCTTCGGCTCTTTCTGCCATGCCGGGACGTCTGCCCACGCCTGCCGGAACTCGCGCAATCTTCGTGGTAATCCCAACCGTCGCCGGCGGGTGGCTGCCTGTCCGGCTGCGGGCGTGGATGTGGTTTCCGCGCTTACGTCATCGGACGGTGACGTTTCAGCCTCGGATTCAGCCGGTTCGTCACCTGATGTCGCTGCATCGGCGTCGACTTGGGTTTCGTCTTCGGAGACATCGACCTGATCTGAGGCCTCAGGCTTGCCTTCTTCCTCCTCCTCCGTCTCGGCAACGTCTTCCGCGGCTTCTTCAGCCGTTCCGGGCGCCGGCTCCGCCTCTTCGAGAGCCACATCCGATAGCGCCTCTGCCTCGATCACTTCGCCGGGCTCGCCGACATCGTCAGCCAGATCTTCGGATGTGGCGGCCTCCAGAACGTCGCCGAGCTCGTCGTCCAGCGGCGCTACTGTCTCGGACTCAGTCTCATCTTCGTTCTCAGCATCAACCGGCTTGTCGGCCCCGTCGCCGGACTCCTCAGCCGAAGGCTCCTCCGGTTCGGCCTCCACCGCCTCCGCCTCGGTCGCCGACTCCTCATCCGAAGGTTCCTCGGCCTCGGCCTCCTGCTCGACCGCGGCTTCGGTCTCCTGCTGGGGTTCCTCCGCTCCGTCCGCAGCCTCAGGCTCGACCTGCTGCTCGAGGGCCTCGTCATCCGACACCACGTCGGATCCCACCTCAGCCGAGACAGCTTCGATCCCGATATCCGGCTGAAGGGCCTCGGCCTCCTGCTCCTCAGGCACGGCCTCCTCAGGCACGGCCTTGGTCGTGGGCGCAATTACCGGCTCTGTAGTTTCTTTACTTTCCTCGACCTGCTGTTTCGGCTTGCGGCCGACCAGCCGCCGCAACCAACTCCTCGAAGGCGGCGTCGCAGCGGCCGCGCCAACTGCTCCAGCCAACGGCAAGTCGGCCTCCGACTCTTCGGCCGTGGCCGGTCGCTCGACTTCAGCCGCCTCCGCCTGTTCCTCGTCAGTTGGGGCAGTTGGGGCAACGGCCTCGGCATCGGCCTGGACTACCGCTTCTTCGGGCGCTTCTGCTGAGTGCGGCTCGCCTTCGACTCGCTCAGCTTCGCCGTCGCCAGGTGTGCCCGCCTTCTCCAGCACCGCGGTTTCGGCGTCCTGCGATTCTTCCGCTCTGGCCTCGGCTTCTTGGGCTTCTTCGGCTTCCTCGGCTTCGTCCTCGTCCTCGACCGCGACCGCCACGCCGGCCACGACACCACTCGTCGACGCGACCGCGGCCAGCTCTCTCGTCCACTCGACGAGCGCCGAGTCCTCTGATCCCGCAGGGATCTTCTCTCGCTTCTCGGCGTCCGCCGTCTCGTCGAGCTCGTGCGGCTTGCCCCCGAGGACCGCGGGGTCTTCTCGCCCCTTCGGCGCCAGGATGACGTACACCATCGCGCCGAGGAAGACGAACGTCGACGTGAACAGGTTGATGCGGATCCCTGCGATCAGCGTCGCGGTGTCGTCGCGCAGCAGCTCGACGCCGAAGCGGCCGACGCAATAGGCCGCCACGTACAACGCAAACAAGCGGCCGTGGCCTATCTTGAATCGGCGGTCGACATAGATCAGCAGCAGGAAAACCAGGACGTTCCAGATCAATTCGTACAGGAACGTCGGATGCACCGGTTGCGGCGCGATCTCGGCAGGCTGACCGGTCGACACACCGTTGAGCATGTCGAGGGCACCGGAGGCGTCACGGCGCTCGTAGATCCTCAGTCCCCACGGCAATGACGTGGGCCTGCCGAACAACTCTTGGTTGAAGTAGTTGCCCAGCCGACCGATGGCCTGCGCCAGGATGATTCCCGGCGCGATCGCGTCAGCGAACGCCGGCAACGGAATGCCTCGCTGGCGGCACCCGATCCAGGCTCCGATGCCGCCGAGCGCGACCGCACCCCAGATGCCCAGACCGCCGTCCCAAATACGCAGCGCCGCAACGAGACCGGCGCCCTCTTCACCGAAGTAGGTTCGCCAGTCCGTCATCACGTGGTAAAGCCGGCCGCCGACAAGGCCGAACGGGACCGCCCACAACGCGATGTCGTAGACGACTCCGGGTTCTCCCCCCCGGGCCACCCAGCGGCGATCGCCGATGATCAGCGCGACGATGATGCCGACGATGATGAACAACGCATATGCGCGAATCGGTAGCGGACCCAGATGCCATACGCCTTGCGGAGGGCTGGGAATCGATGCCAGAAACTGTGTCACGCCGGAATCCTCTGTCGCACGCCGTCTGCCAGTTCCTCGGTCAGCGCTCGTACCGCGTCCACGCCACCGTCGCGGAGCGCCGACACCAGCGCCGAGCCGACGATCACCCCGTCAGCGTAAGAGGCGATCTCAGCGGCTTGTTCTCGCGAGCGCACACCAAGCCCGACACCGACGGGGATGTCGGACACTTCCTTCACCCGGTGCACCAAATCCGGCGCCGTCTGCGACACCACCTCACGGGCGCCCGTGACGCCCATGGTCGAGGCGGCGTAGACGAAGCCGCGTGAGGCCTCGACCGTCGCCGCCAACCGCTGCGGCGTCGACGACGGCGCGACGAGAAAGATGCGGTCGAGCCAATGCCTGTCCGAGGCGGCCAGCCATTCGCCGGCCTCCTCCGGAATGAGGTCCGGCGTGATCATGCCGAGGCCACCGGCGGCCGCCAAGTCGCGGGCGAACGCGTCGACCCCATACTTCAGCACCGGATTCCAGTACGTCATCACCACTGCACGCCCCCCTGCGTCGCTGATTGTTTCCACCGCCCGTAATGAGTCGCGCACCCGGACGCCGCCCCGAAGCGCAGCTTCGGTTGCCGTTGCGATCGTCGGTCCGTCCATTCCCGGATCCGAATACGGAATCCCCACTTCGACGATGTCGCAACCGGATTCGACCAACGCCGTCATCGCCGCCAAAGATGCCGGCACGTCGGGGAATCCCGTGGGCAGATAGCCGATCAGAGCCGAGCGGTCATGCTGGCGACACGACGTGAACAGTTCCGACAGCCGGGCGGAATCAACCACGCGCGGCCTCCTCGTCGTCAAGCAGGCCGAACCACTTCGCCGCGGTCGCAACGTCTTTGTCGCCTCGCCCCGAGAGATTGACGACGACGATCCCGCCGCGGCCGATCTCTGCGGCCAGCGGAAGCGTCCCGGCGATGGCGTGTGCCGACTCGATCGCCGGGATGATGCCCTCCGTGCGGCACAGCAGCCGAAACGCGTCCATCGCTTCGCTGTCGGTGATCGGGCGGTACTCGGCTCTGCCGGTGTCCTTGAGCAGAGCGTGTTCGGGACCGACGCCGGGATAGTCCAAACCCGCTGAGATCGAGTGGCTTTCGATGGTCTGACCGTCCTCATCCTGCAAGAGGTACGAGAACGAGCCTTGGAAGGCACCGGGCGAGCCGCCGGCAAATGTCGCTGCGTGCCTTCCGGTTTCGACGCCGTCGCCGGCGGCTTCGAAGCCGATCAGGCGCACGCCGGGATCGTCGATGAAGGCGTGAAAGATGCCGATCGCGTTGGACCCGCCGCCCACGCAGGCAGTGACGGCGTCGGGCAACCGGCCGGCCTGATCGAGTATCTGCGCGCGCGCCTCCAAGCCGATCACGCGCTGGAAGTCGCGGACCATCATCGGAAACGGGTGCGGGCCGGCCGCGGTGCCGAAGCAGTAGTACGTGCGCTCGGCGTTGGTCACCCAGTCGCGGAAAGCCTCGTTGATCGCATCCTTCAACGTCTGCGAGCCCGACGTCACCGACACCACCTCGGCGCCGAGAAGTCGCATCCGGGCGACGTTCAACGCCTGCCGCGCCGTGTCGACGGCGCCCATGTAGATCACGCACTCGAGCCCGAGCAAGGCACACGCGGTCGCGGCGGCGACGCCGTGTTGACCCGCACCGGTTTCGGCGATGACGCGAGTCTTACCCATCTGTTTGGCGAGCAACGCCTGGCCCAGCACGTTGTTGATCTTGTGAGAGCCAGTGTGGTTCAGGTCTTCCCGCTTCAGGAAGATGGTGGCGCCGCCGGCGTGCTCGGTGAGTCGCCGGGCTTCGTACAGTGGGGATGGCCGGCCGCTGTAGTGCGTCTGCAGTCGGTCGAGGGTGTCGAGGAATTCCTGGTCAGCACGGGCCTTTTCGTATGCGGCGGTGACTTCCTCGATCACCGCCATCAGCGCCTCGGGCACGAATCGTCCGCCGTACACGCCGAAATGGCCACGGGCGTCGGGGTCGTGAGCCGTCGGCTCGGCGATGGCCGTGCTGGATTGCGGTAGTTCTGGCGTACTCACCGACTCGATTTCGGGCACGACGGATGGGTTCCGGCCGTCACGAGATCCGCTACCGCGCTTCGCGGATCACTGCTGGTGACCAGCCCCTCACCGACGAGTACTGCATCCGCCCCGGCGCCGGCGTAAGCCAGCAGGTCCGCGGTTCCGCGGATACCCGACTCGGCGATGCGGATGACATCAGTTGGCAGGCCGGGGGCGATTCGCGCGAAGCAATCCCGGTCGACCGTGAGCGTCTTGAGATCTCGTGCGTTGACACCGATTACCCGTGCACCGGCCTGCAGCGCGCGGTCCGCCTCCTCTTCGGTGTGGACCTCCACGAGCGCGGCCATGCCGAGCGACTCGGTGCGGTCGAGCATCGCCGCCAGCGCGGGCTGCTCGAGCGCTGCGACGATCAGCAGCAGCATGTCGGCACCGTGCGCCCGGGCCTCGTGGACCTGGTAGGGGCACAGGATAAAGTCCTTGCGCAACAACGGGATTGACACCGCTGCGCGAACCGCGTCGAGGTCGTCGAGTGAACCGTGGAACCGGCGCTGTTCGGTGAGCACGCTGACGATGCGGGCGCCGCCCTCTTCGTAGGCGCGGGCCAGCTTCGCCGGGTCGGAAATCACCGCCAACTCTCCGCGTGACGGGCTGGCGCGTTTCACTTCTGCGATGACGCCGATGCCGGGCTCACGCAGCGCGGCCATCACGTTGCGCGGCGGCGGCGCCTCTTTGGCCTTGGCTTTGACCTCAGCTAGGGGAACGACGGCTTCTCGGGCGGCAACATCGGCGCGAACTCCTTCGAGAAGGGAGTCGAGCACGGTCGCCGAACTCATGGCCTGTCGACTCCCTCCTGCGCTATAGCCGACGTGCGATCGAACATCGAAAGGGTAGCCGCCGCGGGCATGCCGTTCCTCACCGACCCTCGCTAGCCGAATCGCGGGTCGGGTCGTCACCCTCGTCGAGCGCGTCCCACATCATCCGTTCCGACATCGTCGCCGACGAACCGCCCTCGACGGCTGTGGCACGCCGTTGCGCGGGCGAGGTGTATTTCTGCGTTCGCCTCGGTTCCCTGGCCGCTGCGCGCATCAGCAGCACGGCCGCGAGCAGCGTCGTAACGGCCGCAGCGAGCGTGATGCCTGCACCCCAGTAGTGCCGGGCGCTGCCGACCAGCGACGCCACTGGAAGGTCCGCCAGCGTGGCAGCCCGCGGCGCGACGTCCCTGATGGTCCACAGGGTGATGGCGATGTAGCTGGTTCCGGCGCTGACCGCTGCGACGAGCGCCGACAGGAGACGCAGCGTCCAGCCGCGGACAGCCAGCGCGGCGACCGCCGCGGCCAGCAGCAGCACCGCGCACGGGACCAGCGCCGTCGACCACATCGCACCGGACAGCGTCGTCGTTCGCGGCTGGCCCAGTCCGTCGAACGAGCGCAGCACGACCCACGGCATACGGGACGCCACCCACAGGCCGACCGCCGCCAGCGCCAGCAACAGCTGGGCTATCCGGATCACGGGGCCTTCAACGTCTCGGCGGCGGCGATCGCGTTCAGGACGGCTTTGGCCTTGTTCGCCGCCTCGGTGTACTCGTACGGGCCGTTGGAATCCGCGACGACACCGCCTCCCGCCTGCACGTACGCGGTGCCGTCGCGCATCAGCGCGGTGCGGATGGCGATCGCGAAGTCGGCGTTGCCGGCGAAGTCGAGGTAGCCCACCACGCCGCCGTACAGCCCTCGGCGCGTCAGCTCGACCTCCTCGATCAACTCCATCGCCCGCACCTTGGGGGCACCGGACAGCGTGCCGGCCGGGAAGCAGGCGGTGACCGCATCGAGTGCCGTCCGGCTCTCGGCAAGCTGGCCCGTGACAGTCGAAACCAGGTGCATGACGTGGCTGTAGCGCTCGATGTGGCTGTAGTCGTCGACGCGCACGGTGCCCGGAACGCAGACCCGGCCGAGATCGTTGCGGCCGAGGTCAACCAGCATCAGGTGCTCGGCGCGCTCCTTCTCGTCGGAGAGCAGCTCCTTCTCCAGCAGGATGTCTTCCTCTTCGGTGTCGCCGCGCCACCGGGTGCCCGCGATCGGATGCGTGCTGGCCCAGCCGTCCTTGACGGTAACGAGCGCCTCGGGACTCGAACCGACGATCGAAAAGTCCAGGCTGCCATCGACTTTCGGGATGTTCAACAAGTACATGTAGGGGCTCGGGTTGGACACGCGCAACATCCGGTACACGTCGATCGGGTCGGCGTTTGTGTCCATCTCGAAGCGCTGCGACGGCACAACCTGGAAGGCCTCGCCGGCCTCGATCTCGCCGACCAGGCGCTCAACGATCCCGCTGTACTCCTCCAGCGTGCGCTGGGCGCGGGCCACCGGTTGCGGACGGTCGAACGTGGCCACCGTCGACGGCAGCGGCTGGCCGAGCGCCTGCGTCATCACGTCGAGACGCGCCACCGCGTCGTCGTAAGCCCAGTCGACCCGTTCGTCGGTGCCGTTCCAGTTCACCGCGTTGGCGATCAGCGTGATCGTGCCCTCGTGGTGGTCCACCGCGGCCATGTCGGTCGCCAGGAGCAGCAGCATGTCGGGCAGCTTCAGGTCGTCGACGGTCAGCGACGGCAGCCGCTCCAGGCGGCGCACCATGTCGTAGGCGAAGAACCCGACGAGGCCTCCTGACAGAGGCGGCAGGTCGGGCAGATGTTCGCTGGCCAGCAGGTCCATGGTGGCGTTGAGCGCTTCGAGCGGGTCGCCGCCGCGGGGGGCGTCCTGCGGGGTGACGCCGATCCAGGCGGCCTCGCCGTCGTGCACGGTCAGCGCCGACGGGGCTCCGGCCCCGATGAAGGACCACCTCGACCACGAACGGCCGACTTCGGCCGACTCCAGCAGGAAGGTGCCCGGGCGGTTCGCGCCGAGCTTGCGGTAGGCCGAAAGCGGGGTCTCGCTGTCGGCCAGCACTTTGCGGGTGACGGGCACGAACCGGTGCACGGCCGCCAGCGCGCGGAACTGCTCGCGCGTAGTGGTCGGCGATGAGCCGCGTGCACGAAGAGCAGAAGACCCGGTGAGATCGGCGGTCGACGTCACGTGGTCTAGCGTAGACACCCATGAAACACGGTGACCTCGTCGACGAGTTCGAGCTGCCCGATCAAACCGGCAAGCAACGCAAGTTCAGCGAGTTCCTCGCCGACGGTCCGGCGGTGCTGTTCTTCTATCCTGCCGCCGGAACTCCGGGCTGCACCCGCGAGGCGTGCCATTTCCGAGATCTGGCAACGGAATTCGCCGACGTCGGGGCTTCTCGGGTGGGCATCAGCACCGACCCGGTGAGCAAGCAGGCGAAGTTCTCCGACAACCACCACTTCGACTTCCCGGTGCTGTCGGACGCCGACGGAACGGTGGCATCGACGTTCGGTGTGAAGCGGGGCCTGCTGGGCAAGCTGATGCCGGTGAAGCGGACGACGTTCGTGATCGACACCGACCGCACGGTGCTCGAGGTGATCTCCAGCGAGGTCAACATGAACACCCACGCCGACAAGGCGCTGGAGGTGTTGCGGGCCCGCGCACGTTAGCGTCGCGCGTTAGTCCGCGAGACATAAGCCTCGGCGGTTGCCATCGGCGTGTCGCCGCCAAGGTTTAGGTGTCGCGACCTACTGCTCAGCCTCCGCCGTCAGCAGCACGTCGGCGTCGAAGCAGGTGTGGTCGCCGGTGTGGCATGCGCCGCCGACCTGGTCGACCTCCAGCAGCACCGTGTCGCCGTCGCAGTCCAGTCTGGCCGCGTGCACGCGTTGGGTATGCCCGGACGTCTCGCCCTTGACCCAATGCTGTTTGCGCGACCGCGAGTAGTAGGTGGCTTCCCGTGTCTGCAGCGTGCGAGCCAGCGCGTAATCGTCCATCCAGGCCACCATCAATACCTTGCCGGTGCCGCGCTCCTGCGCGACTGCGGTGATGAGGCCATGGGCGTCACGCTTGAGACGCGACGCAATCCTCGCGTCCAAACCGCTCATCTCACGGTGATCCCTTCTGCTGCCATAGCCGCTTTCACCTCTTTGATGCTCAGCTCGCGGAAGTGGAAAACGCTCGCGGCCAGCACCGCGTCCGCGCCCGCAAACACCGCGGGCGCAAAGTGTTCCACTACCCCGGCGCCGCCACTGGCGATCACCGGCACCGTGACCGCGGCCCGCACCGCGCGCAGCATGGGCAGATCGAAACCGGCCTTGGTGCCGTCGAAATCCATTGAGTTGAGCAGGATCTCACCAACACCGAGTTGAGCCCCGCGGGCCGCCCACTCGACGGCGTCGATGCCGGTGCCGCGGCGGCCACCGTGCGTGGTGACCTCCCACCCCGAGGAGGTCGGCTCCGAACCGGCTGGCACGGGACGGGCGTCGACCGACAGCACGATGCACTGCGATCCGAACCGGCGAGACAACTCCTCGAGTAGTTCGGGTCGTGCTATCGCCGCGGTGTTGACGGCCACCTTGTCGGCGCCCGCCCGCAGCAGCATGTCGACGTCTGCCACCGAGCGCACGCCCCCGCCCACCGTCAGCGGGATGAACACTTGCTCGGCGGTGCGGCGCACCACGTCGAGCATCGTCGCCCGGCCCGACGACGACGCGGTCACGTCGAGGAACGTCAGCTCGTCGGCACCCTCGGTGTCGTAGACCGCGGCGAGCTCGACCGGGTCGCCGGCGTCGCGCAGGTTGGCGAAGTTGACGCCCTTGACCACCCGTCCGTCGTCCACGTCAAGGCACGGGATCACACGGACCGCGACGTCACTCACCGGTAGTCCCCGGGATCGCCGACCTCGCGCAGGATGTCGAGGATCTGCTCGTGACATCCCGGCACGCCGGCCAGCGCCGCGCTCGACTGGGGTGTCCACTCGTTGCCCCGCAGGTCGGTGACGACGCCGCCCGCAGCCTTGACCAGCGCCACGCCCGCAGCATGGTCCCAGACGTGATCGCCGAAACTGATTGCACCGCCGAGTATTCCGGCAGCTGTGTACGCCAGGTCGATGCCAGTGGCACCGTGGATGCGCAGCCGCGACGACACCTGGCTCAACCGCTCCAAGACAGCGAGCCGGTACCGGCCCGGAAACCGGCCTCGCCAATCGATGTTGAAGGTGCCGACGCCGACGACCGCGTCTTCGAGTTGGGCCGGCTCCAGCCGTGGCAATTCGGTTCCGTTGCAGCGCAACGGACCACCGACCACGCCAGTGAACCTCTGCCTCACGAAGGGCAGCCAGGTCAGCCCGGCGACGGGCTGCCCGTCCTGCATCAGCCCCAGCAGGATTGCGGCCATCGGAAGGCCGGCGGCGTAGTTGAAGGTGCCGTCGATCGGGTCGAGCACCCAGACCATCGGAGAGTCGACGTCGGCGCCACCGTACTCCTCGCCGTGGACTTCGATGCCGGTGGCCGACGTGAGCGCCTCCACCACTTCGCGTTCGATGGCCAGGTCGATTTCGGTGGCGAAGTCGTTGCCCTTCTTGGGAACTGCGGAATCGGCACCGTGCCCTTCGACGAAGCGCTCGGCCGCCCTGTCGAGGATTCGCGCGGCCTCGGCGACCAGCGCGTCGAAATCGGAGGTGTCGGCCATGGCCTAACTCACCGCCGCCAGTGCCTCAGACAGAGTGAAACACCCAGCGTAGAGCGCTTTTCCGACGATCGCGCCCTCGATGCCGTGCTCGGTCAGAGTGGCGATCGCGCGCAGGTCGTCGAGACTGGACACTCCGCCCGACGCGATCAGTGGCGTGTCCGTGCGTTGCGCCACGGCGGCCAACAGGTCGACGTTCGGGCCGGTCAGCGTGCCGTCCTTGGTGACATCGGTGACGACGAAGCGCGAACATCCCTCGCTGTCAAGGCGTTCCAGTACCTCCCAGAGGTCGCCGCCGTCGGTCTCCCAACCGCGTCCGCGCAGCCGGTGTTCCCCGTCGAGGATCTGAACGTCGAGCCCGACCGCGACCTTATCGCCGTACTCGCCGATGACCTTCGCGCACCACTGCGGGTTCTCCAGTGCCGCCGTGCCGAGATTCACGCGGGCGCAGCCCGTCGCGAGTGCCGCGGCCAGCGACGCGTCGTCGCGGATGCCGCCGGACAGTTCGACGTTGACGTCGAGCCTACCGACCACCTCGGCCAGCAGTTCGCGGTTGGAGCCGCGGCCGAACGCCGCGTCGAGGTCCACGAGGTGAATCCATTCTGCGCCCTCGCGCTGCCAGCCCAGCGCCGCGTCGACCGCCGAGCCGTACTCGGTTTCGCTGCCGGCCCGGCCCTGCACCAGGCGCACCGCGCGACCGTCCACGACGTCGACCGCGGGCAACAGGATCAGCGACACGTCGCCCCCTTTTCGCCGAGACTGCAACCAGCGTGGTGTTGTCTCGCACTTTTCCGCGTCGAATGCAATGTCGCGGTCATAGCCCGCGCACCCAGTTGCTCAGCAATGTCGCCCCGGCGTCGCCGCTCTTCTCCGGGTGGAACTGCGTCGCCGACAGCGCACCGTCCTCGACGGCAGCCAGGAACCGCACGTGGTGGGTCGCCCACGTCAGCACCGCGTCGGGATTGCCCTCCCAGTGCTGCGCGGCGTAGGAGTGCACGAAGTAGAACCGGGTCTCGGCGTCGAGGCCCGCGAAGAGTTGGCTGCCTGCACCGGCGTCGACGACGTTCCAGCCCATGTGCGGAATCACCGGCGCGTCCAATCTCGTGACGGCGCCGGGCCATTGGCCGCATCCGCCGCTTTCTACGCCGAACTCGACGCCCCGGTCGAACAGGATCTGCATGCCGACGCAGACACCGAGCACAGGTGCGCCCACGGAGAGCCGCTCCGCGACAATCTTGTCACCGCCGATCGCGCGCAGGCCCGTCATACACGCCTCGAACGCTCCGACGCCGGGCACGACCAGCCCGTCGGCGGCAGTCGCGGCAGCGGGGTCTGCCGTGACGTCGACGTCGGCGCCGAGGCGCTCCAGCGCCCGTTGCGCAGACCGCAGATTGCCGGAGCCGTAGTCCAGCACCACCACGGATTTGTTTGTCACAGCGCACCTTTGGTGGATGGGATGCCGGTGACGCGGGGATCGCGTTCGACGGCCTGCCGCAACGCTCTTGCGACCGCCTTGTACTGGGCCTCGGTGATGTGGTGCGGATCGCGGCCGTAGATCGTGCGCACGTGCAGCGCGATACGCGCGTTCATCGCCAGTGTCTCGAACACGTGCCGGTTGACGACGGTGTGGTACGGCACGTTGGACCCAGCAATCGTGAAGTGGCGCAGGTGATCCGGCTCGCCGGTGTGCACGCAGTACGGCCGGCCGGAGACGTCGACGGCCGCGTGTGCCAGCGTCTCGTCCATCGGGATGAACGCGTCGCCGAACCGCCGAATGCCCTTCTTGTCGCCTAAGGCCTGACCCAGCGCCTGGCCCAGCACGATCGCGCTGTCCTCGATGGCGTGGTGCCCTTCGATGTGCACGTCCCCCTTGGTGCGGACCGTGAGGTCGAAGCTGGCGTGGCTGCCCAGCGCGTGCAGCATGTGGTCGTAGAACGGCACGCCGGTGTCGACGTCGACGATGCCACTGCCGTCGAGGTCGAGTTCGACGACGATGTCGGACTCCTTCGTGGTGCGCTCTACCCGGGCACGGCGGTTCTCGGTCACGATGCTCCTAGAGGCTGGGGCGCCAGCGTGGCACTGGCGTCGAGGAATGCGTCGTTCTCGTCGGGCAGACCGGTGGTGACGCGCAGGTAACCCGGGATGCTGACGTCGCGGATCAGCACGCCCTTGTCCAGGTACCGCCGCCAGGTCGCCGCCGCGTCGGCGAATTCGCCGAACAGGATGAAGTTGGCGTCGCTGGGGATCACCCGAAAACCCATGCGGCTCAGTGCGTCACTGACGCGCTCACGTTCGGCGACCAGGGCGGCGACGCTGGCCAGCGTCTCGTCAGCGTGGCGCAGCGCCGCCCGTGCGGCCGCCTGGGTGAGCGACGACAGGTGGTATGGCAATCGCACCAGCAGAAGTGCGTCGATGACTGCGGGCGCGGCGATCAGGTAGCCGAGCCGGCCGCCCGCGAATGCGAACGCCTTGCTCATGGTGCGCGTCACGACGAGCTTGGTTGGATAGTCGTCAACGAGGCTGATCGCGCTCGGCGCCGACGAGAACTCGCCGTAGGCCTCATCGAGGATCAGAATCCCGGCATGCATGGCATCGAGCAGCCGGCGCAGGTCCTGCAACGAAATACTTTGTCCCGACGGGTTGTTCGGGCTGGCGACGAACACGATATCCGGGCGGTGCTCGATGATCGCCGCAGCGGCGGCGGCGGCGTCGAGGCTGAAGTCGTCGGCGCGGTGTGCTTCCAGCCAACGTGTCTGAGTACCGTCGGAGATGATTGGATGCATCGAGTACGACGGCACGAAGCCGATCGCGCTGCGGCCGGGGCCGCCAAAGGCCTGCAGCAGCTGCTGCAGGATCTCGTTGGAACCGTTGGCGGCCCACAGGTTTTCGAGGCCGACGTGCACACCGGTCTGTCGAGTGAGATAGGCGGCGAGGTCGGCGCGCAGCGCGACGGCGTCGCGGTCGGGGTAGCGATGCAAATTGACGGCCGCCTCTCGAACGGCACGTGCGACGTCGTCGACCAATCCCGGCGTGGGCGGGTGCGGGTTTTCGTTGGTGTTCAGCCTTACCGGCACGTCGAGTTGGGGCGCACCGTAGGGCGATTTGCCGCGCAGGTCTTCGCGCAGCGGCAAGTCGGTCAACGTCACCTGCTGTCCTGGGACGCTCACGATTCGAACCTTCGGCGCACCGCCTCGCCATGGGCGGGCAGGTCCTCCGCCTTTGCGAGTGTAATGACGTGGCCGGACAAGTCTTTCAGCGCGGCCTCGTCATACTCGACGACGTGGATGCCACGCAGGAATGTCTGCACCGACAGTCCGCTCGAGTGGCGGGCGCAGCCGGCTGTGGGCAGCACGTGATTGCTGCCGGCGCAGTAGTCGCCGAGGCTCACCGGCGAATAAGGGCCGACGAAAATGGCTCCGGCCGAACGGACCCGGGCGGCCACATCGGATGCGTCGGCGGTCTGGATCTCCAGGTGCTCGGCGGCGTAGGCGTTGACCACCCGCACGCCGGCGTCGATGTCGTCGACAAGCACGATCGCGGACTGGCGCCCGGCCAGCGCGGCGGTCACCCGCTCCCGGTGCACCGTGGTTTCTAGTTGCGCGGCAAGTTCTTTCGACGTCGCGTCGGCGAGTTGTTCGCTCGGTGTCACCAGTACACTGGCCGCCATCTCATCGTGCTCGGCCTGGCTGATCAAGTCGGCGGCGACGTGGGCAGGGTCGGCGGTGTAGTCGGCGAGTATGGCGATCTCCGTCGGCCCGGCCTCGGCGTCAATGCCGACGTGGGACCGGCAGATCCGCTTGGCGGCGGTGACGTAGATGTTGCCGGGTCCGGTGATCATGTCGACGGGCACCAGTTCGGTGCCGTCGGTGTCGATGCCGCCGTACGCCAGCAGCGCGATGCCCTGCGCCCCGCCGACCGCCCACACCTCGTCGACGCCGAGCAGGCGGGCGGCGGCCAGGATCGTCGGGTGCGGCAGCCCCCGGAAGGGACCCTGCGACTGCGCCTGCGGCGGGCTCGCGATCACTAACGAGTCCACGCCCGCGGTCTGGGCGGGCACGACGTTCATCACCACGCTCGACGGGTAGACGGCGTTTCCGCCCGGCACATAGAGTCCGACTCGCTCCACCGGCACCCACCGTTCGGTGACCGTCGCGCCGGGACCCAGCGTCGTCGTCGTATCGGTGCGGAGCTGGTCGGCGTGCACGGCCCTTGCCCGTTCGATCGCCACCTCCAGCGCGGCCCGGACCTCGGCTGCGAGGGCGGCGAGCGCCTCGTCAAGCTGGGCTTGCGGGACGCGCACAGTGGCCGGCCTAACCCCGTCGAACGACTCGCCGTATTGCAGCGCCGCCTCGGCACCCCCCTGCGCGACGGCCTCGACGACTGGACGAACCATCGGCAGCACCGTCTCGACGTCGACGCCGCCGCGTGGCAGCGCAGCACGCAACTGCGCGGCACTGAGCGTGCGGTTGCGCAGGTCGATGCGGGTCATCTCGATGGCGGGCATTAGGTCGATTGTCCCTGATCGACGCACCCGAAGAGAAATTGATTGATTGCAGCGGTCGCGCTCAGACGCGGGTGAACACCGTCTTGCCGGTCATGGTCGGCCAGACCGCCGGCGCGTCGTCCCAGTCCGCCACTCGTTCGACGACGGGGCCGAGGTCGCATCCCGCGGTCAGCAGCTCGAGGATCTCCGGGATGACGGCCCGTGCGTTGACTCGTCCGGTGACGAACCGCACGCCGCGGGTGTACATCGCGAGCAGCGGCAGCTCGACCGCCCCCTGGTAGTAGATCCCAGTGTCGGTGCAGACACCGTCGGGCCAGGTGGCGCGCAGTGTCGCAGCGAGAAGCTTCGGGTCGGCGGAGGTGTGGACGGTGACGGGATACGGGTCCCAGGAGCGGTCCGGTTTCTGCAGGTCATGTGCGACGGCACCCAGCTTCTCGGCTGCTGCGAGCCGGTTCGGGTCGGTGTCGAGGTAGTCGACGTGGGCGCCCATCGCGGCAGCCAGCGCAGTGGCGTAGACACCGATCGAGAGCCGCCCGACGACCAGGACACGACGGTCCTTTTCGTCGAGCGCGGCGAGTTCGGAGCGGAACGGGCCGACGGCTCGCCAGGCGTCGGGGATGTTGTCGGAAAGCGATGCGATGGCGATGGGATCGACGGTCTTGGGCACCGGGATCAGCATCGCGTCGGCGTAGGGCACGAGCACCTGGTCAGCCATAAATCCGCCGCCGTCCAAGCCGGCCAGCGGCGCCATCCCGTACATCGCCATCAATGGCAGCGAGCCGCACGATCCGGTGGCCCCGCGACGGCATTCACGGCACTGGCCGCAGCTGATCTGGAACGGTACGACGACGCGGTCACCGACTCGGATGTCGCGCACCTCGTCGCCGACGGCGACGACTTCGGCGATGCCCTCGTGGCCGACGGCGTGTCCCGGCGGCATCGGGAGCGCGCCCTGAGCGACGCCGACGTCGAGGTCGCAGCAGGCGACGGCCACTGGCCGCACCAGCGCCTGCTCAGGGGAGGTGATAGCGGGCTCCGGCGCGTCGCGCCAGGCGTACCGGCCGGGTTCTTCGAAGACTACTTGTCGCATTCGGTGATTGTTGAATGATCTTTCTAGTATTGTCAAGGGCGTGCCACGACCCGACCGCAGCCGCGCCGCGCTGATCGACACCGCCGCCATCCTGTTTCGCCGCCAGGGCTATGCGGCGACCGGCTTGAACCAGATCCTCGACGAGGCCGGCGTGAAGGCGGGCTCGCTCTACCACCATTTCCCAGGGGGCAAGCAGGAACTGGCCGCCGCGGTGGTGTCGTCCGCGGGTGAGCAGATCGAAAGCGTGCTGCGGGCAGCGCTGGCCGGCGACGCTGAGGTGATCGCGGTGGTCGACCGTTGGCTGGACATGCTCGCCGAGGGTCTGGCCGCGGACTGGCGCGACGGCTGTCCGGTCGAGCCGATCGCAACTGAGTCGGTGCATGCGAGCGAACTCGTGCGGCGTGCCGCGGCCCGAGCGTTCGACAGCTGGTGTGCGGCGATCGCCGAGCGGCTCCAGGCGGACGGGTGGTCCCCCGACCGGGCGGCCGAGACCGCGCTTGCCGTCGTCTCGATCATCGAAGGCGCGCTTGTGCTTTCGCGAACCAAAGGCGATGCGGCGGCGCTGTCTTCGGCGAAGGCGGCCGTGCGGGCGGTCTTGTCCAAGGTTTTCGGCGGTGATCGTTCGTAGCCATGTGCCGTTCTCGCCCGTCAAAGGTCGGGTGAACGCTTAGTCTTGGGCGGTCGGGACGGTCTGCAACAGGGATCGGTGGTATTTCAATGACGGCGGGTGTCGCGTGCGGGTCGTGTGGCACCGCCCTGCGCCAGAACGCCAAGTTCTGTGACGAGTGCGGCGCCGCCACTGCAGTTTCGCATGAGACAGCGGAGTACAAACAGGTGACGGCGCTGTTCGCCGATGTGGTCCGCTCCATGGATATCGCGGCCGCCGTGGACATGGAGCGATACCGCGAAATAGTGACCGAACTCGTCAAGCGGTCGGTGGCCGTGGTGCATCGGTACGGCGGCGGAAAGGTCGAGTACACCGGTGACGGGGTGATGGCGCTGTTTGGAGCCCCGGTTGCGCTGGAGGATCACGCTTTTCGGGCATGCCTGGCCGCGCTGGACATTCAGGAAGAGGCGAAGCGGCTGGCGGTCGAGGTGTCTCGCCGAGACGGAGTGGCGCTGCGGTTGCGGGTCGGCCTGAACTCGGGCCGGGTCATCGCCGGGTCCGGGTCGTTGGGCTACGCCGCTATCGGTGAACAGATCGGGTTCGCCCAGCGGATGGAGTCGGTCGCACCGCCGGGTGGCGTGATGCTCTCGGAGTCGACCGCACGACTGGTGGAGCACCTCGTGATCCTTGGTGAACCCGAGTCCGTGCACATCAAGGGTTCGGACGAACCGGTTCCGGCGCATCGGCTCATGGCGGTCGGCCCACGCCATCTGCTTGGGCGAAGTGAAGGGAGCCTGGTCGGACGGCGCTGGGAGATTTTGGCCATCGAGGCGATCCTCAACTGGACAATCGGTGGCCGCGGCGGCGTCGTACGTGTAGTGGGCCCGCCCGGCATCGGCAAGAGCCGAATTGCCCGAGAGGGCGCTGCACTGGCGGCCGGCCGTGGAGTCGACGTGATCTGGAGTTTCTGCGAATCCCACGCGCGTGACATCCCCTTCCATGCAATGACTCAGTGGCTGCGCGCGGCCAGCGGCGTCATCGACCTCGATCCGGCTGCCGCGCGCATCAAAGTGCGGCAGCAGATTGCCGATGCCGACGCGGATGATCTGCTGTTGCTCGAAGATCTGCTCGGCATCGCCGATCCCGATGTGGCTCTTCCCCAAATTGATCCGGATGCCCGGCGGCGCCGGCTGGGCGCGCTGATTAACGCCGCGTCGCTGGCTCGCAGGGAGCCGGCGCTGTTCATCATCGAAGATGCGCACTGGATCGACGAAGTCAGCGAATCGATGCTGGCCGACTTGCTATCCGTCGTCCCACAAACACCAGCAATGGTGTTGCTCACCTGCCGCCCCGAGTATCAAGGCGCACTAATCCGCGTTACCGGCGCACAGACAATAGCGCTTGCCCCACTGGCTGATTCGGACACCGAGGCGCTGCTTGGTGAGCTGCTGGGTGCGGATCCCTCGGTTCGCGAGCTGGCGGCAATTGTTGCCGAACGGGCCGCAGGCAACCCGTTTTTCGCCGAGGAGATGGTGCGCGAGCTCTCTCAGCGAGGGGTGCTCGCGGGCGAGCGCGGCGGCTACATCTGTCATGCCGACATCGAGGAGGTGAGCGTTCCTGCCACGGTGCAAGCCGCGATCGAGGCGCGCATCGATCGGCTGACCACCGCAGCCAAGCAGACCCTCAACGCGGCGTCGGTGATCGGAGCACGCTTCGATACAGGGCTGCTCGCTGCGATGGGCATCGACGCGGCGGTCGACGAGCCGCTTTCCGCGGAACTGATCGAGCAGGTGCGGTTCACGCCGAGTCCCGAGTACGTGTTCCGCCACCCCCTGATCCGCGCGGTGGCCTACGAATCGCAGCTCAAATCCGATCGCGCCCACTGGCACCGCCTCCTGGCCGAAGCCATCCAAGATCGTGAGCCCACCGCAGTGGACGAGAACGCTGCGCTGATCGCCGAACACTTGCAGTCTGCAGGCGAACTGCATTCCGCGTACGGCTGGCACATGCGCGCTGGCGCATGGTCAGCCAAGCGTGATCCGAGGGCAGCACGCGTCAGTTGGGAAAGGGCACGGCGCGTCGCCGACGCTCTACCAGACGATCCCGACCGATTGTCGATGCGCATCGCCCCTCGTACGATGCTGTGCGTCACGATCGGATGGGGAGCGGTCCACGAGAGTCGGCACCGCTTCGAAGAACTGCGGGAGTTGTGCAGCGCGGCTGGCGACAAGATTTCACTCGCCATCGGCATGACCGGGCTGGCAACCGAACTGCTCTATAGCGGACGCTCGCGGGAAGGGTCGCGGCTGGTATCGGAGCAGATGGCGCTACTTGAGTCGATCGGCGACCCCACTCTCACGATGGGGTTGGCATTCCTAGCCTTTTGCACCTGGTTCGATGCCGGCGAATTCGACGAGCTCTTGCGGTGGTGTGACACGGTGGTCGGCTTAGCCGCCGGTGACTCCACGAAGGGTGCCGATTTTGGCATGGGCTCGCCGTTGGCTGCCGCGCTGGCATGGCGAGGCTTTGCCCGATCGTGGCTCGGCCGACCCGGATGGCGGCAGGATCTCGACGAAGCCGTCGACACTGCCCATCAGGGCAGCCCTGAAACGCTCGCAGCCATCCTCGCCTGGACCTACGGTTCGGCGATACAGTACGGTCTGCTTCGGGCCAACGATTCCACGGTGCACGCACTTGAATTGGCGGTTCGAAACGCCGCGGCTTCCAGCAATGTGGCCATTGGCCTCGCCAAGTACACGCTGGGCGTCGCGCTGTTGAATCGCGACGCCGCGGCGGACCGCTACCGTGGGCTCGGACTGATGGATCAGGCCCGCGACATCTTCCTGACCGAGCACGGTGTCTTCATGCTGCCCATCGCCGACTTGTGGACCGGTCGGGAGAATGCCCGGCGCGGCGAACGGGGTGCCGTCATCCCGGCGATGCGCCAAGCAGTGGACGAGCTGCTTCAGGGAGGACGGCTCGGGTACGGCGTTTGGGGCACCGCCGTCTTGGCGGAAGCGCTGCTGGAGCGCCGCGCGGAGGGTGACCTGGCTGAAGCCGAGGAAGCGATCGACCGGTTGGCGGACCTAAGGGCCGATCAGCAGTGGATCGTGCGCGACATCACGCTGCTGCGCCTGCGCACGCTGCTGGCCCGGATTCGCGGCGAGGATGCCGCTTACCAGGACTCGCTGGACCGATACCGCGCAATGGCCGAATCGCTTGGCTTCGAAGGCCACATGGCATGGGCCGAGGCAATGGCCCGCGCTGGCTAATAGCCAAGCTCGTCAAGCGGTTCGCAATACCTCGACCGTTTCCAAACGCCGGCAATGGATCAAGGGATAGACCGCCGCCGCCATGACGAAGACGAATGCTGCTGCGATCCCAGTCCGTACTGCCGGTCCCGGCACGCCGAAATTGATTGCCATGCCGTAATACACCGGGGAACCCAGCGACCACAGGTAGGCATTACCCAGGCCCCCGATCGCACCGAGAAGTGAGACCAATAAGCCCAGCAGCGCGGCATGAGCCACAATGACGGCCTGCTCCTGTGCTGGTGTTGCACCTATTGCGCGCAGTACAGCGCGTTCCCGCTTGCGTTGGACGAGTCCGAGCACGAAAACATTCAGCACACTCAAGCCCGCAACCGCCATCACCACATAGCCGGACATCGTGAATGGCTCGAGTAGGCGCGTGATTCCCGCCGACGCCTGCGTGCGCCAGTGCTCGTTGTCATACACCGACAGTCCAGCCCCGAGGCCGATGAAATCTTCGCGGTGAGCCGTTGCGTCGGCATCCGACGAAAACTTCACCGCAGCCTGGTCGCGTACGGCTGCCCAATCCGTGCGAGCCAGCTTGTCTGATACCAGGACGATATCGCCGACCGCCGTGTCATCGACCATGTGCGGACGAAATATCCCTGCCACCCGGTACCGCTGCGGGCCGTGAACCGTTGGCAGCGAGACCATTTCGCCCGCTTTGACTCCCAGTCGGCTGGCGGCGATCTGGGTGAGCCCGACCTCACCTTCCCGCAACCCTTGCCACAGCTTCTCGGGGATACCAGTCGGCTCATACAGCGATTGACTGAACCAGTCCCCTGGAGTGACACCGATGACGAGGCGCGACAACGTCCCTGACGAAATGGTCGACCGCCACCGTGATGACACGCTGCGCCCGTCGGCCGCATCAGTCACGAGCTCGAACGTCGCATCCGCGAGATGGCCGTCGCGCTGGTCGAGCACCGATTGCGCGGCGATGAGCAGGGTTGTTGGAAGGCGGTTGGGCTTTTGTGCCGCAATCTGTTTGGTGCCAAGCAACTGCATGCTGTGGGAGCCGATGGCAATGCTGGTACCGATCGTCAGCACGGCGGCCGAGAGGCCGAAAAGCAACTTATAGCGCCGGACATCGCCATGCAGTAGCCGGCCCACATCAGGACGCGCGGCTGTCAGCAGGTCGATCAGGACCCCGGCCGCCCGCGGGGCGAGCCACACAGTCACCAGCGCCACGCCGTACAAGCCGACCGTCATTCCGTTGATACCCATGGACAGGGGCAGCCAGCCGCGCTGAAAGACGTTCAGCAGCACGACGGCAGCCACCATCATCACCACTCCTGCGAGGAGCGGCCATATGGGAATCCGCCTGTCGCGCTGGACACCACCAACACTGGCCATCGAAGCCAATGGCCCGTCGCGGACGAGCCTGAGGGCTGGGCCGACCATAGCGAGCATTCCGGACACCATCCCAGCCGTCATCCCAATCACGATCAGGTCTGGTGTGAAGTGAGCGGTGATGGTGCCGCCGGAGCCGGCAAGCAACCGTCGCCCGAACCGGTCGACCAGATATGTCCCGAGCAGGAAGCCGCCTGGTGCTCCCAGCAGTCCCCCGAAGATCCCGATCAGCGCACCTTCGGTAAGCATCCCGCTGAACAATCGGACCGGCCGATCGCCGATCGCGCCGATGCTCCCCATCACGGCCCGGCGGTCCTCAACAGCCAAGAGGATGGTGTTGACCGCGACGAGCAATCCGATCAAGATCCCGGCCAGCACGGTCAGATTGAAACTCTGTTCGCCGTTTTGCAGTACGGCGGGCAAGTGCGGCCGAGGTGGTCCTGCGGCGGCGACGTCGGCGATCACGTCGTCCACTGCGGTCGCGACGTTGGCGCCTGGTTTCGGCAGCACGAAAGCGGCCGTCACGTAACCAGGTGTTGAAAGCATGCGTGCGGCGATGTCAATGGACGGTGCCAGCAGAACGTAGCCGTCGTTGATGCCTGCCACCCGATCGAATTCCGGAAACGTCCACCCGATGTGCGCCGATCCGGGAGGCAACCCCGGAATGCGCAACTCGTCCCCCGGCTGCAAACCATGCCGATCGGCGATCTCCGCCGGAATCTGCAGCGGGACGCCGGGGCCGTCGGCCGGCTTCTCGCTGGCACGCTGCTCGCAGTTGAACGACCCGACGAGCAGTTCGACTTGGCAGGAACCGCCAAGCAGAAAGAACCCATGGGTATCTCCTGCGATTTCCGCAGGCGTCAAGCCGGCGACGATAGGGACGACCGCTTCGGCCTCTGTCACCTCAGTGCGCAGGCGGTTGACCGTCTCGACCGGCAACCGGCCGCTCACGTTCGGGACCACCTCGATCACGTGCAGATCGGCCGCGCGGGTGAGCGAGGGGCCGAATGAGTCGAAAGGACGGACGAGTTCGTGCTTGAGTATCAAGGACCCGAGAACCACCGTCACTCCCAGCGAGACACCGATGACGCTGAGCAGCGTCCGGCGCCAGTCGGCGATCAGCGCTGCGAGGTGGATCCGCCGGAACGACAGCCACCCCGCGCCCAGCGTGTGCATCACCGCTCCGCGATGGTTGCGGGGGTGGCGATTTCGCACCCACGGCCGTCGACAAGGTGCACCTCTCGGGAGCCGTAGCGCGCGGCAGCCTGATCATGTGTCACCATCACGACTGCGGTGCCGTCTTCGTTGGCAAGTGCGCGCAGGAGTTCCAAGACCTCTGTCGAGGAATGCCTATCGAGGTTCCCTGTCGGCTCGTCGGCGAGCACGATTGACGGACGGGCCACCAACGCCCGCGCCACCGCTACCCGTTGCATCTGTCCGCCCGACAGTTCCGCCGGCCGATGTCGCGCCCGGTCGCCGAGCCCTACCCGCTGCAGCAGCTCCGTACCCCGTGCGTCCGCTGCTCGGGCGGGCACTCCGTCGAGCACCAGCGGCAACGACACGTTCTGGACTGCGGTCAGCATCGGCACCAAGTTGAAGAATTGAAAGACGAACCCGAGGTTGCGCCGACGGAAAGCTGCGCGTGCGCCGGATTTCATGGACCAGATGTCCTGCCCGGCCACTGCCACCGTGCCGTTGTCGGGCGCGTCCAATCCTCCGGCGATGTGCAAGAGGGTCGACTTACCGGCCCCTGAGGGGCCGGTGACAACGACGAATTCACCTGTGCACAAGGTGAAATCGAAGTTCACGAGTACGTGCACTTGCTCATCGCCTCTGCGGTAAGTCTTGTCGACACCCTTGAGTTGCAGCACCGGCACCGTCGGATCGCTTACGAGGGTCACAGCCTGCCCATCTCTCGTGCCAGCGTGGAGTGCTCGCGCGCCGGCCGTGTGTGCCTCGGTGAAATCTGCAAGGTCGCCCGGGAAGCGGCAATCACCCCGCGGCGACTATGATCGACGGGTATCTGCGAACCAGCCGGTGCCGCAGCAAGATCGGTCATTTTGGGCCCTTCTTCCTTCGGGCGTTCTGACCGATTGATCGTCTTTCGCCGTCAAGGCGACCAGCTCAGTAGGACACCACTGCAATCTGGTTGCCCTCGGCGCCCCAGTACTTAGCCGACGCCAGTCACCCATCACCGGCGACACCGAGGCAGGCACGGTTAAGTAGTCCCACGCCAAACCCCAGCCGCATTCAGTGGTGCGCTACTGCGGTCGTCACGTGGAGCCGGAGCAATGATGTCCTCGCGTGGCCCTTTACCGCGGCGGTCATCTCAACTAAGAGCGTGGGAGGAGCGGCAACAGTGATGTTTGGGGGTGATACCCGGATTGCGCCGGCACCACCTGGACCGTCGGGTCTGGCTGCGCTGCGTTATCAGGCGGCGATGCTGCGCGACCCACTGCCGACGCTCGGTGCACTGCGGCACAAATATGGGGACATAGTGCGGATGCGGCTAAGCCGCAATCACACGTTCTTCCTGCTCAACCGCCCCGAATACGTCGAGCACGTCCTCGTCCGGCGCCAGGACCGATATGTGAAGGGCGTCATCTATCGGCCGCTGAAGGCGTTCCTTGGCGACGGGCTCCTGACCGCTGAGGGGCCGGTCTGGCAGCGTCACCGCAGGCTGGTGCAACCAGTGTTCAACCACAGCCACGTGCAGTCGTTCGCACCTGCGATCGTTGATGCGACCCGCAGACGCATCGCGCAGTGGTCGCCCGGCAACATCATCGATGTCGCTGTCGAAATGCGCACGCTGACAATGGATGTCATCGGCCGGGTCTTGTTCGGAACGGATCTTACGGGCGACGCCGCGTCGGTCGGCGGAGCCGAGATGCGACTGCAGAGATCGATCGTGGTACACGCTGCGGCGATCCTGCCAAGATTCGTGTCACCTGAGCGCCTTCGCGCTCTCGCTACCTGGACGGTGCCCGGGCTGGGTCGGGCCGCATACACGCTGGATTCGGTGGTCGCCCGGATCATCGACACTCGCATGTTCGCGCCACACCAAGAACCCAGCGACCTGCTTGACCTGCTACTGGCCGCCGGACCGGATGAGCAACCACTGTCCCGCACGGAGATCCTGGACCAGGTAAAGACCCTCGTACTTGCCGGGCACGAGACTACAACTAATGCGCTGACGTGGACCCTGACACTGTTGTCGCGGAATCCCGCCGCCTATGAGCGAGTGCTTTCCGAAGTCGACGACGTGTTGGGCGGCCGACATCCACAGGCGCCCGACGTCGATGCGCTGCCATGGACGCAGGCGGTGGTGTCGGAGGCGTTGCGGCTCTACCCACCGGTGTGCTATCTCGTCCGCGACGCCGTGGCCGACGACGACATTTTGGGCATCCCAGTTTCTGCCGGGGACACCATCGGAATCTCGCCGTACCTACTTCATCGCAATCCCGAATTCTGGTCCGAACCAGACAGATTCGATCCGCAGCGGTTCGTGTCGCAGAGTGCCTCGACCCGTCGGCGCTATGCCTACCTCCCGTTCGGCGGCGGGCACCGCATCTGCCTGGGCGCGGGCCTGGCGCGACTGGAACTCACGCTCGTGCTGGCCGTGCTCTCCCAGTCGGTACGCATAGACCTGGTGCCGACGGCAGCCCTGCGGGCACGGGCGGATGTGACGCTGCATCCGGCCGGACCCGTGGCAGCCAAGGTCACGCCAGCTCGATCAACCAGGCGCTCGACTGCCGTCTTGACCTAGAGCCCTGACGGACGCCGCGGCACAGACGTGAATGCGATAAACCCCAAATCTGCTCAGGTTCGTGATCAGCGGGTTCCACCGGACCGGGTTGAAGACGGTGGTTACGCAGC
>JBLNEK010000287.1:0-4265 GCA_050262635.1 Candidatus Sericytochromatia bacterium | reverse complement strand
GCGATGCCCAGCAGATCCTCCAGCAGCAGCAGATCCTGCGGGTCGGCATCGGCGGGCACATAAGCCCGCACCCGTTCGCGGGCGGCTTGGCCGTCGAGGTCAGCCATCCCGGTGCCGGCCCACAGCAGCCGCGTCACCACCCCGAAAGGGACGTCACGGGCGTGGGATTCGCAGAAGGTCCAAAACACCTCGACCCCGCGACCGGCCGCCAAGGCCGCCGTCTCCCGGGCCGCCCGGGACTTGCCGATGCCCGGCGGTCCCACCACATTCACCACACCACCGCGGCCACCGATCGCGCGGTCCACCACGGCCTCGAGGGCCGCCATCTCCCAGCGCCGACCGACCAGGCTCGCCTCGGCGCGCCCAACCAGGCCATCCCGCGGCCCGATCCCCAACAGCCGGCGCGCGCGCACCGGGTCATCGGCCCCCTTGATGCTCACCCACTCCGGTTCGGCCAGCATCACAGTGCGCTCGACCAACCGCGCCGTCGACTCCGACAGCATCACCCCGCCCGGGGGCGCCACCGATTCCATCCGCTGCGCAAACCCGACCTGCTCACCAATGGCTCTGTAGCCCAGCGACCGCGAACCGATCTCACCGGCGATCACCCGACCCGAATTCAGGCCCACCCGCAGCCGTAACGCCACACCGTCGCGGCGCTGCACCTCGGCCGCCAACCGGTTCGCCTCCTCCTGGATGGCCGACGCGGCAAGGCACCCCCGAAAGGCATGATCCTCCAACGCCACCGGGGCGCCGAACACCGCCATCACCCCATCGCCGGTGACCTCCACAGTGCCGCCGTAGCGGCGCACCACCGTCGCCGACCGCTCCACCAGCTCGGTCATGATTTCGCGGTACCGCTCTACATCCAAGGCAGCCGCGATATCCATCGACCGCACCACATCGGCGAACAGCACCGTCACCTGCTTGTACTTCGCTGCATCACCCGAAACCGCAGTTGAGGCACCACACTCATCACAGAACTTGGCGTTCTCCCGCAGTCCAGTGCCGCACGATGGGCACGCCACACCTGCCGTCATCCGACTACCGCCGATCTCGGGGTTCCGACCACCCCGATCGCCCAAGAGTAGGGTGTTCGCCAGCAAAGGACAGTGCTATTGACCTCGGCGTTAAGCCATTCCGATCGATCGCCGGCTTTGCGGCGCAAAAGGCAACCGACGGCGGCCACCATGCTTGCATTGGCGCCGCCGAGGGCACCACGTTTGCGTCACGCGATGAGCAACGTCGGCACCGCCCAGCATTCAACCGCGAACGGTGCGGGACCGCCTGCCGTTTGGGCAGGGGAGCACGCGTGAGCTAAAAGTTCGCGACTCAGTAGCGCCGCGTCGAAACCGCGCGAAATTGCAGTAGCGGGCTACTGGGCTCACCGAAGCGAACGCGAGCGACGCTTACCATGGCGGAACTCGGCACCCGTCGCAGTGGCCATCGTTCCGCCATGACATCCACGGAGGCACGACAATGGGTACCGCAAAGTACATCGGCCGTATCGGCGGATCGGCTGTCGCGCCGAGCATGGGCAGTTTTCGACGCGCCGCCACGCGCATGACAGTGCCGATCGGCGTCGCCGCGCTGGTCGTGATGGCCCCGGTTACGCCGGTGGCGTCAGCGTCGTCCTCAGACGTACCGCCGCCTGATAAAACCGCCTTGATCATGGGTGGGACCACCATCCCGACTTGGAACGACGCCGATGTCGAGGTCATAATGAACCAGTTCATCGCGCCGACTCATCCGGGCCAGACGATCGAGCCCGTTGCTGTGATGACGCCCTTGCAGTGGTGGCCCCTCACCGGGCTCCTCCGCCTGCTCGCGTCCGCGCTCGGGCCTCCGGAAATCTTCGGGCCCGGTGGCGCAGCGTGGCCGGACGAGCCGTGGTGGCAACTTTCGGGGCTCTTCGACCTCACCTGGGATCAGTCGGTCCAGGCTGGGCTCGCCGACCTGGAAACGGCGATGGCCGCACACGGCAACGACCATCTGGTGATCTACGGCTATTCGCAGAGTGCGGTCATCGCGAACCTGGAGAAACGCAAGCTCGCCGAACAGTACCCGGCGGGAACTACAGCTCCCGATATCGACTTCGTGCTGAGCGGTGACGGGAATCTTCCCAACGGCGGCTTTCTTGCCCGGTTCCCGGGCCTATACATTCCGATCCTCGACGCTTCTTTCAACGGTCCCGAGCCGACTGACACCCAGTTCGACACCGTCGTCATCACCCGGCAGTACGACTGGTTCGCCGATTTCCCGCTGTATCCGATCAACCTCGTCGCCGACCTGAACGCGCTTCTGGGGTTCATCTACGTGCACTTATACCCGTCCGACGTGAGCCTAGCTCCCGATCCGTCGACGTCGTTAGCATTCCAGGGCACCCACGGGGACACCAGCTACTACTTCTTCGAGACGCAGGACCTGCCGCTGTTCGGTCCGCTGCGCACTCTGGGGGTGCCCGAGTCATTGATCGATGTGGTCGAGCCGTTCTTCCGGGTGATCGTGGAATTGGGCTATGACCGCAGCATCCCGCCGTGGGAACCCACCCCGGCACGGCTGATCCCCACGCTCGATCCGGGGAAGGTCACCGCAGATCTGGTCAACGCAATCGGCGAGGGCATCAACAACGCCCTAGCCCTCGTCGGCTCTCCACCGCTGCCGAGTATGCCCGCACCGCCCACCGAGCTGGCAACAGCCGACGTCTCCCGCCAGTGGGCGTCGACCGGAGGTGCGGGCGAAATCAACCAGCAGACATCGACTGGAACCTCGACCGTGCCCGGGCAGGCGATGTCGACGCGAACGACGAGCGAAACCAACCCGGGGATGTCGTCGTCGGGAACGCCGCCCCCACGTCACCAGGGCACGCCGGCGAATACGGATACCCAAACCGACCCAGCGACATCGACGGGAACGGCGGCCCAAACCGAACCGGCCACGGCGGCGGCCAGTGCTTCTGAGCCGTCCACCAGGCCAACGCCAAAGCCGTCGGCGGGCGCCTCGATGCCTAAGCCGGCGAAGCCTGCCGGTCGGCCGGCTACGCCTCAGCCGGTGGTACGCGGTTCGCCGGGGATTGACCAGCAGCAACGTGATCTACATTTTGGCGATGACGATCAGAAGACCGCTCCGGGCGCCGCTGTCGGCGCTGCGGCGGCGACGGCCCGTCCCTCATCGGCGTCATCGTCGTCGGCCGGTTCGTCGTCGACGCGCAGATCGCCGGGCAGCAGTTCATCAGGCGGCGACGCCGACGGTTCCTAAATGGTTCTCGTCATCCGAGCACCAATGATCTAGGGTTCCGACAGCCCCTCTTGCCCAAGGGTAGGGACGTTCACGGGGGAGGCGGCGTTATTGGACCCCGGTGCTAAGCGATTCCCCGACTCCGCCTTGCGTGCCAGGCGCACGCGTCGCCCGGCCACGTCACCAGGTGGCGGCACGGCGTCCCCGCCGCGGTGGGACGGCCGCAGAGCGGGTTGCCCCGCGTTTGGCGTGTGTACTTGCCCGGTCACCTCGACACCAAGACGCTGTCGATAGCGAACAATCGGGTGGACGCGGGCGGCAAAGCGGTGGAAAACGATCCCAAGTCGGTCATGTCGCGTCGGACGCTTCCGCTACCCGATCGGCTCGTCATCGTCTTGAAGGCGGCAAAGAAGCGGCAGGCCGCCGAGCGGCTCGCTCTCGGCCGCGATGGCGGGTCGTGGGACTACGTCGTGAGCAACGAGGCCGGCGAGCCATATCACCCGCAGGTATTGAGCCGTTACTGGCGAGACGCGGTCAAGGCGGCCGGCCTGCGGCCGATCAAGCTGCACGCGGCCCGGCACACCGCGGCCACGGCGATGCACCTGGCCGGCGTGCCCGTCGCTGTCTTCGCGGCATGGATCGGGCACAAGGACGCGTCGCTAACTATGCGCCTGTACGCGCACTCTCAGGACGACGCTCTGCGGGCCGCCGGTGACACATTCAATCGAGTTGTGATACTCACGTGATACTGGGGCCGAGATTCGAACGGATCGAACGGCATTCGCGCTGGTAGATCTGGAGCCGATGACGGGAATCGAACCCGCGTTCTCAGCTTGGGAAGCTGATGTTCTGCCATTGAACTACATCGGCATTTGGCGCTGTCGAAGGATAGCAAGCGAGCGCCGCGTCCCCATGACTCACAGCCGATACGCTGCACGGGTGTTGCTCTCCGACCGCGACATCCGCGCCGAAATCGCTGCAGGACGCCTTGGCCTCGACCCCTTCGACGACAAGCTGGTGCAGCCGTC
>JBLNEK010000286.1:0-12471 GCA_050262635.1 Candidatus Sericytochromatia bacterium | reverse complement strand
GTGGGGTTGCGCTCGATGGTGGTGGCGCCTCTCTCGCACAATGGCACGACCGTCGGCGTTCTCAAGATCGCCTCGCCGAAGCCGGGCGCCTTCGCCGAACCACACGTCCGCATCCTCGAGCTGATGTCGGAGCTGATCGCGGCAGCGATGTTTCACGCCGCACGCAACGAGACCAATGAGCTGTACCACCGTGCCACCCACGACGCCCTCACCGGCATCGCCAACCGCGCCCTGTTCTACGACAGGCTGCGGCAGCATCTGGATCATGCGGCACGGCGGCCGTTGCGCTTCGGCGTGCTCAATCTCGACCTGGACGGGCTGAAGCCCATCAACGACCGGTTCGGCCACCGGGCCGGTGACGCCGCGATCCGAGAGACCGCGGATCGTATCCGGCGCTGCTCGCGTAAAACCGATACGGTGGCTCGGCTCGGTGGCGACGAGTTCGGTGTCATCCTCACCAACGTGTCCGGCCGCGATAACGCACTCGCCCATCTGGACCGCATCTGCAGTGAGATTCGTCTGCCGTTTTACTTCGAGGGTCGTCCCCTCGGACTGGATGCGAGCGCCGGCATTGCTCTATCCCGATGACGGAACCGACATCGAGGAGTTGATCGAGAAGGCCGACCAGTCGATGTACCAGGTCAAGCGCAGCCATAAAGAATCGGCCCGGCCTTAATCAACACGTCACGATTTCCCTTACCAACCACGCGACCGTGCCGGCAATGGCTTCCCGTTGTGCAATCGCCTGGGTTGGGCCTAAAGTCTCACCGCCTCAATGAGGAACTCAGACATGCCGCCCGGGAGGGATTGGCGCGACAGGGACGTGAAGCCGGCTTCCTGCAGCCACCTCGTCCATTCGGCCCACGTTCGGGCCATCCCCTCGCCGGAGGCCAGCGTCAAGAAGTAGGCGCAAAGGTGCGCCACGAAGGGCGGTCCCATCTCGTCGTCGTCTTGTAGCGCGTCGATCACATAGAGGCTTCCGCCCGGCCGAAGCGCCCCCGCGGCCTTCGCGAGCAAACCGCGAACCTTCTCTTCGGACCAGATCGAAAGGAACCGCGAGAACAAGATCGCGTCAAACCCTCCCGGGAGTTCCTCCGCGAAACAATCTCCGCCGAGCGCCGTGACTCTCTCGGCCATCCCCTGCGCCGTCAGGTTGGCGCGGGTAGTCTCCGCGACGGTTGGAAGGTCAAATACGGTCACGTGCAGGTCAGGCCAGCGGCCGGCGAGAACGGTGGCGTTCACGGCTTCGCCGCCGCCGACGTCGAGCAAGCTGCGATGGCGCGACATGTCGAGCGTTCCCGCGAGGAAGGCCGCGGTGCCATACGATACGAGGCTCATCATCTCGTGGAAAATCTTCTCCAGCGGCGGGTTTTCCGCGAGGCGCATGTAGAGGTTCGGCGCAGATCCGGGTATCTCCTGCAGCCCGACGTTGGTGTTGGTCTTGAGCGCATCCGCGAAGCGCGCCATCGGCCGATACTGGATGTGATTCGCCATTCGCACGCCAGGCACCATGTTCGCCGGGTGTGCCTTCGAAAAGAACCGCTCTGCGCCTGATGTGTTGAAATAGCGGTCGCCCTCCTTTCGGAGCAGGCCCACCGCGCCGCAGCCGAGCAGGAGGATACGTGTCGGCTGACTCTCGAGCTCCATGCGCTCGGCGAGCTCTTCGCGCGTGAGGCCCGGTGAGTGCGAGAGCACGTGAAGAGGTCGAGTTCCACCGCGGCAGCCAAAAACTGGAAATAGTACATCCCAAGAAAGAGATCTAGAATCGCATTCTCGTCCTGTTCGGTGAGCTGTTTCATGCCGGGCTCCGTGTGCTCAATCGGTCGATCAATCGGGAATAGCATTGCACGAGCCGAGAATCCTGGGTACGAAAATCGCGTGAGCCGCAACGGCTTTGCGCGGATACTTCGACGATGAGCGTGTGTTGGGCGCGTGGCGCATCAACAGACCGCTCTAATCCCACCGACCTACGCGTGATTGACTGACGTCGCGTCCTCCCCACGAAAGAGTAGACGGCCTGGTTCTGTAGTCCGCGTCTCTTGCTGAGCGGCGCAGGCACAATCCCAGCTAGGCGATGAAACGCTTACGATGACGCTCGATCAATACGGGCATCGGTCCCCCCGAACCCTTTGATGACGTCGCCCGCCGAACGACGCAAGAAGCAATCGAAGGTAGCCGGTGATACCCCCACACAGCGACGCGGCTGCAACCGCGACCCTCACATTGCTGGAGGTCGAACACGGGACTCCGTCTCCCATGCGCCGGAGTCGACAAGACAGTTGTGAGAACTGGTGATGCAACCGCCCAGCGCGGACAACCCTCTGGACAAGGCGACGTCACTATTTGGAAACGTTGTGCGGCAAAGGGTTCAAGAAAGATTTGGACTCTGCTCCAATTCTATGCGGTCGTCGATTGACGGTCGCGAGGCGGAACCTCGGTACGGCTGTCCAGTTCGGCCGCCTCAATTGATTTCTGAGCGTAGTTAGGAAGCTGACGTTGATAACGATCGTCGCAAGGTTCAGCGTCAAAACGGTTGCAGCCCTGGGGTTGTGCGGAGCTGCAATAGCGTTGAGCCCGGCCGCGGCGGCTGCCCCGCTGAAGACGGGCGGTCCTGAGTGCTTTGAGACGGCGTCGGTCGGCAATACTCCGGCAGCCGCGGAAGTGTGCAGCGTCGCCGGCGCGCCAGTCGCTGAGATGTCCGGCGTTCCGTTGGCTTTACCTGGGCCGGTGCCAGCTGTTGTTCCCGTCGGCGCGCCCGTTCCCGTCGGCGCGCCCGTTCCCGTCGGCGCGCCCGCTCCCGTCGGCGCGCCCGCTCCCGTCGGCGCGCCCGTTCCCGTCGGCGCGCCCGTTCCCGTCGGCGCGCCAATCGGTCAGATGTCCGGTCCCTATGCGGGTAAGGGGGATCCCACCGGTCCGGCGCCGGCTGGTGCGCCGGTGCCCGGTCAGCCGCTTCTCCCGGGCCCTTCGTCCGCGGGCTGAAAGCCGATTTTCGTAATCGGCCTGGAGCCGGCATCAGCGGGCATGTAGTGCAAACACGTTGCCGGTTTGGTAAAGGCTGACGTGATAGAGGTGTGATCGAAATGCAAACGGGTGCTTACATTTCTACTCCCGCGATGCCGCTAGTCTCGATAACAGCGATGGGAGCAAGAGCATGCGGGCGGTAGTTCGGTGCGTTCTTGCGATGATGGGAATCGCCGCGAGCGCTGTCCCGGCACCGCCCGGCGTAAGCCTGATAGCTGCGAGCGAGTTCATCGGGCTCACCATTGCATCGGTTCTGCCGATGCAAAGCGAGGTGGTGGGTGTGGCGCACCCCGTGCTGGTGACGTTCAACGGGCCTGTCGCCGACCGGCGCTCGGCCGAGCTTGCCATCGATATCCGATCGACGCCCGCGATGACCGGCACGTTCGGATGGCTTGACGACGACGTCGTGCAGTGGGTTCCTGATCGATTCTGGCCGGCGCACACCACCGTGGCGCTATCGGTGGGCGGTCTGTCGACGAACTTTCAAACAGGTCCGGCCGTCGTCGGTGTCGCCAATATCTCCGAGCACACGTTCACCGTGACCATCGACGGCGTGGAAGCAGGACCGGCTCCTGCCCTGGCTTCGCCGCACCACCGACCGCGCTGGGGCGAAGAAGGGGTTTTCCCGGCCTCGATGGGCAGGCCCGAGTATCCAACGCCTGTCGGCAAATACACCGTTCTGTCCAAGGAACGCAACGTGGTGATGGATTCGAGCAGCGTCGGCATCCCCGTCAGCAATCCTGACGGTTACCTTCTGACTGTGGATTACGCCGTGCGCATCACCAGCCGCGGACTGTTCGTCCATTCGGCTCCATGGGCTGAGAATTCGCTCGGATACGACAATGTCAGCCATGGATGCATCAGCCTGAGCCCCACGGACGCGGAATGGTACTTCAACACAGTTAATGTCGGCGATCCGGTGATCGTGCAGGAGAACAGCCTCGAGGTTCCTCGAGTGGTGTCCGCACAGAATTGAAGGCCAGTGGAATTCACCCCGGTGGCCACGATGTCGGCACCGGTGCTCGACGCCGACGATCGGATCGGCCTCGTCCTCGCCATACCTCCCCTGCGGGCAATGACGATTCGTGGAATCCCCTCTGCAGCAATGCCGCTTCTGCGCGATGTCGGCCAACTACGGAACCAGGTAGAGCCCGCAAGCAGAGGACTCCCGCCCCGAGTGACCGACACGGTGCTACGGCTCAGGTGCCTGTCAGGCGTGTGACGATCGGTGCGAGAGCCTCCATACTGTCGGCATACGGAGTGACGAAGTAGTTGAAGCCCAGCGTGTTTCGTGCACGGGTGGGGCGACCTGCCCGAATCGGACAGGTTTGGTCATGTGACGCCCTTGGGTTCGCGATTCACGAGTGCAGACGTCCGCTCCCATAATTCGCGAACGCGTTCTTGGTCATAGCTAATCCGGTGCGCTCGACCGACGCGACGCTTCACGAAGTATTCGCCTTCAGGCTCAACCCCTTTACTCGCCTCGCATGCCAACCACACCAGTTGATCGCACGCCGCCTCGGGGGTGATGCCGACCAGCCGTTCGGTGTGCGCGCGTTCCATGACCGTGAGCAGTCGCGAACCGGATGCCGGGCCGAAGTTGCTGTTGACGAATCCGGGGTTAAACGACGCGGAGGACACGCCCAATCCGCCGTAGCGACGGTGCAGCTCCCGCGCGAACATCACCACCGCGATCTTCGACCGCCCGTAGGCAACGGTCGGTCGCACCGGCTTTGGGCACAGAAGCTCGTCCCCCGATATTCCTGGGCGCACCAGACGTTGCGACGAACTCGACGTGCAAATGATCATCGCTTTCGATGAGATCAACACGTCCATCAGTGATGCGGTGAGAAGGAAAGGCGCCAGGTAGTTCACCTGCAGCACGCGGTCGTATCCGTCAACGGTCAGGCCGTCAGCGGCAAAGACGCTCCCAGCGTTGTTGGCCAGCACATCAATAGGTGGATAGCGCCGCCGAAGCTCGTCGGCCAGCGCACGTACCTGAGCGAGGTCTGAGAAATCCGCGCAGACGTAATCGGCTCCGAGTTCGTCGGCGATCGCCCTCGTCTTGACTGGCGAGCGGCCGACGACGACGACTTCATGACCGGCTGCGGCAAGCCGACGCGCCGCTGCTGCCCCGACGCCGTCGCTTGCCCCGGTGATGATGACGGTTCGCTTCGGCAACTGTGCCCTCCACGATGGTCGCCATTGAACCGACTCAACTACTGGTAAGCCTTACTAGACTTGCCTACAGTAGAGCATGAGCCCAGCCCGGCACCCGCCTTTCACCTGAGAGGTAACGCCTATGACGTCAGCTCCTGGCACCGACAAGCGTCGTGTTGTTCATGTCGGCACCGGTATGACGGGAAGCGTTGCCCTCCGCGCAATCATCGACGACCCCGCACTGGACCTGGTCGGGGTCAAAGTGTCGACGCCGACGAAGGTCGGCACCGATGCTGGCCAGTTGTGCGGCCGCCCCAACGTGGGCATCGCAGCGACCGACAACGTGGCGGCAGTCGTGGCTGCCAACCCGGACTGCATCGCCTACTGCGCGACAGCCGTCAGACGCGAAGACGAGGTGATCGCCGACATCGTCGGCTACCTGGAAGCCGGCATCAACGTCGTCACCATCTCCGCGATCCCGATGGTCTATCCGGAAGCAGCCCCTGCGAAATGGCGCGATCCGATCGAACGCGCCGCTCAGAAGGGCGACGCGACCTTCTACGCGACCGGATGTGAACCCGGTTTCGTGAGCCTGAATCTTCCCACCGCATTGCTCTCGGGTGCCGGTGTGATCGACTCCTACCGGATGGACGAGTACGCCCTCGACCTCGATTTGGCCTACCCGATCTGGGAAGTCCTTCACGAGTCAATGGGATTCGGTAAACCGGACGGCCACGTTCCCATCCGCATCGCGGTGGGCAAGGTCAACAACGACTGGGAACCCGTTGTCCGCTACATCGCCGACACGTTGTCCGTCGACGTCGACAGGGTGGCGTTGGACTGGGAAACGATCCTCGCCCCACACGACCTCGACACCGCACTCGGTGTGATCCCGCAGAACACGATCTGCGCTCACCGCTGGCAGCTGGCCGCGATCTGTGGCGATCGGCCCGTCGTGTCGGTTCAATACTTCGCGACGGTAACCTCCACACCGTGGCCCGACACCTGGCCGCGCCCAGCGCAATCCGGCCAAGGTGGAATGGTGTTCCGCATCGAAGGATCCCCCAACATGACCCTCGATCTCCACCTCGACCCGGCGAAAGACGACACCACAAACCCCGGCGTCGCCGCAACCGCCATGGCGGCGATCAACGCGATACCGGCGGTCATCGACGCTGCGCCCGGACTCCTGCCCGCACCACTCGCGGGACCCTCGATCGTGACCCGTCAAACCCGTTGTCGCTGACATGACGAATAGGGAAACCGTTGACTTGTATTACGACCCATTCGATTTCGAGATCGACGACGGCCCGTACCCGGTGTGGCGGCGGACGTCGACTACGCGCGGGCGGCGAAGGCGCACACGGCCAGCGTGCGGGGGTGGGCCAGGCTGCCGATCAGGACGCGATGAGCGGCCATGGAAGCCAGTGAAGCGGTTCCGAGGCGTTCGCGTCATCTGGCGGGAGTGAGAAGGTGAGGGGGCAAGGTCCAACGACGCGGCGACAATCACGCCGACGAGCGCGGGGCTCGCTGACCGCAGACGCGATCGTGGAGACCGCATTCGCGCTAGCAGCAGACTCATCAGTCGACGAGCTGAGCATTCCGATGGTCGCCAAATCGCTCGGCGTAGGGGTAACCAGCATCTATTGGCACGTTCGCAACAAGTCAGATCTTCTCGACGCTATGACCGATCGCGCGTTGCGCCGTAGCGAATTGCCGCCGTTCGTCGAGTCAGACGACTGGCGAAAGTCGTTGATGACGCACGCACGCGGAGTGCGGCAGACGTTCCTCGCCGATCCGGTGTTGACGGACCTGATACTCATTCGAGGTGCACTGAGCCCTCTGGCCCGACGGCTCGGCGAACAGGAGACGGAGAAGGCGATTGCCTGCATGATCGAAGGCGGCCTCGATGAGCAGACAGCGCGTGAAACGTACGCGGCGGTCTCGGAGCTCGTCCAGGGTTCGGTACTTCTAAAGCGGTTGGCGCACAAGCACAGCGCAGCACGCGAGCCGAAATTCGCGCACGACGGCGGATTCGCCGGTGCCGCACTGTCACAAGACGATCGAGCGTTTGAGCTCCTCTTGACGTCCGTGCTCGCCAACGTTCCTCGTCCGGTCGCCGATTAAGTCGCTGCGCTGAACCTTCTAGGTCGCGAGCAGGCGCGTCAGCCCGCTCACGCCGAGATGTGCCCATACAGGAAACAGGCCAGGGCGGAAATACGCCCTGGCCTGCTACTTCTCTTGTGGAGCTGCCGGGAATCGAACCCGGGTCCTACGGCATGTCCTCAAGGCTTCTCCGTGCGCAGTCCGCTGTGTCCTTACTCGGATCTCCCGGTCTCGCGGACTCGCCGGGATGACGATCCCAGTCGCTGTTAGGTGTTCCGATGAGTCCCGCGACCGGACTCACCGGTGGATCCCTCTAGCTGACGCCAGGCTCCGGGCCGAGGGCGTTCCCGGGCTGACGGACTAGCTGTCGCTTAGGCAGCGAGAGCGTAGTCGCGCTGATGTGAATCGGCGCCTAATTGGTTGCAACGACGCTTACGGTGGTCTCTTGCCTGCACCGGCACGCTTCCCTTGGTTCGATGCGCGAAGTCGAAACCTTTCAGCCCCTCGCATCCCTGCCGACTTTCGGCAGGACAGTTCAGTCTACCGGCCGTACAACGCGCGGCCAGCGAATTTTCATCCCGCCGACAGTGCATCCAGCGACGGGACACGCCGCTACCGCGTCGGCGGATTCACGATGGACGACGCGAGGGGCCTACATCACGAATGTCAGCCGGTCCGCGATCTGCCGGCCCAGCGCCTCGTCGCCGGTGATCTCGATCGCATCGGTGTTGTCGGCGGCGGTCGTGCGCCCACCCGTCAGCCGCGCGAACAACACCGCGTCCAACTGGATCGTCGTGCTCGGGGCGCTGTCGAAGTCGTCAACCAGCCGACCGCGACCGTCCGCCACGGCGACCCTCAGCGTGCGCTGCAGCGGGCCGGTCAGCTCGAAGGCGACACGGCTGCCGTCGGGCGCGCCGGCCAGCTTGCCGACGATGCGGCCGAGCGCCGCCTCGATCTCGGCCAGAGCCTGCTTGGCAGGCGTGCCTGCGAGCTTCTCGTCGGACGCCCACACCCCGGCCGCATAGCGGATGTCCTGCTCGTGCATCCAGCAGTCGAAGATCCGAATGCGCATGAACCGGCCGTACGTGTCGGGGCCTACCGGTGTGGTGGTGGTGTCGTTCCAGGTGACGTCGTCCATGGCGATCAGGGCTTTGCGCCGCTCGGCGGTCACCGAGCGGAAGCGCTCCAGCATCGCGTCCGGCGTCTCGTCGTGCAGGTGCCGAACCCAGCACTCGTTCATCGCAGCGAGTTCGTTCTTCACATGCGGTAGCGCCGAAACGTCGCAGTCGGGCTCCGGCGCTGGTACGCCCATCAGGAAGGACTCGGTGCCGATCATGTGCGCGACGACGTCGTGGACCCGCCAGCCGGGCAGATCGGTGGGTGTATCCCACTGGTCGTCGGTTAGCCCGGCCAGCAGCTCGTCGATGTCGTCCCAGGAGCCGAACAGACCGGCGAGCACCTCACGTTTGTCGAGCTGAGTCCCCATTGCTCGAACCTACCGCTGGCCGTCGAGTGTTGGACTAAGGCACGCTCTTGGCGACTTTGCGTGACTCAATCCAACATTCGCCGCAGCTAGGTCATCCCCTTGACGCGCCGGCCCAGCTCACGAGTCACCTCTCGTTGCGCGTCGCGGCGCGCCATGTCCTGACGCTTGTCCCGCGCCTGCTTGCCTCGCGCCAGCGCCAGCTCCACTTTGACCTTGCCCGCCAAGAAGTACAGCGAGAGCGGCACCAGCGTCAGGTTGCCGTCGCGGATCTTGCCGATCAGCGCGTCGATTTCCCGACGGTGCATCAGCAGCTTCCTGTTGCGCCGCGGCGCGTGGTTGGTCCACGAACCGTGGTGGTACTCAGGGATGTGCAGGTTGCGCAGCCACACCTCGCCGTCGTCGACGGTGGCGAACGCATCGACCAGCGATGCCTTGCCTTCTCGCAGGCTCTTCACCTCGGTTCCGGCCAGCACGATGCCGGCCTCGAACACATCGACAATCGAATAGTCATGGCGCGCTTTGCGATTCGTCGCGATGATCTGTCGGGGTGGACCGCTCTTAGCTGGCTTCTTCTTGCTCACGGCTAGCGCCGCACGTAGAGCCGCAACGTCACGTACGCCGTCACACCCGCCATCACCACACCCAGCAGCACCAGATACGGCGTGATGTAGGCGATGTCGAGATAGTCGACGCGAGCTATCAACGGCGGATTAGCTTCGTAGAACTGTTTGAGCGCGTTGTCGAGGAAGAACGCGCGCACGAACACCAGCCCGACGATCGCCAGGATTACCCCGACGAGCGACGCCAGCATGGCCTCCAGCAGGAACGGTAGCTGCGTGTACCACCGCGACGCACCGACTAATCGCATGATCCCGATCTCGGTCCGACGGGTGAACGCCGATACTTGAACCATGTTGGCAATCAAGAGGATTGCGCCGATCGCCTGCACCACCGCCACCGCGAACGCGGCATCCCGGAGCCCGTACAGCACCGCAAACAGCCGGTCGATGAGATTCTTCTGGTTCAGCACGTCGCGCACACCGGGCTGCGCGACCATCGCTTGTCGGAACTCTTTGTCATCGTCCGGGTTCGTCAGGCGCACGATGAACGACGCCGGAAACGCCTCCCTGCTCGCGACGTCTTTGAACTGAGGAATCCGCCGGATCGCGTCCTGGTACGCCTCGTCGCGGTTGAGGTAGCGCACCGACTCGACGTCCTTGCGGTTCTCCAGCAGATCCCGCAGGGCTTTGCACGGATTCGCCGCGCAATTCGGGTCATTGGCCGACACGTCGGGCGTGAGGAACACCTGCGACTCCACCCGGCTCAGGTAGATGTTCGACGACTGCACGGCCAGCCGCCAGACCAAGAGCGCTCCACCGAACAGACCGATCGAGATCGCGGTGGTCAGGATCATCGCGATCGTCATCGTCACGTTGCGACGAAGACCAGTCCAGATTTCACTGAGTAGGAATCGGAATCGCACTTAGCGGTCCATCCCGTAGACCCCGCGCTGCTCATCCCGCACCAGCTTGCCCATGTCCAGTTCGACCACCCGCTGGCGCATCGAGTCGACGATGTGGTGGTCGTGTGTGGCCATCACCACCGTGGTGCCGGTGCGGTTGATCCGCTCGAGCAGGTCGACGATCCCCTTGCTGGTTTCGGGGTCGAGGTTGCCGGTCGGTTCGTCGGCAAGCAGCACCAGCGGCCGGTTCACGAACGCGCGGGCCATCGCGACGCGCTGCTGCTCGCCACCGGAGAGCTCGTGCGGCAGCCGGTTGGCCTTGCCCGACAACCCGACCATCTCGAGCACGTCGGGCACGACGCGCTTGATCACGTCGCCTCGCTTGCCGATCACCTCGAGCGCGAACGCGACGTTCTCGTAGACCGTCTTCTGCTGCAGCAGCCGGAAGTCCTGGAACACGCAGCCGATCACCTGCCGCAGGTGCGGGATGTTGCGCCCGTGCAGGTGGTTGACGTGGAACTTGGACACCTGGATCTCGCCCTTGGTGGGCTTCTCCTCGGCCAGCAGCAGCCGCATGAACGTCGACTTGCCAGAGCCGGACGGGCCGATGAGGAAGACGAACTCACCCTTGTCGATCTTGACGCTGACATTGTCGAGCGCAGGTCTGGCCGACGACTTGTACTGCTTGCTGACCTTGTCCAGGGTGATCATCACGGCACGCCAGTGTAGCGGTGGTCGACGGCCGGCCCGGTCAGCGCGACGGGGTCGGCGACGGGCCCGGTCCCGGTATCGCCGGCGATGGCGAGGCGGGCGGGGCTCCCGGCGGTGCGGGCGTAGTGGTGGTCGGTGAACCGCTGGTGGTGTCCGTCGGCGGGGTCGGCGACGTGGGCGACGTCGTGTCCGTGGTCTCCGTCGGCGTCGTCGGAGTCGGAGTCGGAGTGGTGGGGGTGTATGTCCGCCTCGGCTGCACGTCGGTGCGCGGCACCCACGTGTAGTTGGGGTCCGGCACGAAGCCGGGCGGCACAACCTGTGTCTCCGGTCCTTTCGGTTGCGATGTCGATTCTGGCTGGTTGACGTCGTAGAGCCACCACACCAGCAGGAACGCCAATACCAGTGCGAGGGTCGACGTGCGGATGCGTCCGCGCAGAACGTAGTTCGGCCAGCCGCGACTGTCCTTGTTCATCACGACTCCGAAGGGTGCGGCTCGCCAGCGCCGCTGACGATCGCGCCGACCATCGGCGCTGCCTCGGTGGGCGAGGCGATACCCGCGCGGCTCAGCGCCCGCACCACCAGCACGCGCAGCCGCCGGCCGACCTCGAACTGCTTGCCGGGCAGCGTGCGCGCCACCATGCGCAAGGTGACCCGGTCGGTTTCGATGCTCTCCACGCCCATCAGCGACGGCGCATCGAGCACCAGATCCTTTAGCTGGGCGTCGTCCATCGCGGTCTCGCAGACGTCGTGCAGAACGTCGTTGACCTGGTTGAGGTCCGCCGCCACCGGCACTGGGATGTCGATGACGGCACGAGCCCAGTCCTTGGAGAGATTCACCGACTTGACGATCTGCCCGTTGGGGATCGTGAACACCTCGCCGTCGCTGGAGCGCAGCTTGGTGACCCGCAGCGTGACGTCCTCGACCGTGCCCGCCGCGTCTTTGGTGGAACCCGCGATCGTGAGCTGCACCAGGTCGCCGAACCCGTACTGCCGCTCGGTGATGATGAAGAAGCCGCTGAGCAGGTCCTGCACGATCCGCTGCGCCCCGAAGCCCAGCGCGGCACCCAGCACCGCGGCCGGCGCCACCAGCGACCCGATCGGAATCGACAACACGTCGGTGATCTCCACCGCGACCACCACGTAGAGGATCGCGATCGCCACCCACGAGATCACCGAGGCGACGGCTTGGCGGTGCTTGCTGGTCTCCGAGCGCACCAGCGCGTCGGTTTCTTGAAAACCGGCCTCGATCCGGCTGCTGATGCGCAGCGCCGCCCAGTTGATGAAGCGCGCGATCAGCAGCGAGCCCATCAGCAGCAGCAGGATGTTCAGGCCTTTGGTGAGAATCCACTCCCCCAGCTGGCCGTTCCAGAAGCCGCGCCACTGGTCGACGAGCGGTAGAGCCATGTAGGTATTAGTCGTCATCTTTTCTGTTACGCCACCGGATTCCCGCCTCGAGGAACCCGTCGATGTCTCCGTCCAGTACCGCTGCCGGATTGCCGACCTCGTATTCGGTCCGCAGGTCCTT
>JBLNEK010000285.1:0-3110 GCA_050262635.1 Candidatus Sericytochromatia bacterium | reverse complement strand
TGGTAGTAGTCCATGACGACGCCGACTACGAACTTGCAGAGCGCTACCTTCCCGACGTCAGGGTGCGGCGTGTCGTGGGCGGTGGCCAGTAGCGAGGCCATCAGCTAGCCGCGAGTCCGCGGGAAGGCTAGCGGCGGGTGCGGACCGCGTACCGCCGTTCGGCGTAGGCCAGGTCGTCGCGCCACAACTTCGTCGCGGCATACCGCATGAACGGGGTGAGCAACGGCGCGACATGGCGCGTGCGTGCGAATCCGGTCCGGTCGGAGTGCGCGATGACGGCCTCGATGACCGCGGTCCGCGGGCCGGGTCCCACCGGGGTCGCGTGCGTTTCGACGACGCTACCCGCCCCCTCGCCGTCGACGATGCGCATCACGATCGTGCGCGGCTCCGGGCTGGTGAACTCCGCGATCACCGGCACCCCCAGCCGGCCCATCTTGAAGGTGACCGCGACGAGGAAGCGGTCGTCTTCTTCGGTGGCGTCGACAGCAGGCGCGCTGAGCACCTCCAACCGCGTGAACGAGTACGGGTGGAACCAGGCGCCATGCCACGGGTCGAGCCGGTTCGCGATCACGTCGCTCGGCTCGCAGGTGCCGACCAGTCGGGTCACCGCATCCAACTGAAAACCGCTGGGGCGCATCGTAATCACCGGCTGCGGCAACGGTTCCTCGCCGCCGACCCGGTCCAACCGCACCCACACCAGCACGCCGTCGTCGTAGCCGGGCAGTGGTTTCCAGCCGAACTCGCGCTCGCCGGAGAGCCGCAGCCCGTGCCAGGGGCAGATCAGCGCGCCGCAGTCGATGGTGCCGGTGACCAGGTCCGCGCCGAGGTGCGGACAGGTGGCCGGGCCGACGTGTAGTCTGCCCGACTCGTCGCGCCACGCGACGATCTCGACACCGGCGACCGATGTACCGAACGGCCGGTTCGCGCGGACCCTGCTGCTGGCGGCGAAGGCGTACCAGTTGCCCGACGGCCGGCGCTGCGCGCGTGCCAGCGCGGCGTCGATGATTGCCGGTTCGGCGTCGCGGTGGGTGGGCTGCTGTGCAGCCCAGTCGATGCGCGGCAGTACTTGAATCGGGAAGTCTTTCGGCCATCTCATCGGTCTCACCTCGATTCGGCGAGTCGGCGCAGCAGTGCGCTGCGGCCCTGCGTGGGAACAGTATGCAGCGGGTGCCCGGCTAGGCCCCAGCCGTGAAGCAGTCTATTCGCCGCGGTGAAGCCGGTGGTGGCCGCGCGTTCCATCAGCGCCACCGGCAGGTCGATCCGGATGCCGTCACCGGCGAGCATGAGGCCGGGCTGCGGCGTGACCACACCCGGACGGCGGGCGTAGTCGCCGGGTGCGAGGCGGGGACAGTCGTCGCGGCACAGCACCTTCTCGGCGACGACGCGCGCGCCGCGGGTTTCCGGGTAGAGCTCGTGCAGGCGCGCGAGCATGCGCGCGGTCACGTCGTCGGACGGGTCGCGCACCGAGTAGGAGTGCACTTCGACCACCGAACCGCCGTGTCGCCGCGACCAGTCGATGGCTTCGCGCTCATAGCGATTCAGCACGCTGATGTTGTCGACGGGCTCGAGGCCGCCGGTGCCCAGGAAGGCTGGCCGGTCCGCGGCCACCGGACGGTCGAGCCACAGCCGCTGCACGACGAACGGCGGCGCGGTCGCCAGATCGCGGACCTGCGCCCGCCATGCTTCGTCGCCCAGCGCGGGTGAGGCGCCGACAATGTTCTGCAGGCCCGCCACGTCGGTGGCGAGCACCACTGCGTCGGCGTCGTAGACCGAATCGGCATGCACGCGAAACGCTTTCGATCCGCCGGTTTCCACGGCGTCGACCGAGACCTGAGTGCAAAACCGCACACCGCGACCAGACAGGTACTCGCGCAACGGCTCCCACAGGCAGGTGTCGAAGTTGGCGTCGGCGACATCGAACACCAATCCCTCACTGGAGCCGAGGAAGTAGATGTGGAACATGGTCGCCAGCTCGGCGGCCGATAGCGTGTGAGGCTCGGCGAAGAAGCTACGGGAGAACACCTCGAACGCGAGATGCCGTGCCGCATCGGGGAAGTTGATGTCGTGCAGGAAGGTCTCGGCGTCGACGTGGTCGAGGCGCTCGTAGATTTCGGGCACCGACACCGCCGCCAGCGGGGCAGCCGCCCGCGCGTTCAGGGACATCAGGTCGCGAAGCCGGAACGTGGGACTGCGCAGCGCGAAGACGAGAGCGTTCCACGGCGGTGTGCGCGGCAGCCCGCGGAACGTGTCGCGGCGCCCAGCGCCGTCGACCAACGGGTAGTCCTCCACCGGGACGAGCTGGGACAACCCGGAGTCGCTGCGCCGCAACAGGTCCCGCAGGTTGTAGTACTGGCGAAAGAACGCGTGGAAACCGCGGTTCATCGACACGGGCGTGCCGTCGGGCAAGGTGTCGGTCCATCCGCCGACCCGCCCGCCGACGTACTTCTCGCGCTCGAGCACGTCGACGCTGACACCGCGCTCGGCCAGCCCGGTTGCGGCGGCCAGCCCGGCGATGCCCGCACCGACGACGACGACGTGCGGACGCGAGTTGAGCCGGTCCGCGGCGGGCAGGCCGGGATGTGCGGGATGGGTGACCCGCCGCGCGTCGCGGTGGCCGTTGCTAGTCATTCGGCGCGCTCGCAAGGAACGTGTGCACGATGTCGCGCTGCCAGCCCGGCATCGTCCCGCTGTGTACGCCGACGAAGCCGGCGTCGGTGAGCCTGCGGCGGAACCTGGCGGCGCCGTCGAACGTCAGCACGCTGCGCCACAGGTGTCGGTACAACGTCGTGTCGCGGGTGTGCAGCCAGCCTGACGGCACGATGATGCTCCAGCAAACCGCATTCCATGTCCACACCGCTCGCCGGGAATCGCGCACCGAATACTCGTGCAGGGCGAGCGTCGCGCCGGGGCTTAGCAGTGTGAGAAAGCGCTTCAGCTGGGCTTCGGGGTCGACGAGGTTGCGCACCAGATAGGCGGCCAGGATTCCGTCGAACGGGCCGTCGACACCGAGGTCGGCGAGGTCCTCGATGCGGCCGTGGAGGAACCGCACCGAGGACGGCCAAGACTTGGCCGCCGCCTGACGCAGCATCCCCTCGGACGCGTCGACGGCG
>JBLNEK010000284.1:0-2509 GCA_050262635.1 Candidatus Sericytochromatia bacterium | reverse complement strand
AGCGGGCGGCCAATCCTCCTCGGCCATCACCGGCTGAGCCATGAAAGCCATACCCGCTGCCCCTGGGTGACTCGAAGCCTAAGACCAGCGGCAACGAACACCCTGCAAGAAAGGTAAGGAGTTATGAGAAAGTGGCTGCTAGCAGCCGCAGCCGCCGCCGGATCGGTGCTATTGACCGCCCCCGCCGCGGGCGCGATGACCTACACGTTGGAGCCGACCGATTTCGACGGCGTGGCGGGCATCGTTATGAACGTGACGCAGCAGCAGTTGGGCGGCACCTTGTGTCCATGTACCAAGATTCCGTATCCGGCTGATTTGTTGAGTAATGCGCAGGGCACGGCGACGCTGGCGGCTACCCCGCTGAAGGCTGGCGACACTGTGCTGGGTTACAGCCTGGGTGCGGTGGTGGCGTCGGCGTACTTGAACGCCAACACCCCGCCGCCCGGTGTGGATTTCATACTGGTAGGCGACCCGTCTAATCCCAACGGGCCGCTTGCGGCGACTGGCCTGCTGTCTTTAGCCGGGGGTGGCATCCCCGCCGACACCCCGGACCGGGTGACTATCATCAGCCGCCAATACGATGGCTGGGCCGACTGGCCGAACAACATCTTCGCGCCCGGCTACCTGCTGGCGGTGACGAACGCGATAATCGGCGCCAACACCATCCACCTCGACTACACCGAGGCCTCGCTGCTCCACAACCCGGCCAACGTGACGTGGAGGCAGGGCCACATCACCTATGTGCTGGTGCCCACCCAGAACCTTCCGCTCAATGAGATCTTTCGCATCATCGGGCTGGGTTTTGTGGCCGACGCCTTGGATGCGGCTGAACGCCCCTTGATCGACGCCGCCTACACCAACCGTCCCAATCCGACCGCGGCACAGCTGGCCGCCTCCACCAGCGAGCAGGCGCAGATCCCGCCGCCCTTGCAGATTCCCGGACCGCCCGAGCCGGTAGTGGTCACCCCGACGCCGGTCACGACGCCGACGATTCCGGTGCTGTTCGGCTCGCCCAGGGGTGGCTTCTTCGCGCTGCTCGATCCGACGACCCTGTTAGCGGATCTCAGCACATTCCCCCAACTGAGCAGCGTCTTGAATGCTGGGCTGCCGGTGGGCATCCCGGTGCTGTTCGGCTCGCCCGGCCAGGGGACGCTGATCAATCCGCTCAACGCCCTGCCCAACCTCCCGTCGGGCCCCGGTCAAAGCACCACAGCGACCAACGCGCTACCTGCCGTCGCGTCGTCGGCACGTGGCAGATCGCCGTCAACGCCGCCCCAACCGGTGTCGCCGATCACCGAGTCGGACACCACGCCGGATGCAGGCCCGGGTCGGCCGTGGACGCCCAAGCACCCCGACAACACCAATCTCGTCCCGGGCAACACCACAGAGGCGCCGCCGCAACGGCAGCCGTCGGAGGACACCCAGTTCACCGACGACAACTCCGGGCCGAGATTGAACGTGTCGCGGCCCTCGAGTTGGGCGGCGCCGGGCGGCTCGCGGCCGGGCAGCAGCCCGACCAACGGCGGTCCGCCGTCTCGCGTCGCCAACCCCATCAGAACCGCTATCTCCCACGTGACGAACTCGCTCAACTCGGCGCTCGGCGGGCCGCCAAAGCCCGCCGCGGGCGGCGTGAGCGGAAAGAAGAAGTAACCGCTCGCGGTGTCGGTCCGGCGATGCCGCGGAAAAGACGAACACTTGATCGGCATCGCCGCCATCGCTGTGCACCACAGCGCTGTGAAGCTGGTCGTCGACGCCGCCGACGCCTTTCGGATTGATAGCTGAATTGAATCGCCAGCTTGAGCGCGGCTTCTGGGACATGGCGATGTCAGGCTAAACCCCAGCCGCATCCCTCGCGGGCTGCGTCGGTCCACATCCGCTACAGCCCATCAACCCGTGCCTGACCAGGGCGACCCGAAAGCCTGCCGGGCCGGTGACGGCGTGCCGCAGCACCTACTCGGTGGTGGCGCGGGGTGCGGCCCGGTGCTGTGCGCGGTGGTCGGCTGCTTTCTGTTCCTCTGGTGTCACCACCAGCGCGTCGGTGCCGGGAAACACCGTGGCCTCATGGTCGCTGCGAGCCACCGCACCACGTATCCCCGGGATTGAACCACTCGATGCTGTCGTCCAACGTGCTCATCGCCGTCTCCAGGTCTCCCGCGCTGAACGCCTCGTAGGACTTCTTGGCTGTCTCGACATTCTGACTCGCAGACATGATGACTCCCTGAGTTGACGTACTTCTGAGGGCTGTTTTCCGCACCTCGATCTTCCCCCCGGTCGCTGACTGGCACGACCGTATTGCGTCGATTACACCGGCAGCCCACACTGCACAACCCCTCCGACGGCGGTGGCCGCGAAGCGCGGTCAACGGAATCTCAGAACGGCAATGCCGGAGCCAGATCAGTGATGGGACGCGAAAGCCTTTACTCGTCATGCCACGAGCTGGTCAGCCCAGGCATGGACGTCGACGTCGTTGCCGACGATTTGTGTCTTGACCCGCATGTCCGGTGTGTAA
>JBLNEK010000283.1:0-9659 GCA_050262635.1 Candidatus Sericytochromatia bacterium | reverse complement strand
GTGCCCTCGGTGAGATTCGAACTCACACTGTCTGGGTTTTGAATCCAGTTCCTCTGCCAGTTGGGATACGAGGGCGGCAGCAATCCACGATAAAGGAATCAGGCGCGGACGGGTTCCTCGACCTCGGCCCTGAGCACGTCCGACGGTGTGTCCGTGGGCTTTTCCTTGCCGTACGCGATGATCGCGATCGCGAGTACCCCCAGCAGCATCAGCATCTCCCGCAGGATCCATCCGACGATTGCCTCGGGTACCGACGCGTCGACAAGCCAGTCCTGTCCGACCTCCGGAGTGGCCAGCACCGTGAGCAAAGCTCCGCCGACGACGACCGCGCGGGCCCACCAGCCGCGATGGAACCAGACGAACACCGCGGCCGGAACCAGATACACCCAGTGATGCACCCAGCTGATCGGCGAGATCAGCGTGGCCGTCATGGCGACGACCAAACCTCCGGCGAGCAGGCCGGAATGAGTCGCCGCCCGTCGCGCCAGCAGCAGCCCCCCGACGGCGGCCACCCCCGACACGATAAGGGCGAGGGGCCTCGTCCAGTCACCGACCGCGGCCAGCACGCCCTGGATGGAGTTGTTGCCCGACGTCGCGAATTTGGTGCCGAGTGCCACCCTGTCCGTCAAGTGCCACAGGCCGTCGGTGAAGAACGCGATAGTCAGCGACGGCTTGACGAGGAAGGCCAGCACGAACGCGCTCGCACAGCTGGCCACACTCCACCAGAACATCCGCCATCGCCGAACGATCGCGAGGTAGACGATGAACAACCCCGGAGTGAGTTTGACCGCCGCGGCCAGGCCGATCAGCACGCCGCGGGGGATCCGGCGCCCCGTCGCGGTGTCGTCGCGCCGGGTCAGGTCGGCGATCACCAGCAGCATCAACAGGATGTTGATTTGGCCGAAGAAGAAGTGGGCGTAGACCATGATCGTCGCGCACGCCGCCGCCGTGATGCCGAAGACCACGATCCAGCGGTGCTTGACCTGCGTCGGTGTCACCATCGCCACGACCGAGAACAGGGCGAGCATCGACACGATGCTCCACGCCCAGAAGCCGGCGTGCGGGCTGCCGAGGTTGGTCGGCCAGAGCGCAAGCGCACCGAAGGGCGTGTACGTGAACGGCAGGCCCTCGTCGGCGATGTTGGGCCCATGCAGGTTGCCGGCATACAGGTTCACGCCGTGCCACGCCGCGGATGAGCCGTACCGATAGACCGCCCAGTCCACCGGATAGACGTCGCGGATGCGGTCAAATGCCCACGTCGCGGCCACAGCCATCAGCGCCGCTGCTGCCGCGACCACCCACGGCAACCTCGGCGCCCTCAACGACCCGGCATGCACACAGCGGATGGTACCCATCTCGGACGGCACTACCCTGCGCTCGCCGCGGCGCGCCGGTCACGACAGAATGACACCCATGACCGGGTCAGCATCCGAGCCGCCAGCCGAATCCAGCAAGCCGCGCCGCGTGCTCGTGGCCGAAGACGAGGCACTCATTCGCCTCGACCTCGCCGAGATGCTCAAGGAAGAGGGATATGACGTCGTCGGCCAGGCCGGCGATGGACAAGAGGCCGTGGAACTCGCCGACTCCCTCAAACCCGACCTGGTGATCATGGACGTCAAGATGCCCCGTCGTGACGGCATCGACGCCGCCCGCGAGATCGCCGAGAAGCGCATCGCCCCGATCGTCGTGCTCACCGCGTTCAGCCAGCGTGAACTCGTCGAGCGGGCACGCGACGCCGGCGCCATGGCCTACCTGGTGAAGCCATTCTCGGCGACGGACCTCATTCCCGCGATCGAGGTCGCGGTCAGCCGGTTCCACGAGATCAGCGAGCTCGAGCGCGAGGTGGCGACGCTGTCGGAGCGGCTGGAGACGCGCAAGCTCGTCGAACGGGCCAAGGGCTTGTTGCAGACCAAGCAGGGGATGACCGAGCCGGAGGCGTTCCGCTGGATCCAGCGGGCCGCGATGGACCGGCGGACGACGATGAAAAGGGTCGCCGAAGTCGTGTTGGAAACACTCGACCAGCCTCCCCGGGAGTCCACCGACACGCCGTCGGCCGGCTGAGGCGTACCGCAACGACGCGCATGCCAGCGGCGGGTTGGCTATGTTCTACGCAGTCCTACGCAGTTCTCGCAACAAGCAACGCTGACTTGGAGGTGGACACGTGCATGGTCGCGTGACGCGGGGTGCTGTCGTTATCGGTGCCGTCGGGGTGGTCCTGATGGGAATGACCGGCTGTACGCAGTCCAAGCCGGAAGAAAGCAATAGCGCGAATCTGAAGATCGTTGAGCAGGTCCCGATCGACGACAACGGTAAGCAGATCAAGCCGCCGGACACGACGGCGGCGGCCGACCCCGCGGGCGCTGGTAATGCCACCTGCCCGCCGGTCAGCATCGCGATGGCCGGTGCGCTCAATGGGCCCGACGCGGCGCTCGGCATCAACATCAAGAATGGCGTGCAGCTGGCGGTCGACAAGCACAACGCCGCCAATCCCAACTGCCAGGTGCAGCTGCGGAGCTTCGACACGGAAGGCGATCCGCAGAAGGCAACCGCGATCGCCCCGCAGATCGTCGACGACGCCAGCATCATCGGGCTGATCGGTCCGGCCTTTTCCGGTGAGACCAAGGCCACCGGCGGCGTCTTCGACCAGGCCGGGCTCGTCGCGACGACAGCGTCGGCGACCAATGTGACGCTGTCACAGAACGGGTGGAAGACATTCTTTCGGGGCCTGGGCAACGACGGCGCCCAGGGCCGGGCCGTCGCCAACTACCTGAAAAACACCCTCAGTTACAAGAAGGTGTGCGTCGTCGACGACAGCACCGATTACGGCGTCGGATTGGCCAACGTCGTGCGGCAGACCCTCGGGCCTGTCGCAGACAGCGCCTGCAACATCTCCGTGAAGAAGGGTGACAAGGACTTCTCGGCCGCCGTCACCCAGGTCAAGAACGCGGGTCCGGACGCGGTGTTCTACAGCGGCTACTACGCCGAGGCAGCACCGTTTGTCCAGCAGCTGCGCGACGGCGGTGTCACTGCGGCGTTCGTCTCCGCCGACGGCACCAAGGACCCCGAGTTCGTCAAACAGGCCGGAAGCGCGTCGAAGGATGCGGTCCTGTCCTGCCCCTGCAGCCCGGCTCCGCCCGCCTTCGCCGACGAGTACACCAAGAAGTTCGGTCAGGCTCCGGGCACGTACAGCACGGAGGGATATGACGTCGCCACGATCATGCTGAAGGGCATCGACTCCGGTGCGGTCACCCGTCCGCAACTGCTGGACTACGTCCGCGCTTATAACGGCCCCGGTGTCGCTCGGCAGTACCAGTGGGATCCCACCGGCGAGCTCACCAACACACTGATCTGGATCTACAAGGTTCAGTAGCCGCAAAGGCGAGGCGCGTCCGAGTTTCCTGTAATCACAGGCGCTTCGGACGCGTTCTCGTAATCGAGGAGCCGCCACCGGATGATCGACGATTGCCTCGGCCACTGTGCGGTGTACGCGGCCAACATCAGCTTCAACCTCGAGGGGCTGCGACACGGGTTCTGGCAGTTGACAATCGACGGCCTGTCCTGGGGTGCGATCTACGCGCTCGTGGCGGTGGGGTACACGCTGGTGTTCGGTGTGCTGCGGCTGATCAACTTCGCGCACTCCGAGATCTTCATGCTCGGCATGTTCGGTGCCTATTTCGCGCTCGACATGATTCTCGGCTTCACCCCTAGTGGCAACGCGTACAACACGGGAATCCCGCTGACGGTCCTCTATCTCGGCGTTGCGATGCTCGTCGCGATGGCCGTTTCCGGTTCGGCCGCAATGGGATTGGAAGCTGTGGCGTACCGGCCACTGCGGCGCCGCAACGCACGCCCGCTCACGTTCTTGATCACCGCGATCGGCATGTCGTTCGTGTTGCAGGAGTTCGTGCACTTCGTGCTGCCGCAATTGCTCAAGGGCTACGGGGGCAGCAACGCCCAGCAGCCCATCATCCTGGTAGTGCCCAAGGCTCAGTTCACCGTCTTCGGCGCCACCGTTTCCAACATCACCCTGGTGATCATCGCCGCGGCATTGGTCTTCGCCGCTCTGACCGACATGGCGATCAACCGGACGAAGTTCGGCCGGGGCATCCGTGCGGTGGCTCAGGATCCGACGACGGCGACGCTGATGGGTGTGTCGCGGGAGCGGACTATCGTGACCACGTTTCTGATCGGCGGCCTGCTGGCCGGTGCCGCAGCCCTGCTGTACACGCTGAAGGTCCCGCAGGGAATCATCTACTCGGGCGGGTTCCTGCTCGGTATCAAGGCATTCTCGGCCGCGGTGCTCGGCGGCATCGGCAACCTGCGCGGCGCGCTCCTCGGTGGCCTTTTGCTGGGAGTGATGGAGAACTACGGGCAGGCAGTGTTCGGTACCCAGTGGCGTGACGTCGTCGCGTTCGTGCTGCTGGTCTTGGTGCTGCTGGTCCGCCCGACGGGGATACTGGGCGAGAGCCTCGGGAAGGCACGGGTATGAGCAGGACCCAGATGCTCAGCCGTCCCGGCGACGCACTGCGCCAGTGGTGGAACGGCCTGAGCCGGCAGGCAAAATGGCTAGTAGGCACCGTAGGTTTCGTGCTCGTCGCGCTGCTCCCGCTGCACACACCGGGATTCCTGGACACCCCGGGAATCAGTTTCGGCGGCGTGATGGCGCAGTTCGCGATGGTCGCGCTGATCGCGATCGGGCTCAACGTGGTCGTCGGCCAGGCAGGCCTGCTCGACCTCGGTTACGTCGGCTTCTACGCGGTCGGCGCCTACACCGTCGCACTGCTCACCAGCCCCGAGAGCCCGTGGAACAAGCTGGGGCCGACCGGATTTTTCAGCACCGACTGGGCCTGGCTCTCGTGCGTGCCCATCGCGATCTGCGTGACCGCATTCGCCGGCCTCATCCTCGGAACGCCCACACTGCGGTTGCGCGGGGACTACCTTGCGATCGTCACGCTCGGCTTCGGCGAGATCATCCGGTTGCTGGCCGACAACCTTCAAGACATCACCAACGGATCGCGCGGACTCAACGAGATCGCTTACCCGCGCCTGGGGGAGCGAGACAACTTGCCGAATGGCGTTTTCTCTAGTGGTAATTCGGCAGGGGATGCCAACTACGGCACCTGGTGGTTCTGGCTGGGCCTGCTGCTGGTCGCACTCGTGCTTCTGGTGGTCGGCAACTTGGAGCGGAGCCGCGTCGGCCGGGCGTGGGTCGCCATCCGCGAGGATGAGGACGCCGCAGAAGTGATGGGCGTCAACACCTTTCGCTTCAAGCTGTGGGCCTTCGTGATCGGTGCGAGCATCGGCGGCCTGTCGGGCGCGCTGTACGCGGGGCAGGTGCAGTACGTGGCCCCGACCAACTTCAACATCATCAACTCGATGCTGTTCCTGTGCGCCGTGGTGCTGGGCGGGCAAGGCAACAAACTGGGAGTCATATTCGGCGCGTTCGTGATCGTCTACCTGCCCAACCGATTACTCGGCGTGCACTTCCTCGGCATCAACCTCGGTGACCTGAAATATCTGTTCTTCGGGCTGGCGCTCGTGGTGCTGATGATCTTCCGGCCGCAGGGGCTGTTCCCAGTGCGCCAGCAACTGCTGACTTACGGGAAGTCGGCCCGGGCGTTACTTCGTCGGGGGGAGGCCGCTTGAGTGTCGATGAGGTAGCCGGCCTGCACCGCGAAGTGCACGCCGCTGAAGGTGAGATCCTCTTGGAGACACAGAATCTCACAGTTCGTTTCGGCGGCCTGGTCGCGCTCGATTCCGTGAGTCTCGACATCCGGCGCGGTGAGATCCTGGGACTGATCGGACCGAACGGCGCCGGCAAGACCACCTGCTTCAATGCGATCACCGGCGTCTACCGGCCCAGCGCAGGCACCGTGATCTTCGACGGTGCGCCCCTTGGCCGCATCAAACGCCACCAGATCACCCGTCGTGGCATCGCGCGCACTTTCCAGAACATCCGGCTGTGGGGAGAGATGACGGCGCTGGAGAACGTCGTCGTCGGAACCGACGCTCGCCACAAGACGTCTGTGCCCGGCGCGGTATTGCGGGGCGCTCGGCACCGGCGCGAGGAGCGCGACGCGATAGAGCGAGCCGCAGCTCTGCTGCAGTTCGTCGGAATCGCCGAACGCGGCGAGGAAAAGGCGAAGAATCTGCCCTATGGCGATCAGCGGCGGCTCGAGATCGCCCGCGCGCTGGCCACAGAACCGAAATTGCTGTGTCTCGACGAGCCGGCGGCCGGGTTCAACCCAGGAGAGAAGGCGGCCCTGATCGACTTGATCCGCAAGATTCGCGACGACGGCTACACGGTGCTGCTCATCGAACACGACATGCGACTGGTGATGGGTGTGACCGACCGCATCGTGGTGCTGGAGTTCGGCCGCAAGATCGCCGAAGGCGTCCCGTCGGCGATCCGCGAGGACCCCGCGGTCATCGCCGCCTATCTGGGAGTGCCCGATGACGACGTCCGGTGAGTCGGCAACGAGGGTCTCCCGTGAAGAGCCTCGGCCATTGCTGGAGCTGCGCGACGTCGTCGTGCACTACGGCCGGATCGAGGCTCTGCACGGAATCTCCCTCGTGGTGCGCGAAGGTGAACTCGTCACGCTCCTGGGGTCCAACGGTGCGGGCAAGACCACCACGATGCGGGCTATCTCCGGGCTGCGGCCGCTCACCCGGGGATCGGTGTGGTTCGAGGGCCGGGACGTCTCTCGGTTGAAGCCGCACAAGCGGGTGGCCGACGGCTTGATCCAGGCACCCGAGGGGCGCGGCATCTTTCCGGGTATGACGGTCACCGAGAATATTGAGATGGGCTGCTACGGAAGGCCGTTCGCGTCGCGTGCCGAACACCGGGACAAGCTCGACTGGGTGTTCGAGACGTTCCCGCGGTTGGCCGAAAGGCGAAGCCAGGTCGGCGGCACGCTGTCCGGCGGTGAACAGCAGATGCTGGCCATCGGCCGGGCCCTGATGGCGCGACCGCGCGTGCTGCTACTTGATGAGCCGTCAATGGGCCTGGCGCCCATGGTGATTCAACAGATCTTCCGGATCATCGCCGAGATCAACTCACAGGGCACCACGGTCCTGTTGGTCGAGCAGAACGCTCAGCAAGCGTTGAGCCGCTCGGACCGCGCCTACATCCTCGAAACCGGCACCGTCACGCGCGAGGGCCCGGCGCGTGAGCTTCTCGATGACGAGAGCGTTCGCGCGGCGTATCTAGGCGTTGCTTGAGCAATGTTCGCGCAGCGCACGCCGCCGCGACGGAAGAAGGTGCTAAGGGCCCTAGCCGCAGCGGGATTCGTCGTCATCATCGCCGCGGCGTCGGCACTGATCGCGCGCGTCGACAGTGCTGGACAATCGTTACGACGGGCAGGGCGTGGCCCGCAACTATCGGTGGACGGAGACAGGCGAACTCACTGAGCCGACCGTGTGGATCTACAAGGTGCAGTGAGCTTTCGGCACACCTTCCGGCGACTGGTTAGACCAGTTTCGGTGCTATTCAAGCACGAAGGTGACCAGCATGTTGACGCGGTAGGCGATTATCTGACCGTTGTCCACATCGACGGACTGTTCCTTGATCCAGGCTGACCTGACGCCGCGAAGCGTCTCGTTGGCCCGTGTCAGGCCGGTCTTCACAGCATCCTCGAAACTGGTGTCGGACCGAGCGCTGATCTCGGTGACGCGAGCGACGGTACCTGCCGACATAATGACCTCCCAGGGCCGGAGTGGTATCGGAATGGCCGTGGCCTGTGACCATTCAACTCCCGCGAAGGCAGGTGAGGGAACCCCTCTTCTTGAGGTTGGTGAGACCAAAATTCTCCGCGTAACGTTCACGCGGCGCATGCTGGAACCATGAAGGAATCACAACGGAATCCGCTGAGTTCGATCGCGGCTTGGGCTGGCATCGCATCGGCGGTCGTCGTCGTCGTTGCGGCGATCTTCTTCGCCGGGTTCTTCGTCGGCAGCAGCGAATCGGCGACATCTGTGGCTCCGGTGGCAGATCAACCACTCCACTGCCAGGCCCAGTGCATCGGTCAGACGAATGTCTCGTACCAGGCGTGGGCTGACTGCATAAACAGCTGCATGGCGACGGGCGGCGCCGGCTAAAGCGGACCGGCGCGCGGGACACGGGTCAGCGCGCGACGATCACCGACGAGCCGTGGCCGAACAGGCCTTGGTTGGCGGTGACGCCGACGGCTGCGCCGTCGACCTGGCGACCGGTGGCTTGGCCGCGCAGTTGCCACGTCAGCTCACACACTTGCGCGATCGCCTGCGCCGGAATGGCTTCGCCGAAGCAGGAAAGCCCGCCCGACGGGTTGACCGGGACCCGCCCCCCGATCGTCGTCGCACCGCTGCGCAACAGCGCCTCGGCTTCGCCCTTAGCGCACAGCCCGAGATGTTCGTACCAGTCCAGCTCCAGGGCGGTGGACAGGTCGTAGACCTCGGCGACGTCGATGTCCTCGGGCCCCAGCCCCGCCTCCGCGTAGGCGGCGTCGATGATCTGGTCCTTGAACACCCGCGCCGGGGCAGCCACCGCTGCCGTGGAATCCGTTGCAATGTCGGGTAATTCGGGAAGATGCTGCGGATAGCGCGGAGTGACCGTGCTGACCGCGCGCACCGACGGCACGCCGTCGAGCGAACCGAAGTGCTTGCGGGCGAACTCGGCGCTGGCCACCACCAGCGCCGCTCCGCCGTCGGAGGTGGCGCAGATATCCAGTTGCCGCAACGGGTCGGCGACCACCGGGCTCGCCAGTACGTCCTCGACCGAGCTCTCCTTGCGGTAGCGCGCGTACGGGTTCTGCAGGCCGTGCCGGGCGTTTTTGACCTTGACCTGCGCGAAATCTTCGGAAGTGGCTCCGTAGAGGTCCATCCGCCGACGGGCCAACAGCGCGAAGTAGACCGGGTTCATCGCCCCGATCAGGTGGAATCGCTGCCAGTCCGGGTCGTTCTTGCGCTCGCCGCCGACCGGCGCGAAGGCACCCTTGGGTGTGGTGTCTGCGCCGACCACCAACGCGACATCGCAGAACCCGGCCAGGATGCTGGCGCGGGCGCTCTGCAGCGCCTGCGAACCGCTGGCGCACGCGGCGTAACTCGAGCTGACGGGCACGCCGTTCCACCCGAGCTTCTGCGCGAACGTCGACCCGGCGATGAACCCGGGATATCCGTTGCGGATCGTGTCGGCGCCGGCCACCATCTGGATCTGACGCCAGTCCAGGCCCGCTTCGGCGAGCGCGGCGCGGGCGGCGACCATGCCGTACTCGGTGAAGTCGCGACCCCATTTGCCCCACGGGTGCATGCCCGCGCCGAGTATGTAGAGCGGTTCGGCGGTCATCGAGAGGAACCTTTCTTGCTCCTCGCGTCCGCAATCCTCCACGCGTACACGATGCGCTCGACACCGTCGTCGTCGACGAACAGCGGCATGGTCGTGAGCTCCATGTCCATGCCGACCTTCAGGTCCGCGGCGAGGGTGCCCTCCTGGACCTTGCCCAGTACGATCATGCCTTCGTCGGCAAGCTCCACGGCGGCAATCGCGAACGGCTCGAACGGTTCTCCGGCCGGGTGGGGGGCGGGCGGGGGATACCGGTTCTCGGTGTAACTCCACAGCGGTCCTCGGCGCGACAGGGGTACCGCAGTGAGCTCGTCGCCGTCGCACGATGGGTTGGGGCAGT
>JBLNEK010000282.1:0-16675 GCA_050262635.1 Candidatus Sericytochromatia bacterium | reverse complement strand
CGGCGGCCTGCAGCTCGGCCACGCGTTCGTCGGCAATCCGCAGCGCAGCCACGGAACGGTCGTGGTGCTCGTCGAGTCCGACCTCCCCTTCGTCGAGCGCGCCGACGCGGGCCTGGACGGTTTCGAACTCCGCCTGAGCCTGCTGTGCACGGCCCGCAGCCTCGTCGATCGCCTCCGTGAGCCGCGCAATGGCTTCGTCGATCGACTCGACGCGGGTGCGCATCGTGTCGACCTGGCCGGCAAGCCGGGCCAGCCCCTCGCGCCGGTCCGCCTCCGCCCGCACCGCCGCCAGGTGGGCCCGCTCGGCTTCGGCGGCGACGCGCTCGGCCTCGATCATCTGCGCGCGGGCCACCTCGAGCCGCCCCCTTGCGTCGTCGAGGTCCCCCGCGAGGCGGGACTCGGTGGCGGCCACCTCGTCGGCCTCGGCGTCGAGCATGTCGGGGTCGATGCCCGCGCTCGCCGGCGGCTCCTCGTCGAGGTGCTGTGCGCGTTCGGTGGCGATGCGCACCGTCGCGCCGACTCGTTCGGCCAACGCGGACAGCCGAAACCACGTCTGCTGCGCCCGTTCGGCGCGCTCCGTGAGAACGGCCACCGCTTCTTCGTGACCTGCCAGTTCCGCCGACGCGGCCTCCAGCAGGGCGGCGGCCTCGTCATGCTCGCGGCGAAGCGCCGCTTCCGCTGAACCCACCCCGGCGAACTCGTTGCGCCGGGCCACCAGGTCGTCGGCGGCCAGCCTCAGCCGGGCGTCGCGCAGGTCGGCTTGGATGGTCTGCGCGCGGCGGGCCACCTCGGCCTGACGCCCGAGCGGCTTGAGCTGGCGGCGCAGCTCGGTGGTGAGGTCGCTGAGCCGGGCGAGGTTTGCCGACATCGCCTCGAGCTTGCGCACCGCCTTCTCCTTGCGCTTGCGGTGCTTGAGCACGCCGGCGGCCTCCTCTATGAAGGCCCGGCGCTCCTCCGGTCGGGCCTCCAGGATCTCCGAGAGCTTGCCCTGGCCGACGATCACGTGCATCTCGCGGCCGATGCCGGAATCGGAGAGCAATTCCTGGATGTCCATCAAACGGCAAGAGCTGCCGTTGATTTCGTACTCGCTGGCGCCGTCGCGGTACATCCGGCGGGTGATCGAGACCTCGGAGTACTCGATCGGCAGGGCGTTGTCGGAGTTGTCGATCGTGACGGTCACCTCGGCGCGGCCGAGCGGGGCACGGCTCGAGGTGCCCGCGAAGATGACGTCCTCCATCTTGCCGCCGCGCAGCGTCTTGGCGCCCTGCTCGCCCATCACCCAGGAGAGCGCGTCGACGACGTTGCTCTTGCCCGATCCGTTCGGGCCGACGACGCAGGTGATTCCCGGTTCGAAGCGCAGAGTCGTCGGCGAGGCGAAGGACTTGAAGCCCTTCAGCGTCAGACTCTTGAGGTGCACGAGGTGTGAGACTAGCGCTCGGAGAAACCGTTGAGGGGCTGTGTGGCCTCTGACCAGTCCGCGACCACGTTGTCGACGCTGCCGGGCGTGTCGCCACTGCGCAGCAGCTCGAGCAGGCGCTCGCACTTCTCCGGTGGGCCTTGGGCCACCACCTGCACCCGCCCGTCGGGCCTGTTGGAGGCGTAGCCGCTCAGGCCGAGTTCCAGGGCCCGCGACCGGGTCCACCACCGGAAGCCCACGCCCTGCACGTAGCCGTGCACCCACGCGGTGAGCCGAACGTCAGCCAACGCTTCTCACCTCGAACGTCACTGTGGTGCCCTGCTTGAGCGTTCGGCCCACCGTGCACACCTGGTCGACGGCCCGCTCAACGACCGTCAGCAGCCGGGCGGCATCGTCGTCGCGCAGCCCGGACAAGTCCACCTCGAGGGTCTCTTCCAGCAGCGGATACACCTCGTTGTCGCGGTCGGGCGGCCCGCAGACGTGCACGGCCGCGTCGTAGTCGTCGCCGAGCCTGCGCCGCAGTGGTGCGTCGCTTGCCATCCCGCTGCACGCGGCCAGCGCGATCTTGAGCAACTCACCGGGTGTGAACACCCCGTCGACGTCCTCGGAGCCGACGAGCACCTCGGCGCCGCGCGAGCTGCGGCCGGTGTAGCGACGCACCCCGGTGCGTGCACCCACAATTCCGTCACGCCGACATTCTTACTCTGCGCCGCGATTGATCTCAGGCAGCGAAAGCGCAAGTGGCGACCTGCCTGTGTTCAATCTCGATTCAACCGCGGGCGCGGCTGGCAACGCGGGCAGTAGAACGACGAGCGATTCATGAACTTCTCGCGGCGGATCGGCGCCCCGCAGCGCCGGCACGGCTCCCCCCCGCGGCCGTAGGCGTCCAGGGAGCGGTCGAAGTAGCCGGATTCGCCGTTGACGTTGACATACAGCGAGTCGAACGACGTGCCGCCCTGGCCCAGCGCGTCACGCATCACGTCGGCCGCGCAGTCGAGCAGCTCGCGCAGCTTGGCACGCGACAGCGAGGACGCGATCCGTGCGCCGTTGAGCTTCGCGCGCCACAGCGCCTCGTCGGCGTAGATGTTGCCGATGCCCGACACCACCGTCTGGTCGAGAAGTTGGCGCTTGATCTCAGAGTGCTTGCGGCGCAACACATTGACGACGGACTCGGCGTCGAAGTCCGGATCGAGTGGGTCACGCGCCAGATGTGCGACGGGTGCGGGGACCTCGTCCACCATTTCGGCCAGCATCCAGCCGCCGAACGTCCGCTGGTCCACGAAGCTCAGCGTGGTGCCGTCGTCGAGCATGGCCGCGATGCGCAGGTGATTCCCGGGCACCGAACCGAGCAGCATCTGCCCGCTCATCCCCAGATGCACGACGAGTGCCGACTCGTCAGAGAGCCGCAGCCACAGATACTTTCCGCGACGGCCCGTGGCGTCGATGCGCTGTCCGAGCAGGCGGGCGGTCAGGTCGGCGGGCCCGGCCTCGTGCCGACGGACGGCCCGCGGATGGTGAACACGCACGGCGGTGATGGTCCGCCCGACGACGCGGGCGGCCAGTCCGCGCCGGACGGTCTCGACTTCCGGCAGTTCCGGCACTGCTCAGGCCTTGTCCAGCGCGTTCCACGCGGCCGCGGCGGCCTTCTGTTCCGCCTCCTTCTTCGACCGCCCGACTCCGGCCCCGTACTCGGTGTCCATCACGACGACGGTCGCGCTGAACTGCTTGTTGTGGTCGGGGCCGGTGGAGGTGACGACGTACGCGGGCACGCCGAGGCCGCGTGCGGCAGTCAGTTCCTGCAGGCTGGTCTTCCAGTCCAGGCCGGCGCCGAGCGTGGGGGCCGTGTCGACCAGCGTCCCGAACAGCCGCAGAATCACCTCGCGGGCGGTGTCCATCCCGTGGTGCAGGTAGACGGCGCCCAGCAGCGACTCCATCGTGTCGGCGAGGATGCTGGCCTTGTCCGACCCGCCGGTGTTCTCTTCGCCGCGACCGAGCAGCAGGTAAGCGCCCAGCCCGGCATCGGTCAGGCCACGGGCCACGTCGGCCAGCGCCTGAGTGTTGACGATGCTGGCCCGCAGCTTGGCCAGGTCCCCTTCGGAGCGGTCGGGGTGGCGGTGGAAGAGCTCATCGGTAATCGTCAGCCCCAAAACGGCGTCGCCGAGGAACTCCAGGCGCTCGTTTGTCGGCAGGCCGCCGTGCTCATACGCGTAGCTGCGGTGCGTCAGCGCCAGCGTCAGCAGTTCGTCGGGCAGCGCGACGCCCAGCGCGGCGACCAGGGCCTCACGCGAATCGCTCACGGCCGCTTCTGCTCGTCAGACAACATGCCGGACAGTTTGGCCCATCTCGGATCGATCCGGTCGTGGTGGTGCTCCGGGCCGGCCTCGGCCAGCGCCACGCCGCACTCCGGGCACAGTCCCGCACAGTCCTCCCGGCACACCGGCGACAGCGGCAACTGCAGTCCGACGGCGTCGACCAGCGACTGCTCCAGGTCGATCGTGTGGTCCACGATGTGGCCGACCTCGTCTGCCTCGGTGGTGGCCGCGGTGGTGCTGTCCGGGTAGGCGAAGAGCTCGGTGAGCGCCACCTCGACCTCGCCGCTCGTCTCGGTCAGGCACCGGGCACACTCGCCCGTCGTTGGCGCGCGCACGGTTCCGGTCACCAGCACGCCCTCCGACACGGATTCGAACCGCAAGTCCAGCTCCAGCGGCGCACCCTTGTCGATCGCGATCAGGTCGAGCCCGATGCGCGACGGGCTGGACACCGTCTCACGCACCTCGTGCATGAAGCCGGGGCGGCGGGGAAGCCGGGAAATGTCGAAGGTCAGCGGCGACTTGGGCCCGCGAGGGATTGCCGCGCGCGACTGCGTGGCCATGACGCCATCGTATGCGGAGCGCGGTTGTCGGCCGCCAAAGCGGGTATGACCTGCGTGCGAGACGACTGGAGTTGCGCATGGTCAGCTGGCTGGATCGACTGCAACGACGAAGCCGCGCGGCCGGATTCGCCATCGCGGTCATCTACAAGTACGTCGACGACCAGGGTGGCTATCTGGCCGCGCTGATCACCTACTACGCGTTCGTGTCGCTCTTTCCGCTTCTGCTGCTCCTGACGACCGTGCTCGGCGTCGTGCTGGCCGGCCATCCCCAGGTGCAGCATCAGGTGCTGGACTCTGCGCTGATCCAGTTCCCGGTGATCGGCGACCAACTCACCGACCCGCAGCACCTCAGCGGCGGGGCGATCGCGGTCGTCGTCGGCATCGCCGGGGCGCTGTACGGCGGCCTGGGTGTCGGTCAGGCCCTGCAGAACGCCATGGAATCCATATGGGCGGTGCCGCGCCACAAACGTCCCGATCCGATCCGCTCCCGCCTCCGCAGCCTGATCCTGCTGGTCCTGCTCGGCACGGCGCTGATGGGAGCCACACTGTTGTCGGCGCTGGCGCGCGAGTCGGCGACTCTCGGCGTGGCCGGCAGGGCCGGCGTGATGGTGGCGGCTGTCGCCGTGAACGCGCTCGTGTGCCTGGTCGCGTTCCGGGTGACGACGACGCGGCGGCTGAGCTTCCGGCAGATCGCGCCCGGTGCGATCATCGCCGCCGTCCTCTGGCAGTTGCTGCAGGTGTTCGGGGCAACCTACGTGACCCACGTGGTCAAGTCGGCGAGCACCACCAACAGCGTGTTCGCGTTGGTGCTCGGGCTGCTGGCGTTCCTCTACCTGACGTCCGTGGCGCTGATCATCTGCGCCGAGATCAACGCGGTGGCGGTTGACCATCTGTATCCACGGGCGCTGCTAGCCCCGTTCACCGACGACGTGGCCTTGACCACCGGTGACCGCAAGACTTACGCCGGACAGGCGAAAGCACAGCAGGCCAAGGGATTTGAGAGGATCCACGTGAGCTTCCACCCGAAGTCGGACCCTGAGAACTGATCACCTTGAAGGCTCACCCGAGCCACCTTCGTCGCTTGCGTTCACGATCGTCGCAATCACCGTGCCATCGGATTTCGTCGCGCGGATCGTCACCCTGTCGTTCGGTGCCAGAGCGGAATTCGCACCGCCACGTGGCAGCGTGTAGGTCTGCGAACATGGGTGCGGGCTGTGCGGCGATTCAACATCCGCTTAGCCCGGCGATTCACAGTTGGCGCATAGGATCGGCACAGTGAGCGCCAAGCCTGCACATAGAAAATCGCCGTGTGTCCAGCGCTGATCGCGTCACCCTGACCGAACCGGGCCGGGCGGTGATGCGGCGCGCCGACGGCAGCCCGATTCACGTCCTCGTCGTCGACGACGAGCAGGTGCTCGCCGAACTCGTGACCATGGCGCTGCGCTACGAGGGCTGGACCGTCTCGACGGCCGGCGACGGCGCTAAGGCGATCGCGGCGGCGCGCAAGGATCCGCCCGACGTCGTCGTGCTCGACGTGATGCTGCCCGACATGAGCGGCCTCGAGGTGCTGCGCAGACTGCGCGAGCAGATCCCCGGCCTGCCGCTGCTGCTGCTGACCGCCAAAGACGCGGTGGAAGACAGGATCGCCGGGCTGACCGCGGGCGGCGACGACTACGTCACCAAGCCGTTCTCGCTCGAAGAGGTGGTGCTGCGGCTGCGTGCGCTGTTGCGCCGCACCGGTGTCACCACCGAGAGCAGCGGCGCGAGGATCCTCGTCGGCGACCTCGTCCTCGACGAGGACAGCCACGAAGTGACCCGTGGCGGCACGCTAATCACGCTCACCACAACGGAATTCGAGCTGTTGCGGTTCATGATGCGCAACGCCCGCAAGGTGCTGAGCAAGGCGCAGATCCTCGACAGAGTGTGGAGCTATGACTTCGGCGGCCGGTCCAACATCGTCGAGTTGTACGTGTCGTATCTCCGCAAGAAGATCGACAGCGGGCGCGCACCGATGATCCACACGCTGCGGGGCGCGGGCTATGTCCTCAAACCCGCCGGCTGACGCCGACGGGCGGGCCCGGTTGCGTCTGAGCACCTGGTCGTTACGAACCCGGCTGCTGCTCACCGTCGTGAGCCTGCTCGCGGTCGTCTGCGTGGCGATCGGCGCGGGCGCAGAGCTTGCGCTGCACCGATTCTTGATGCACCAGCTCGACGAGCGAGTGATCGACACGGGCCGGCGTTCGACGGGGATCTACGACCTGGAGCTCGCCATGCCGCCGCCACCGGGATATCCGAGGCGCCCGTCCCGCCATCCCGGTCCGGGGCCCGCGTTTCTCGACGCACCCGGCCAGGCCACGCGCACGGTCGGCGCGGTGGTGCTCGACGGGATGGTGCTGGACGCGGGCGTCATCACCTCGAGCGGCAACCGCGAGACGATCTCGGACGCGGTGGCCGTGCAACTCACGCGCGTCAGGCCCGACGGACGGCCGATGACGCTGAACCTCGACGGACTCGGCCGCTACCGCCTCGTAGCGCGACATTCCCGCACCGGCAACACGATCGTCTCGGGCCTGCCGATGACGGAGGTCGACAACACGCTGTGGTCGGTCGGCACGATCTTCGGCGTCGTCGCGGGCATCGCGCTGCTGGCGGCTACAGCTGCGGGGATCGTAATCAACCGCAGACAGCTCACCCCGGTGTCCCGCGTGGCGGCGACCGCGCGCGACGTAGCCAACCTCCAGCTCGACCGCGGCGAGGTCACGCTGCCGACGCACGTGCTGGCCGTCGACCCGGCAGCCGCACACACCGAAGTGGGCCAGCTCGCGACGGCGCTGAACCGGATGCTCGAGCGGATCTCCGACGCGCTGGCCGCCCGGCACGCCAGCGAAACCCGGATACGGCAGTTCGTCGCCGACGCCAGCCACGAACTGCGCACTCCGCTGGCGGCGATCCGCGGCTACACCGAACTGGCGCAGCGCCGCCGCAACGACGTACCGGCCGACGTCGCGCACGCGATGAGCCGCGTCGAATCGGAGACCACCCGGATGACCCAGCTCGTCGAGGACATGCTGCTGCTCGCACGGCTGGACGCCGGACGCCCCGCTGCAGCGCGAAGCCGTCGACCTGTCGAAGCTGGCCGTCGACGCCGTCGCCGACGCACACGTGGCCGGGCCCGGGCACGCGTGGGAGCTGGACCTGCCGGAGGAGCCGGTGATCGTCACCGGCGACGGACACCGCCTGCAGCAGGTGCTCGTCAACCTGCTGGCCAATGCGCGCACACACACCCCGACGGGCACGAAGGTGACGACTTCGCTGGCTTCTGACGGGCAAGGCGGCGCCGTGTTGACGGTTTCCGACGACGGTCCGGGCATCCCGACCGAGGTGCAGCCGGAGATTTTTGAGCGGTTCGCCCGCGGGGACACGTCGCGGTCGCGGCGTGAGGGCAGCACCGGCCTCGGATTGGCGATCGTGTCCGCGGTGGTCAATGCCCACGACGGCAGCATCGACGTGCACAGCGGTCCCGGGAAGACGACGTTCACCGTCCGGCTACCGGGAGCCCCGCCGCCTCGCGCATAGCGACGAGGCGCCAGTTCCGTTGCGATGCCGTGAGTTTCCATGCGCGTTGACTCATAGCTGACGAATAGCCTCAGCCCACCGCGCACCCACCGAGGTCCGTAAGCATGGCGCCACGACCGACACCGCCGTGCAGGGGGACCTCGAGCTCGGCGTCCGATTCTTCGGCGGTGCCGGCGGAATCGGGCGGTTGTACTCGCAGTCGAATGAGCACGGAGATCTCGTGGCTGCTGCCGGCATTGCGGTGGGCGCTGTTGATCGGCTCGATCGTCGTATCAGCTGTGATCGCCTACGTCTCCCAGCACCATGTGGACTACTTCATCGCGGGCGGACGTGAAGGGCCGCAGCAACTCGCCCCGATCGATGTCGGCAGCGTCACTGTCTACGACCTGACGACCGCGCCGAGTGGTGGGTTATGACACGCGATTTCGCGATAATCGTGCCTTACGTCGACATTCGGCGGGGGCGAGGGGCTACATCGGCGCGTTGGCCGGAAGGAACCCGCCCGTCGTGTCGGACTGCTCCTCGGCGCGGATGATGTGCACGACCGCGTTGATAAGCGACAAGTGGGTGAATGCCTGGGGGAAGTTGCCGAAGTGCCGCCCGGTGCGCGGGTCGATCTCCTCCGCGTACAGGTGCAGAGGGCTGGCCAGCGACAGCAGCCGCTCACACAGCCGCTTGGCGCGCGACAGTTCGCCGATCTCCACCAGTGCCGAGACCAGCCAGAACGAGCAGATCGTGTACGCACCCTCCTGGCCGGACAACCCGTCGTCCAATTCGTCTACGCGGTAGCGCAATACCAGTCCGTCCTGGGTCAGCTCGTCTGCGATGGCCAGCACGGTGCTGCGCACCCTTGGGTCTTCCGGCGGCAGGAACCGCGTCAGCACCACCAGCAGCGACGAGGCGTCCAGCGCGTCCGATCCGTAGCGCTGGACGAACACCCCTCGCGAGTCCACGCCGTTGGCCAGCACGTCCGCCTTGATCTCCTCGGCGATCGCCCGCCACTGGTGCGCACACTCCCACTCCCCCTCCAGCTCGGCCAGCTTGGAGCCGCGGTCCAGGGCCACCCAGCACATCACCTTCGACGACATGAAGTGCTGCGGCTCTCCGCGCACCTCCCAGACGCCCTGGTCGGGTTCGTGCCAGTGCGTGATTGCCTCGCCCACTTGGCTTTTCAGCACCGGCCATAGCGCGTCGGAAATCTGGTCGCGCGACTTGGCATGCAAATACACCGAATCCAGCAGGGCACCCCAGATGCCGTGCTGGCGCTGGCTGTACGCGGCGTTGCCAATGCGCACCGGCTTGGCACCGTCATAGCCGGACAGGTGATGCAGCTCGGTTTCCTCCCATATCCGCTCACCACCGACGCCGTACATCGGCTGCAGCGGCTGCGGTGAGCCGTCGTCGGCGCCCGCCACTTCGGCGATGAACGCGAAGAAGTCGTCGGCCTCCCGATCGAGACCGAGCGTGTAGAGGCTCCACAGCGCGAACGTCGAGTCGCGCACCCACGCATAGCGGTAATCCCAATTGCGTTCCCCATGAGGCGTTTCCGGTAACGACGTGGTGGGCGCCGCCAGCAGCGCGCCGGTGGGAGCGTACGTCAGGCCCTTCAACGTCAGCGCGCTGCGCTGGATGAACGACCGCCACGGATGATCCGGGAAGTTGCCGATGTTGATCCACTGCCGCCAATACTCAGTGGTGTTCCACATCTTCTCCGCCGCTTCCGAATATATTTGCGGCGGTGGATATCTCGACCAGCTGAGCGCGACGAACACCTGCTCGCCCTCGGTCAGGCGCGTGCGTGCCCGCGCTTCCCGGCCCTCCAGACCGATCCGCAGGTCGGTGGTCAGCGTCAGCTTCGGATGCCGGTCAGGATCCTGCACCCCCTGCGCGACCGCCTGTCCGTAGGCCGGGCCGGAGTACTCCCACGTCGCGCCGGTTCGGTGGTAGTCGAAGGACGGTGCGCAGCTCATCACCAGCTCGGCGGTGCCGCTGAGGCAGCGGACCGTGCGCAGCAGCATGTGCTCGGGCTCCCAGTCCATCGGCGTGCGGCGGTGGGTGCGCGAACGCGTCCCGAAGTCCTCCCACGGTCCCATCACCAGCGCATCGCGCACGACGAGCCAGCCGGTGGGCGTCTGCCAGGTGGTCTCCATGATCAGGCTGCCCGGCAGATACCGCCGGGCCACCGGCACGGACATGCCGTACGGCCCGAGCCGGAAGTGGCCCGCGGAACGGTCCAGCACCGCACCGAACACGCTCGGGGAGTCGGGCCGCGGGACGCACATCCACTCCACCGAGCCGCTCGAGCTGATCAGGCAGGTGTTCTCGCAGTCCGACAAAAACCCGTAGTCGGCGATCGGCGGGAACGGGTTGCGGCTCGGCCGCGCGTCGATGTACGGCGCCGGCCCCGTCATCGAGAGCGGTGCGACGCCATTCGCGGGCTCCGCTACAGCTTTCTTGCTCCTCGCGTCCGCTGTGCCCTTATTGCTCCTCGCGTCCGCACCGAGCACCATGTGCTCATCATCCCCACCGCGACGCCGGCGGCATACGGTTTTGCGCGCGTCAGGCGTGCTGCATGTAGTCGTGCGTGCCCGCGGCCGTGCGCAACTGATGCCGTCCCCGCCCGACAGAGCGCAACGTGCCGTTGAGGTACTCCTCGAACTGCGCGAGCTTGCTGTCGACGTAGATGTCGCACTCGCCGCGCAGCCGGTCGGCCTCGGCGTGCGCCGCGTCGACCATCCGGGTGGCCTCCGCCCGCGCCGACTGCACGACCTCGGTCTGCGACACCAGCCGCTGCTGTTCCTTGATGCCCTCCTGCACGGCCTTCTCGTAGGAGATGTTGCCGTTCTCCATCAGCCGGTCGGCTTCGCTCTTGGCCCGTGTCGTCATGACCTCGTACTCGCGCTTTGCCGTCGCGGTGATGCGGCTGGCCTCGTCACGGGCGTCGGCGACGATCTGCTCACAGTGCGACCGCGCTTCGCTGACCATACGGTCGGCCTGCGATTTGGCCTCAGACAGCAGCCGGTCGGCCTCGGTGCGGGCGTGGTTGAGCAGCGAGTCGGCCTCGGCGGTGGCCGTCGACACCATCGACTCGGAGTGCTCCTTGGCCTCGCGCAGCATGGTGTCGCGGGCGTCGAGCACGTCCTGAGCGTCGTCGAGCTCGCCGGGGATCGCGTCCTTGATGTCGTCGACCAGCTCCAGGACGTCGCCCCTGGGAACCACACAGCCAGCCGTCATCGGCACACCGCGCGCTTCTTCGACGATCGCGCTCAGCTCGTCGAGAGCTTCGAATACTCGGTACACGGCTAACCCTCCAGGCCCCTAGTTGTTGTAACTAGTGTGCCTGGTGTTACGCGTGTGACTCGGAACCTGGACCGGTGTGTCGGCTTTAACGCAACGCTGCCTGGATCGCGTCGCGGGCCCGGTCGAGCATCGAGGCGAACGGCCCGGCAGCGAAGTTCAGCTTCGCCGACTCGACGCCGGGATGCGGCCGGGTCGGCGCGATCGCCTCTGCCGCCCGCACCGCGTTGGCCAGGATCTTGAGATCGCCGGAGTCGAGCTGGCGCGCCAGCTTGTTGAACTCCTCGGTCTCTTCGGCCTCGGCATGCTCGACGACGGCCTGCTGGAACGTCTTGAGCTCGTCGAGGAACTCCTTGGATCCGATGTCCATCTTCTCCAGCGCGGAGAGCTGCTCCTTGGCGTCGTGCTCCTCCTTGAGCCGAGCGTCGACGATCTCGTCGCCGCCGCTGATCTCGCCGCGGGCGCGCGGGTGCACCACCATCTCTTCGGCGGTCTCGTGCACGGCGAGCAGCTGACGCAGTTCGACGAACGCCTTCTCGCGGGCTTCGTCGCTCGTGGCGGAGAACACCTCTTCGAACAGGTCCTTGATCAGATCATGTTGTCCCTTAAGGAACTTCACGACGTCATCGGTCGACTGGACAAACGTTTCGACCATGGCGATACCTCCAGTATTCAACGGTGGAATGGGCGCGGAGGGGCTGTGCGCCACCGAACAACTACCCAGGACCGACGCTGGATAACCCTTGGTTCGGCATTCGGACTTCAGCTCCAGGGCGGCGGCGCGCCGCGACGAACCAAACACATCGCCGTTGGCCCACGCGCAGTGGCCCGAAACGGCGGAACCAATTGATCCTGCGCTCGAGCACGGTGGTCTGGGGCGGAGTCGATCGTGGCCGAAAGTTGTCAGACCCCAATGCAATGATCGCGTTATGTCCGCCACCGCATCATCTGTTGCCGCGCCTGACCAGCGGTTGGAGGTGTTGTTTGAGGAGTTGGCGGAGTTGGCCGGTCAGCGCAATGCGATTGATGGGCGCATCGTGGACATCGTCGCCGAGATCGACCGCGACGAGTTGTGGGGAGCCACCGGGGCGCGGTCGGTACCCGCGTTGGTTGCCTGGAAGCTGGGCACCTGCTCGCCCACCGCGCACACCATCGCCACCGTGGCGGCCCGGGGCGAGCAGTTTTCGCGCTGCGTGCAAGGGATGCGCGAGGGCCGGCTGTCACTGGATCAGGTCGGTGTGATCGCCGGGCGGGCGGGCGCGGGATCCGATGAGCATTACGCACAGCTGGCCGCCGTGGCCACGGTGGCCCAGTTGCGCAGCGCGATCAAACTCGAACCGAAACCCGAACCCGAACCCCAACCCGAACCCGAGCCCCGGCCGGCACCGGCGCGCTCGATCAGCAAGACCAGCGACGAACAGGGCAGCTGTTATCGGATCAGGCTGCCGCACGCCGACGCGGCGAAGTTCGACGCGGCGTTGCAGTCGCACCTCGATGCGCTGATCGGCGAGTGGAAACAGGATCACGACAACGGCGAGCGCGCATCAGATCAGCGGCCCCCGCTGCCCACAACCGGCGATGCGTTCATGCGTCTGGTTGAAAGCGGGTGGGACGCCGAAGTCACCCGCCGCCCCCACGGGCAGCACACCACGGTGGTAATGCATCTCGACATCGCCCAGCGCATCGCAGCACTGCATCTGGGGCCGGTACTGCCGGACTGGGAGCGGCGCTACCTGACCTGCGACGCCACCTGCGAGGTGTGGTTCGAACGTGACGGCCAGCCCATCGGCGCCGGGCGCACCACCCGGCTGATCAACCGCCGGCTGCGCCGCGCGCTGGAGCACCGCGACCGCAGCTGTGTGGTCCCCGGCTGCGGGGCCACCCGCGGGCTGCACGCCCATCATGTCCGGCATTGGGAAGACGGCGGGCACACCGAGCTGGACAACCTGGTGCTGGTCTGCCCCTATCATCACCGGGCGCACCATCGCGGCGTCATCACCATCACCGGACCCGCCCACACCCTGAGTGTCACCGACAGCGCCGGGCGGCCGCTCAGTCCCGCCTCGCTGGCCCGCCCACCACAACACCCCCCGCCCGCGGTACCACCCTGCCCCGGGCCCACCGGCGAACGCGCCGACTGGTGGTGGTATGACCCATTCCAACCCCAACCACCACCAAGCAAGAACTAGGTTCACCAGCACCGTTTCAAAGCGCAAACGGGCTGGGGCAGAAAGGAATTCGATCAGGGTACGCGGCCGCTACCGATACCCAAGGCCCGCCGACCCGCAAAACATGTCGCCACCCGCGCTCACGGGGGCAAAAGACTGCGCTAAGTCGGGCAGACGCGGATGACGGCCACTCCCGCCACCGCGTGCAAATCTCCATTTGAGTGACCACTGCAAGTCGACGCGACGCCTGCCGTTAAGTCGACGGTCAGCGACCCTGAAGCTTCGCGGCCAACCTCACGTTGACCGGTTCCGGCAGGAGTGCAGAGACGTCCCCGCCGAGCGTCGCGACCTCCTTGGCCAGCGACGACGAGACGAACGAGTACAGCGGCGTGGTGGCCACGAAGAAGGTGTCCACGCCCGCGATGTGCTTGTTCATCTGGGCCATCTGCAGTTCGTATTCGAAATCGGTGCCCGTGCGCAGGCCCTTGACGACGGCGGTCAGGCCGCGAGCTTTAACGAAGTCGACGACAAGTCCCTGCCCGGCCTCCACCCGCAGGTTCGGCAGGTGCCGGGTCGACTCTTCGATCATGGCGATTCGCTCCTCGGCGCTGAACATTCCTGCCTTGTTCGGGTTGGTCAGCACGGCGACGATCACCTCGTCGAACTGGGCGGCCGCGCGTTCGAAGACGTCGATGTGCCCGAGCGTGACCGGGTCGAACGACCCGGGGCACACTGCGCCGCTCATGGGCCACGACGCTATCAGCCGGGCGATGCGTGCTCGGCGATCTCCAACCTGGTGTCGCCGTGGCGGCGCTGCGGCCAGAGGTCCCAGTCGTCCGGCCACGTCAGACGAGGTGACGACGCGCGCCGCTCGACGACGACGACGGTCCCGTCCACCGCCCATCCGCCCTCGTCCAGCGCCGCGAGCGCCGCGTTCACCTCCTCGACGGGCATGTCGTAGGGCGGGTCGGCCAGCACGAGGTCCACCGGGCCGCCGCCAGCGGAGAGCACCGCTGCCACCGCACGCGTCAGCACCGTCGCACCCGACAGGCCCAGTGTCTCGACGTTGCGCGAGATCACCGCGGCGCAGCGGGCGTCGGCCTCGACGAACGTCGCGCGCGCCGCGCCCCGCGACAGTGCCTCGAGGCCCAGCGCACCGGAGCCCGCATAGAGGTCGAGCACGTCGATGCCCGCGAAGTCCAGCCGGGCGGTCAGCATGTTGAACAACGCCTCCCGCACCCGGTCACTGGTAGGGCGGGTGCCACTCTGCGGGACCGCGATCCGTCGGCCACCGGCGCTGCCAGCGATGATCCGGGTCAGCTGACCACCATCAGCAGGTCGCCACCCTCCACCTGCGCGGTCTCCGAGACCGCGACTCTGGTGACCACGCCCGCCTTGGGAGCCGTGATCGCCGCTTCCATCTTCATCGCCTCGATGGTGGCGACGGTCTGGCCCGCGCTGACCTCGTCGCCTTCGGTGACCGAAACAGTGACGACGCCCGCGAACGGCGCCGCGACGTGGTCGGAGTTCCTCCGGTCGGCCTTCTCGGCGGCGGGCACGCTGGTCGCGACGGAGCGGTCGCGCACCAGCACCGGGCGCAGTTGGCCGTTGAAGATGCACATGACCGTGCGCATGCCCCGCTCGTCGGCGTCCGAGATCGCCTCGAGTCCGATCAGCAGCTCGACGCCGCGCTCGAGGTGCACGCGGTGCTCGTCGGCGTGGCGCAGCCCGTAGAAGAACTGGTTGGCCGACAGCCGCGACGTGTCGCCGTAGAGTTCGCGGTGTTCTTCGAATTCCTTTGTGGGACCGGGGAACAGCAGTCGGTTCAGGGTGGCCTGACGTTGGGGGCCGGCGACGGATAGCGCCTGCTCGTCGTCGGCGCTGAGCTGCGGCTGCGGTTTGGCCGGCGCGCGGCCTGCGAGCGCCTTCGTGCGCAGCGGCTCGGGCCATCCGCCGGGCGGGTCGCCGAGCTCGCCGCGCAGGAACCCGATCACCGAGTCGGGGATGTCCAAACGCGAAGGATCGGCGGCGAATTCGTCCGCGGTGATGCCCGCGCCGAGCAGCGCCAGCGCCAAATCGCCCACGACTTTCGACGACGGCGTCACCTTGACCAGCCGGCCCAGAATCCGGTCCGCCGCGGCGTAGTTCGTTTCGATGTCCTCGAACCGGTCACCGAAGCCCAGCGCGATCGCCTGCTGGCGCAGATTCGACAGCTGGCCGCCGGGGATCTCGTGGCTGTAGACCCGCCCCGTTGGGGTAGGAGCCCCGGATGCTGCAACATCGAACGGCGCGTACACCTTTCGCAGCGCCTCCCAATAGGGCTCGAGCTCGCAGACGGCCGACAGCGACAACCCGGAGTCGTACTCGGTGTGCGCGGTGGCGGCGACGATCGCCGACAGCGCCGGCTGGCTGGTGGTGCCCGCCAGCGGCGCCGCGGCGCCGTCGACCGCGCTGGCTCCGGCATGGATGGCCGCGAGATAGGTCGCGAGCTGGCCGCCCGGGGTGTCGTGGGTGTGCACGTGCACCGGCAGGTCGAACCGGCTGCGCAGCGCGCCCACCAGAACCGTTGCAGCCTGGGGTCTCAGCAGTCCGGCCATGTCCTTGATCGCCAGCACATGTGCACCGGCGTCGACGATCTGCTCGGCCAGCTTCAGGTAGTAGTCCAGCGTGTAGAGGTTCTCGGCCGGGTCTGACAGGTCGCCGGTGTAGCTCATGGCGACTTCCGCTATGGCAGTGCCGGTTTCGCGCACTGCGTCTATCGCAGGCCGCATCGACTCGACGTTGTTCAGCGCGTCGAAGATGCGGTAGATGTCCACCCCTACGGCGGTGGCCTCGTCGATGAACGCGTCGGTGACGGATTCGGGATACGGCGTGTAGCCGACGGTGTTGCGGCCGCGCAGCAGCATCTGCAGGCAGATGTTCGGTATCGCTTCGCGGATCGCGGCTAGCCGCTCCCACGGGTCCTCTTTGAGGAACCGCAGCGCCACATCGTAAGTCGCGCCGCCCCAGCATTCGATCGAAAGCAGTTGTGGCGTCATGCGCGCGATGTAGGGTGCGACCATCAGCAGGCCGTTGGTGCGCAGCCGGGTCGCCAGTAGCGACTGGTGAGCGTCGCGGAACGTCGTGTCCGTAACACCAACGGCCGCAGACTCTTTCAACCAGCGTGCGAAGCCCTCCGGGCCCAGATCCGTCAACCGTTGCTTGGAGCCGGACGGCGGCGGGGCGGACACATCCGCGGACGGCAGCTTGTCGTGCGGATACACCGTCGACGGCCGCGGCCCGTGTGGCTGGTTCACGGTGACCTCGGCGAGGTAGTTCAAGATCTTGGTGCCGCGGTCGGCGGGC
>JBLNEK010000281.1:0-5192 GCA_050262635.1 Candidatus Sericytochromatia bacterium | reverse complement strand
ACGCCGAGCGGCGCGCCGCGGTCGAGACCACTCCGGCGCGCAAGCTGCGCGAGATCCGGATGGCGCTGACGCTGGACAAGACGTTCTCCAAGCCGGAGATCCTGACGCGCTACCTCAACCTGGTGTTCTTCGGCAACGGCGCGTTCGGTGTGCAGGACGCCGCGCAGACGTACTTCGGCATCGACGCGAAGGACCTTGACTGGCAGCAGGCCGCGCTGCTGGCCGGCATGGTGCAGTCGACGAGCGCGCTGGACCCCTATACCGCCCCGGACAAGGCGCTGCAGCGGCGAAACATCGTGCTGGACACCATGATCGAGAACTTCCCCCAGCACGCCGAAGCATTGCGCGTTGCCAAGGGCGAGCCGCTGGGCGTGCTGCCCCGGCCGAAGCAGCTGCCGGGCGGGTGCATCGCCGCGGGCAACCGGGCTTTCTTCTGCGACTACGTGCTGGACTTCCTGGCGCGTGCAGGCATCAGCAGGGATCAGGTGGCGCGCGGCGGTTACCTGATCCGCACGACGCTGGACCCCGTCGTCCAGGACTCGGTCAAGCGGGCGATCGACAAGGTCGCCAGCCCCACGCTCGACGGCGTCGCCAGCGTGATGTCGGTGATCAAGCCCGGCAAGGACTCGCACCGCGTGATGGCGATGGCCAGCAACCGCTCCTACGGGCTGAACATGGACGCCGGCGAGACGATGCAGCCGCAGCCGTTCTCGTTGGTGGGCGACGGGGCGGGTTCGATCTTCAAGATCTTCACCACCGCCGCGGCGCTGGATATGGGGATGGGTATCAACACGCAGCTGGAGGTGCCCGGTTTCTTCCAGGCCAAGGGGCTGGGCAGCAGTGATACCCCCGGCTGTCCCAAGGAAACGTGGTGCGTGAAGAATGCGGGCCGGTACCGCGGGTCGATGAACGTGACCGACGCGCTGGCGACGTCTCCGAACACCGCTTTCGCCAGGCTGATCCAGCAGGTCGGGGTGGCCCGTGCCGTCGACATGTCGGTGCGGCTGGGTTTGCGGTCGTACGCGATACCTGGAACGGCGCGGGCGTATGACCCGCAGGGCAACGAGAGCCTGGCAGACTTCATCAAGAAGCAGAACATGGGCTCGTTCACGCTGGGCCCCTTCCAGCTCAACGCGCTGGAGCTGTCCAACGTGGCCGCGACGCTGGCATCGGGCGGCGTCTGGTGCCCGCCGAGCCCAGTCGCCGAGATCATCGACCGGCACGGAAAGCCGGTGCAGATCACCGCCGAAGGCTGCGAGCAGGTGGTGCCCGAGGGGCTGGCCAACACTATGGCCAACGCGATGAGCAAGGACGATCAGGGGGCAGGCACCGCGGCGGCCTCCGCCGGCTCGGTCGGGTGGAACCTGCCGATGTCGGGCAAGACCGGGACCACCGAATCGCACCGGTCGTCGGGCTTCGTGGGGTTCACCAACAACTATGCGGGCGCGGTCTATATCTTCGACGACTCCACCGCGCCGTCGGGCATCTGTTCGTTCCCCCTGCGCAAGTGTTACAGCGGCGACCTGTACGGCGGCAACGAACCGGCGCGGACCTGGTTCGAGGCGATGAAGCCGATCGCCGACAACTTCGGTGAGGTGAAGCTGCCGCCCACCGATCCGCGATACGTGGACGGCGCACCGGGCGGCAAGGTGCCGAGCGTGTCGGGCCTGACGGTGGACGCAGCGCGACAGCGGTTGCGCGACTCCGGTTTTCAGGTCGCTGACCAGCCGACGCCGGTCAACAGCTACTCGTCCTACGGCACCGTCGTCGGCACCTCGCCTAGTGGACAAACGATTCCGGGGGCAATCGTCACGATCAACATCAGCAACGGGATCGCACCGCCGCCACCTCCGGTGGAGCGCCAGCCGGAGCGTCGGCCGGAGCCGAGCGGTCCAGAGCAAGCGCCGCCCCCACCTCCACCGGACGTGGTCGAGATACCGGGGCTGCCGCCGATCACGCTGCCGGCACCTGGGCCTCAACCCGCGCCGGAGCCGCCGCCACCGGCGGATCTGCCGCCCGCGTAGCGGTTATTCGGCGACGAGTTGGTCGGTGTCGGTGAACACCAATGTGCCGGCGTCGAGCAGCACGGCCCAGCGGCGGGCGGGGTCGGCGAAATGGCTGTCCCCGATGTCGACGGATGCCCGCTCTATTTCGCCAAAATCTTCGACGACGACACCGTGCGCTTCAGCGTCCGTGCCGGGGTAGACCCGCACTCGACTGTTCACCTGAAACGGTGCGTCGGTATGTCCGTCCTCTTCACCTGATTGGTCAGCCACTGTGCACCCCCTGGCAAATATCTAGTTGACGTGGTGCAAGTAAATCAGGCGGCCGGCTAAATAGCCCTACAAATCGCTCATATCTGACCGCCGTGACCAGATCATTCGAACTACAGGACGCGGGGATTGCCTCCCAAGGAAAACCCGACCTCGGGCACACCCGGCAGGTAGTCGACTACTCCATTTCGATCACTTGAGGTTGGCCGGTATCGAAGCGCTTTGGCCGGGGATACATTTGATGCGGCGGCGAAGGTGTGACTGATCCGAGAGCCGACATAGCGACTCTCCCGACCGGCCAAGCCGTCGCGGCTCGACACAACAGATCGGCCAATTGAAGGGAGTCGACGATGTCAGAGCAGAACATCGAGCTAGTCAAGAAGGGCTACCAGGCATTCGCGGCCGGTGACGTGGAAACGCTGATGAGCCTGTTCGACGACAACATCGAGTGGGTGCAACCCGGCGACAGCGCCGTCAGCGGCACCTTCCACGGCAAAGGTGAATTGGGACAGTTTCTTGCACGGTTGGCCGAAAAGTCGCCGACGGTCACCCCACATCGTTTCCTCGCCGACGGCGACATGGTCGTCGTACTCAGCGAAACACACGTCGGCGACGAAACAGCCGCAGACGTTGAGATCTACACTGTCCGCAACGGCAAGACTGTGCGGGTAGAGGTGTGCGGAGACACAGCGATGATGGAGCGGGTCTACGGCCGGAAACAGGTCGCCACTGGTTAGTAGGTCCGGCCAGGACCGCCGTATCAAGGTTGGCCCGCCCTTCCGTTTGGGGCGGGCCAACTGTTTTGCGATCCACATTCGTCCCCTCTTGAGGCAGGCGCCGGGCTGATCTGACCGACTCAGACGGCAGCGGCGAAGGGGAGCTTCTCGGCGCAGCGACCTCAAGCGAATAGCTCGCGGTGTGAACCGATGTACTGCTCGACCGTTTGTGGGGGTTGACCGGTGACCTGTTGGACGTCATGGGTGGAGCGGTCGTAGCGGTTCTGGCGGTGCAGGCGCGCCACGGTCGCGAGGTGCTGCTGGACGAGGTCGGACAACCCCGAGTTCCGCAGGTAGTCGCGCACCCAGTCGTCGTAGGGAACGTCCTCGGCGCTGATCTTGCGTCCCAGCGCGCGCGAGTACTGCTCGGCCAAACCCTTGATGTCAAGCACCTGCGGACCTGTAAGCCCATAGATCTGACCGGCCGGGGGCGGCTCAAGCAGTAGGGCAGCGACCACCCGCGCCACATCCTCAGCGGCGATTGGAGAGGTGCGTCCGGTGCCGAACGGCAGCGCAAGCACCTGGCGGTCGCGCACCGAACGGCGAGCCATCACAGTGAACAGCGGGTTGTCCAGCAGCAGCGTGGGCCGTACATGAGCCACCGGTATATCGGACCAGTTCATGATTTGCTCGGCCAGCCAATACAACCGGTGGGTGCGGGATTCCTCGTCGCTGGTCAGGGTCATCTGCGACACCGTCATCTGCGACAAGTTGACCACCACCTCGAGATCGCCCAGCTCACGGGCCGCGGCGCAGATGATCGCGGTTTCCTGCAGATAGTCGAAGGAGATGTGGGTGTTGAAGAAAAGGCGTGTGACACCGCGCATCGCGTCGACCACGTCGCCTGGACTGTTCAGATCAGCAAACGTCACCTCGGCCCCGAGTTCGCGGAAGTGACTCACGCGAGAGTCGTTGCGGCGCAAGATCACTCGGACCTGCTCACCGTTGCCGCGCAGCAACGCCACAACTGCGTCACTGACCCTGGCCGAAGCCCAAGCTCCGCCCGTGACAAGATACATTCGCTGAATCTAGCGGCCACTCAACGACGACACGTCAAGAATGGGAGACTCGTCGAGCCTGTACCGCTCGGCCCGGCCATCGACAGGTCGTGCGGATGACTCTGGGCCAGTTACTCGCTGGCGACAACACCGGACGGCCGGCTTCCGGCGATCTTCGCCTGGCCGCCGTCACCGAGGGGGAATGGCTCCAGCCCGGCGGCCTCGCGCAAGACGTTCAGTGCCTCAACCGGATCGTCGGGCAGTAAGTGGTAGTCGACGCGCTTGCTCACCCCCACGAGCCTAACTTCTTCCCTTCGGGCGAGGTGCGTTGCTTAGCACGGCGCGCGATGGAATGTTTCGACGTATCGGAGTAGGCGCGCCTATCCATCGCCCCAATTTCTCGGCCCACCACGGGGATTGCAGTCCCAGCCTCAGTCAAGTTCGCCGATCCGGCCCACGTCCCGGTATTGACGCATGGTCCGCGCGAGTGCCTCGTCCATGAACGCGTCGATGACCCCGACCCCCTCGACGACTTCCTGCACATCGCCGAACAGCTGCTGGAACTCCTCGTCATCGCTCAGCGAGTCCATTTGCTGCACAGTGCCGCGTAGCAGGATGAAGCCGCGCAGATCTCTGTCATTGCGCGGAAGAACGGCCACGTCGAAGCACTCGATGCGGCCTTCGTCCTGAAGACGCCGCCAGTAGTGCATCGATTTGTTGAACAGTTCGAGGGCATGCTTCTCGCGCCCGTCCACCATGTCTCCCCAACCGATAAACAACGCAGCCTCGGCCATGGCCTTCCCCGCTTCCCGCTGTGGAGAGCCGACAAATCCCGTCGGTGCCCTGATTATCTTCCGAAGCTCGGGACCGCACCAGGCAGTCGCCACATCTGTGCCAGCAGCGAAGGACATCCCGCCCGCAGAGGCCTAACGCTATTGCGCAGTACGGATGACAAATGTGTCGGTGTTCTCCCCCATCTCGCCGGGTGTGAATCTAGCGACGCAATTGCGGCGTGTCGCGTAGCTGGTTGCACGTTCGGCGAGACTGAGGTCTACCTCGACCGAAGTGCGGAAAGTTACTGGGTGGGGGGATCGACCAGCCCAAATGCGCCGGGAAATTGGCGGTGGCGGAGGGATTTGAACCCT
>JBLNEK010000280.1:0-9889 GCA_050262635.1 Candidatus Sericytochromatia bacterium | reverse complement strand
GGAGGAGGCCCGTACCCCGGAGCAGTGCCGTACCCGGGAGGGGTGCCGTACCCCGGGTACGGCCCGTACCCGGGCGAGGGCCCGTAGCTCGGCGGGGGATTCCCGGGATAGCCGGTGGGCGGCGGCGGTGGTGTCGCCGCAGGACGAACACCCCCGTCGTCGTAGGTCATGCGGACCATCCTGACTACCGGCATGGCGTTGCGCAATCGAAGGTAGCGTCTGCGGCTATGGCGGAATTGAAATCTCGACTGCAGGCGGATCTGACCGTCGCGATGAAATCTCAGGATCGACTGCGCACAGCGACACTTCGCATGCTGCTCTCCGCTATCCGCAATGAGGAGGTTTCCGGGAAGCAGTCCCGGGAGCTGACGGACGACGAAGTGCTCAAGGTGCTCGGCAGGGAGGCGAGGAAACGCGCGGAGGCCGCGGAGATCTACACGCAGAACGGCCGCGGTGAGCTTGCCGCCAACGAACATGCCGAGGCGCGGGTGATCGACGAGTACCTGCCCACCCCGCTCACCGAGGCCGAGGTCGCCGACGTCGCCGACACCGCGATCGCCCAAGTTGCCGAGGAGATCGGCGAGCGGCCGACCCGCAAGCAGATGGGCCAGGTGATGAAGGCGGCCACCGCCATCGCCGCAGGCAAGGCCGACGGGGCGCGACTGGCCGCGGCCGTCAAAGACCGCCTGTAGTCGTTTCGCGGCATGCCGGGCGGGTATCCCGCCTGCTATGACGCGGTTTGGCTACACCCTGATGACTGAGCAGAGCGGACCGAAAGACCTTGTTCGCCATGCGGTTTCGGCCGAGAACGCCGGCTTCGACTTCGAGGTGAGCAGCGACCACTACTTCCCGTGGCTGAGCTCGCAGGGCCACGCCCCGTACGCCTGGACGGTCCTCGGTGCGGTGGCTCACGCGACGCAACGGGTCGGGTTGGCGACGTACGTCACGTGCCCGACGATGCGCTACCACCCGGCCGTCGTCGCGCAGAAGGCGGCGACGCTGCAGATCCTCTCCGACGGCCGGTTCACGTTGGGCCTGGGCACCGGCGAGAACCTCAACGAGCACGTCGTCGGGCGCGGCTGGCCGTCGGTGGATCGCCGCCAGGACATGCTCAAGGAAGCCGTGCAGATCATCCGCGAGCTGTTCGGCGGCGAACTGGTCAGCTGGAAAGGGGAGTACTTCGAGGTCGACTCCGCACGGCTGTGGGATGTGCCCGACACTCCGGTGACGATCGGAATCGCCGTGTCGGGGGATAAGTCGGTGCACGCGTTCGCGCCACTCGCCGATCACCTCATCGCGGTGGAACCCGAGGAAAGCCTGGTGCGTTCCTGGCACGACGCGCGGCAGGCGACCGGCTTGCCGGGGGACGGCCGGGCCATCGGTCAGATCCCCATCAGCTGGGACCCCGATCGCGACACCGGCGTGAAGCGCGCACACGACCAGTTCCGCTGGTTCGCCGGCGGCTGGCACGTCAACGCCGACCTTCCCACGACCGCCGGGTTTGCCGCAGCGACACAATTCGTGCGTCCGGACGACGTGGCGCAGAACATCCCGTGCGGGCCGGACCTCGACCCGATCGTCGACGCGGTCAGCGAGTACTGGCAGGCCGGCTTCACCGACATCGCACTGGTGCAGATCGGCGGCGAAACCCAGGACCGCTTCCTCGCCGAGGCGGCAGAGCCTTTGCTGGCCAAGCTTCGCGACGCGGCGCCGGAGTAACCGGCTTCGCGTCATCGAAAACTGTTGAACACCAGACCGTTTGACGCAACTTCAGTCCCGACAAGGACCAGTGACCTAGCCGGTGTCGGGGCGACCTTCACGGCTGCGCTCGTAGGCGCGCCGGCGGATGTCGGTCAGCCACTCCGGCGCCAGCTTGACTCCTGGCGCCGTGTGGATCGTCGGGTCGAACGCAAGCTCGTTCGACGGGCCGGCGGCCACGACCTCGTGGAAGCGGATCCGGGCCAGCGGCTCGAAGCGGTCGGTGCCGGCGGCCTGCTCGAGCTCGAACTCGATGCCGCTCCGGTCGATCTGCTCCGCGACGTCGTCGACCGAGAGCCCGTCGGCGTCCAAGTCGGACGTCATCTTCGCGCGCACCCACCAATACTTCCCCTCGTAGCGCAGCGGCATCAGGCTCGACAGGGACGCCCGCCACGAGGTCGCGGGCCGCAGCGCGAACCTGGTGAGGAGCCCGGAACCGGCGGACGCCAGCAGGATGTCCCACGGCGTGGCCGCGAACGGCTGCGGCGGAATGCGGACCGCCAGCCCGATGACGTCGGGAAGGCCGCCGGGCAGCCCGACGCCCTTGGACAAGCGGCCGAGCACCGCAGACGACTCGACGGGCAGCCCCTGCCCGGGCGGGGCGAGCCGCTCGAGCGAGCCGCTGGTCATCACCCCGACCGGGTGAAAGACCCGCCGACGGCGGATGGTGGATCCCCATTGCAGGGGCACTGCGACGATGTCCGAAGCTTTCACGCTCTGCTGGATGCCCGAAGGCCGGCTGGGACAAACTCCGCCGGGTGTGACGTCGCGCCCATTGTTTGAAGACGGATTGCCGAGGGCATTAATAGGCGGATTGATAACGACACCGTCATCGAAAGGCAAGCCATGACCGTGTTCATCCGGCCGTCGGATGCGAACGTCCCGTGACTATCACCTTTCCCGACCCCTGCGCGACGATCGTCACCGACGTCGGTGTGTACGCGCCACAACATGATTCGCTTCTTCTGGCAGAGACGTTGCACCGCAGCGGAATCACCGAGGGGCGGCGGGTGCTGGACTTGTGCACCGGCAGCGGCGTGCTCGCGGTGGCTGCCGCGCAGGCGGGTGCGGCTGAGGTGACCGCATTCGACATCTGCGCGCGCGCGGTGCAATGTGCGAGGGCGAACGCGAGCGCGGCTGGCGTCGACGTCGAGATCCGCCAGGGTTCGTTATCAGATGCGTTGGATTGCCAGCCTTTTGACGTCGTGGTGTCGAATCCGCCGTACGTGCCGGTGACACCAACCAGTGACACCGAGTCGATTTCCCCGGTCGTGGGGCCGGCCTGGGCGTGGGATGCCGGCGACGACGGCCGACTCGTGCTCGACCCGCTGTGCGCCGCCGCGCCGGAGTTGTTGGCCGACGGGGGCACGATGTTGTTGGTGCACTCGGAGTTCTCCGGTGTCGAGGAGTCGCTCACCGCGCTGCGCTCCGGCGGGCTGTCCGTGGATATCGTTCAGTGGCAATGGGTTCCGTTCGGCCCGGTGCTGTCCGCGCGTGCGGAGTGGCTGGAAAGCACCGGCCGATTGCGGGCGGGACGGCGCGAGGAGTTGCTCGTGGTCATTCGGGCGGACAAAAGATGAGCTGTCCGCAGCGCCGGTTGGTCCGCGTTGTGCCGGCGGGCCCGATCCTGGTGGAGGGCCCGGTCCATATCGAATTGCCCGACGGAAGCGTGGTGGATTCCGACCGGTTCATGGTCGCGATCTGCACGTGCCGGCGCAGCAAGTCCTATCCGCTCTGCGACACCAGCCACCGTCGGCGCCGGCGCGCCGTCGCGTCAACTGAGCGGCCGGCGTAGCGAGCTGCGGCCTGCCTTCCAGTTCGTCATCACGTGCTCGGCCAACCGGTTCTCGACCACGTCCAGCGCCCGCATGCCGAACACCACATTGGCCTCCAGATGCGGCTCGCGGGCGATGAGGTCATCGACGACATCGGTACGCACCACCTGCTCGTGCACGGCGTCGGCTTCCACGTGCTCGCGGTAGAACGCGACGCACGGCTGCGGCGCGCCCATGCGCTCCAGGGCGTCGACGAGGCGCCGCGAGCCCGGCGACGATGTGATCTCGGTGGCGGCGAAGTGCCCGATCGCCGCGCCCCGCATCGACCTGTGCAACCCGAAGTACGACATCAGGTTCACCACCGCCAGGGCTTCGGCGGGGACGTCGGCGAGATAGCCGAGGTAGTTGTTGTCGAGGTCCGCGGCGGCCAGCAGGTCGGCGAACAGCTGCTGGTGCAGGTGCTCACCCCGCCCGGCCCCGTACTCGTCGAACTCGACGGCCACAAACGAAGCCTTGGCCTGGCCGGTGAGCCGCGGGATAGCGAACGCGTGCGGGTCGGCCTCTTTGAGGTGATACAGCGAGCGGTGCACGAAGTATTCGCGCATCTGCTCCCAGGTGCCATGGTCGCGCAAGTAGTACGACGGGCCGTCGCCGTCCACCGGCTCGACCGACAGCGCGTCCATCTCCGCACTCGCCGTGTCGTCGGGACCGATCTCGCCCACGTCGGCCGCTACGGCGGCGACGAAGTGGCGCTCGAGGTCGTTGCGCAGGCGCAAAAGGTCGGGGTCCCATTCGAATTCGGGGTCCACCCCGGCGAAGCCGCGGTAGGCCAGCTCGTAGCAGACGTACAACGCCAGCTGCAGGTCGAGGCCGTACGGGTCGGTGCCGGCGATCGGTAGGGTCGCGGCGCGCGCCTGCCGGCCGACGAGCAAGTCGATTACTGCCGTCGACAACGGCCCCACGGCCTCGGGCAGGGCAGCCTCGACCGAGGCCGATGCGAGGGTCATAGGTTCTTTCTACCCCGCAGGCTGACCAGCCGAAACACGGCGCCGAATGTCGGCGAGATCGGATTATGACGTGGGCGACGCCGGGGCGAGGGCGGCGATCAACGCGTCGGGGTCGGTCACACTCACCCAGAGTGTGCCCAGCTCGATCGAGCGGCCCACGGCGTGTGCGGGCACCGGAGGGTCGATCGTCAGCTCCACTGTTCCTTTAGCCGAACCGTTGACCAGCCATCGGCCGCGCCGACCGTGCACACCTGCAGACCAGAATCTCTCGGGACTCGGCTCCGCCTTCTTGATCGAGCTCAATGGAATGGTGGCGCTGAAGCCCCAACCCATACGGATGTGCAGATTGCCACCGTCGACCCGGACGTCGCTGTGCTTCGGACCCATGCCGAGCGGGGCGAGCAACGGCAGAAACCATCGGTCGTAACGCAACTGGGTCGGCACGCCGACAGCGTACTGCCCTACAGGGTCGGAAGAATGCCGTTCATCTCGTCGATCTCGTTCTGCTGGGCGGTGACGATCGACTGAGCCAGCGCGACGGCCGGCGGGTACTGCCCCGACTTGATCTCGTCCTGCGCCATGGTGATCGCACCCTGGTGATGCGTGATCATCTGCGTCAGGTACAGCTTGCCGGCTTCGGCGCCCTGGGCGTTGCGCAACGCCGTCATGTCCTGCTCGGACATCATCCCGGTCATGCCCGGCATGTTGCCCATGCCCGGTGTGTCGCCCATGTCGTGGCCGGGCATGTTGTGGCTCGGCGTCATGCTGCCGCTCGGCGTCATCGGCATCGTCGGCGTGCCCCACTCGTTCAACCAGGACTGCATCTGCTGAATCTCAGGCCCCTGCGCGGCCTTGATCTGGTTGGCCAGGTTCACCACGCGCGGGTCGATGCCCGTCTTGCTGAGCACGATGTCGCTCATCTCGATCGCCTGCTGATGGTGCGGAATCATGTGTTGGGCGAACATCACGTCCTGCTGGTTGTGCGGCTGCGCGGCGCCCGGCTGGCTCGTCGCCGCGGGCGAGCCGCCGGCGGTTTCCGTCGAAGATCCGCCGCACCCGGTCAGGGTGGTCAGAGCCGCCAGTGCGACAACACCAACGGCGAGTAACCGTCGCCTCATCGGATTCCGTCCTTTCCCCGGTGTCATTGCTTCTTGTTATATACCCTATGGGGGTATATAACACCAGTATGGGTTTGGCTCAGAAAGTGCTGTCGCACCGTCACCACGACGACGAGTCCGGTGGGGTGATCACCCATGCCCGTGGCTATGAGCTTTTCGCCGGCGCGTTCTTCCTGGGCCGGCGTGCCCGGATCTGGGATCGTCTGGTCGAGCTCTCAGGTGTCCACAGTGGCGATCGGGTCCTCGATATCGGCTGTGGCACAGGGTATTTCGCACGCCGTATCGCACGGGTGGTTGAACCCGACGGGTCGGTGGTGGGTATCGACCCCTCGCAGCCGATGCTTGACTACGCCACCGCGCACGCTCCGTCGAATTGCGCCTTTCGGTTGGCGGGCGCCGAGGACTTGCCCTACCCGGACGCGTCGTTCGACGTCGTGGTGTCCAGTCTGGCGTTTCACCATTTCCCGGCAGACAGGCGCTCGGAGGCGGTACGAGAGATGTTTCGCGTGCTGCGACCCGGCGGCCGAGTGTTCATCGCCGACTTCCACCCACCGAGTGGGCGTGTGCTCAACCGGATCGTCGCCGCTGTCACCGCTCATGCGATGGCGCATGACAACTCGGGCGAAATCGAGACGCTAGTTCGCGACAGCGGCTTCACCGCCATCGGCCGGGGGAGAACTCGAGTGCTGCACTACGTCCGCGCGGAACGACCGTCGGTGTAACCGATCAGGCGAGGGCGAGGAAGAGCTTCTCGAGCTCCGCCTCGGTCATCCGACGGCCTTCGGGGCGATCACCGGTGATGCATTCCTTCAGCCCGGTGGCCACGATCTTGAAACCCGCGCGGTCGAGGGCCCGCGACACCGCCGCGAGCTGGGTGACGACGTCCTTGCAGTCGCGCCCCTGCTCGATCATCGCGATCACGCCGGCGAGTTGTCCCTGCGCACGACGTAACCGGTTCAACACCGCAGCGATGCTGTCTTCGTCGCCAACCATGAGGTGCTTCCCTTCGATTTGTAGGCTCAGATTTCAATCGTACCCGCGGGGGTATAAGTGATCGCTAACCTTGAGGCTTCGTCCGTGGATACTCCATCCGGATGGCCACGCGCTCGGCGAGCTCGTGGCCGAAACTCCGCTCGACGAGCCACAGGGCGAGGTCGATCCCACTGGTGACACCACCGCTGGTGACCAAATTCCCGTCGTCGACCACCCGCTCTTTCACCAGCGTCGCGCCGGTCGCCTGTAGGTCCTCCCACGCGCTGTGGTGCGTGGCCGCCCGGCGGGTGCCGATGACGCCCGCATGGGCGAGCAGCATGGCGCCGGTGCAGACCGCGCCGACGACGTCGGTAACCGCGGCGGCCTGCGCCAGCAGCGGCAACCAGTCGCCACGCTGGACCTCGCCCCATGCTCCGCGATCGGCCCGTGCAGCCCAGCCACCGCCCGTCACCACGATGATGTCGGCTTCGCCGGGTGTGAACGTGGCGTCGGGAACGAAACGCAGCCCGTACGCGCCCGTCACAACCGGCTGCGGAGTGCGGGTCGTCAACCGGACGTCCACGTCGGCGCCGGCCTGGCCGGCGCTGCGCAACACCTCCACGGGACCGACCGCATCCATCTCGTCGAGGCCGTCGTACACCACGATGTCCACCAGCATCGCGCCACTCTAGCCTCGTAGGACCCATGAGCGAACGATTGCGGCACAGCGACTTTCGGGCCGTCGAAGAGGTGACTTTGTGCCCTCAGTGCGACGGAACGGACCGTGAATGATGGTGGCAACGCCGCGGTTGGAAGGTGATCCGATGATCGACACGAGCGAGGACACACTGATCGACGAGGTCGCCGGCCGGCTCAGCCGCGCTTACCCCGCCGTGCCCCTGGAAACCGTCACCGCGGTCGTGCGGACGACACACATGATCTTCGACGGGCGCCCGGTACGCGACTTCGTTCCCTTGCTGGTGGAGCGACGCGCGAACGGCGAGTTGGCCAAGCTCGCGAACTAGCGGCCGAACATGGGTCGGGGTGGCGGGATTTGAAGCCACGGCCTCTTCGTCCCGAACGAAGTAATCTGGGCATTTGTTGTCTCAAGCTGCGTTGACTGTGTGACGAACCCGCCGATCAGAGCGTTGGGTGGCTCAAGTTGCGGCTAGTTCTACTGCGGACCCGCTGCGGACCTACGGCCAGTAACTCATGTCACGCGGCAACTCCTACACCACCGGGACGGCAGGATTGGCCTCGGCGAGGCTATACGTTGTTGGCGTCGTAATCCATCAGCATGGTCGAGGTCTTGCCGCCCTCCCATTTCGTCGGCGCATGGGTCGAGGTAGCGCAAATGCACTTTCCCAGAACCCGGCGCACCAACACTTTCGGCGGAGACTGCGGTGTTCTACTTCGGTACCCGCTACTGCCTGACGGGCGCAATGCGAATCGCGTCGCCTCTTACCTCAACCGACTGATCCGCCATCGAACGGCTCGGCAAAACCGTCACCTTCACCGACGCGGCATAGCGGCCAACCGTGTTGGGAGCCGCGCGCAAATGGGATTCACACTTCAGCTATGGGCGTGATCGCGGTGGCCACGCCGTTGACGAAGTCGATGGCGTTCTCCTGGGCGCGGCGCTCCAGGATCTCCCGATAGGTGGCCCGGGCGACGTTCTGCACGGGGAAATGGCGCTTGGCGTGGTGTTGAACGGATTCCCAGCTGAGGTCGCGTCCTAGAGCCGGTGTGAATGGGGCCGGGCATATGTTCTGCTTCGAGACCTACCAAGTCATCGAAGAAAGGACCTATGCCCGTGCCTGCACGAGTATCGCCGACTGATTGGGTTCGCGCCAAGATCGACGAATTGTTCGCATCCGGTCGTGAGCTGCCCGAGATTCTGGAGGAGGTGGCCCGGCTCGGTGCCCAGTTGCTGATGCAGGCCGCGCTGGAGGCCGAGGTGACCGCGTTCCTCGGCCGTGACCGCTACCAACGCGCCGCCGCGACGCCGGATGCGCAGCCCGGGGCGCGCAATGGCTATCGGCCAGCGACGGTCAAGACCACCGCCGGCCCAGTCACCCTGGAGCGGCCCAAGCTGCGCGGCACGACCGCCGCGTTCGCCTCACGCCTGTTCGGCGAGCACGTCACCAAGACCAACGCGCTGGAATCGCTGGTGATCGCGTCGTTCGCGCGCGGACTGTCGGTGCGTGATGTCGAGGCCACCCTCGCCGACGCGTGTCCGTGGCCAGGTGAAAGTCCCCATTTATGGCCAGCTGTAGGTCCCCGCTGATGGCCAGATGGATGTCCCCATTGGTGGCCAGGTAGAAGTCCCCAACTCCCTTGCGCGTCGTGTCGGTCCGGGGAACTCGTGGCCTGGGCGGTGACGGTGATTGCGCCAACAAGTCACTTCACCGCCCAGGGAGTTCTATTGAAGTCTGCAAGGGAGCGTATGAACATCATCTCGACCTATCGGGAGGTCGGAACCTACCGGGCTGCCGCCGAGTTGTGCGGCACGACCCATAAGACGGTCAAACGTGCTGTCGAGCGCGCGGAGGCCGGTGGGCCACCGGCGCGGGAGCCGCGTCCGCGCAATTTCGATGCGGTGCGCGACTTGGTCGCCGAGCGGGTGGGCAAGTCGCGGGGCCGGATCTCGGCTAAGCGGCTGTTGCCGATCGCTAAAGCCGCTGGTTATGACGGGTCGGCGCGGAACTTTCGTCGGCTGGTGGCCGAGCAGAAAGCGTGGTGGCGCAAGGACAATCATCGGGGTCGCCGCCCGGCGGTGTGGTCGCCGGGTGAGTATTTGGTGATCGACTGGGCCGAGGCCGCGCCGGGGTTGTTCGTGTTCTGCGCGGTGCTGGCGTTCTCGCGGTGGCGGTTCGTGCGCTTCGCCACCGATCAGAAAGCGTCGACGACGCTGGCGATGATCGCCGAGGCGCTGGCCGTGATCGGCGGGGTCCCGGCGAAGGTGCTGGCCGATCGGATGGGCTGTTTGAAGGGTGGGGTGGTCGCCAACGTGGTCGTGCCCACCGCCGACTATGTCCGTTTCGCAACGCATTACGGGTTTCGCCCGGACTGGTGTGAGGCGGCCGATCCGGCCTCCAAGGGCATCGTGGAGCACCTGTGCGGCTACGCCCAGTTGTCGCATCCGAATCCCGACGCGGTGTTGGCGCCGTTATTCGCGGGCGGGTCGGGTTTCTTTCTGGCCTCCGACAAGGTGCAGGTGAAGTACGAGATGCTACGGGCGCGTCTGGTCGAGGGTGTG
>JBLNEK010000279.1:0-9794 GCA_050262635.1 Candidatus Sericytochromatia bacterium | reverse complement strand
CCGACGCGGTGCAGGTGTTCGGCGGGGTCGGCTACACCCGCGACTACCGCGTCGAGCGCTACATGCGGGAGGCAAAGATCATGCAGATCTTCGAGGGCACCAACCAGATTCAGCGCCTGGTGATCGCTCGGGCGATGACGACCTAGCGGCTTGCGGCGAGTTCTGCATCAGGGCTGCGGTTTCGGCCGATGCACGACCCTGCTGCAGATTTGGCCGAGCAACTCTTCGCGGACGCGCTGTGCTCCTCGAGGTAAGCGACGAGCACTGTGCGGCAGAGGAATCCGTACACGTCGGCAGTGCCGATGTCCTCCTCGGCGCCGCTCTGGGGCCGGTGCCAAAGCGCCCACCGCAGGCCCCGCGTGCACCGGCGGTCCGCGCTGCGGCCGCGGCCTCTGTGTTCGTGCGGTCCAGAGAGAAGGACGCCCTGCACCGTGGCTTAGTGTGGCGATCATGGATTTCTCGATGTCGGCCACGGCGCAGGATTATCACCAGCGGCTGTCCGCTTTCATGACCGAGTTCGTGTTCCCAGCCGAGGCCGAATGCGAGCGCTACCGCGTCGAGAAGGGGCCGCAAGACCACACCGTCCCGCCGATTGTCGAGGAACTCAAGAAGCTCGCCCGTGAGCGCGGATTGTGGAACCTCTTCCTGCCGTCGGTGTCCGGGCTGTCCAACACCGACTACGCGCCGCTGGCCGAGCTCACGGGATGGAGCATGGAGCTCGCGCCGGAGGCCACCAACTGCGCTGCGCCCGACACCGGCAACATGGAGACCCTGCATCTCTTCGCCACCGATCAGCAACGCCAGCAGTGGCTCGAGCCGCTGCTGGCCGGTGAGATCCGCAGCGCGTTCTCAATGACCGAGCCGGCGGTCGCGTCCAGCGACGCCCGCAACATCGAGACGTCGATCGTGCTTGACGGCGACGACTACGTCATCAACGGACGCAAGTGGTGGACGTCGGGCGCGGCCGACCCGCGCTGCAAGATCCTGATCGTCATGGGCCGCACCAACCCCGAGGCCGCCAGCCACCAGCAGCAGTCGATGGTGCTGGTACCCGTCGACACCCCCGGCGTGACGATCGTCCGGGACTTGCCGGTGTTCGGGTGGTACGACCAACACGGGCACGCAGAGGTCGTCTACGACAACGTGCGGGTGCCTACGGGCAACCTGCTCGGCGAGGAGGGGTCAGGCTTCGCGATCGCCCAGGCCAGGCTCGGGCCGGGCCGCATCCACCACTGCATGCGCGCGCTGGGCGCCGCCGAGCGCGCGCTGGCGCTGATGGTCGACAGGGCCCGTAACCGGGTCGCGTTCGGCAGGCCGTTGGCCGATCAGGGTGTCGTGCGGGAGTCGATTGCCCGGTCCCGCAACGAGATCGACCAGGCCAGGCTGCTCTGCGAGAAGGCGGCGTGGACCATCGACCAGTACGGCAACAAGGCGGCCCATCTGCTGGTCAGCCAGATCAAGGCGGTCGCGCCGAAAGTCGCCTGCGACGTCATCGACCGCGCCATCCAGGTGCACGGAGGGGCGGGCGTCAGCGACGACACCCCGCTGGCGCGGCTGTACTCGTGGCACCGCGCGATGCGGATCTTCGACGGGCCGGACGAGGTCCACATGCGCACGATCGCGCGCGCCGAGATCGGCCGGGAGAAGAGCGCCTTCGCCGCGGCGGTCACCTGAATGCCAGACCTGAAAGGAGCGTGGAACTTCCGCGACGTCGCCGACGCCGCAGGGGTTCGGCCCGGCAGGTTCTTCCGGTCCAGCGAACTGAGCGCGCTGGAGGACGACGGCCGCAACGCGCTGCGGCAGCTCGGGATCTACGACGTCGCCGACCTGCGGTCCCCGCGGGAGGTCGAACGCCGCGGACTCGGTCGCGTGCACGACGACGTGGCCATCCACCGGCTGCCCTTCCCCGACCTTGCCGAGGACGCCGACGGTGAAGCGCCGCACGAGCATTCCTTCACGCGGATGTTGACGGAGGAGCCCAGTGAGGAGCCTCCCGAAGAGGCCGCGCTGCGGTACATGGCCGAGGAGTATCGCCGCTTTCCGACTCTCGGCGGCGCCAGAGCCGCAGTGCGCCAAGTGATTTCGCTTCTCGCCAACGGACGTCCGGTGATCACGCACTGCTTCGCCGGCAAGGACCGCACCGGCTTCACGGTCGCGGTAGTGCTGGAATCGATCGGCGTGGACCGCGACGCCATACTGGCCGACTATCTGGCCAGCAACGCCGCGGTGGCGCAGCTGCGCGAACGCATCCTCGCGATGGTGCACGAGCGGGCGGGCACAGAGCTGGCGCCTGAAGCGGTGTTGTTCGCCGAGGCACGGCTCTCCGACGAGGTGCTGGGTGTACGCGAGGAGTACCTGATGGCCGCCCGGGAGAGCATCGACGCCAACTACGGGTCACTGGATACCTACTTGCGGGAGGCCGACGTGTCACGCGAGGACCTCGACGGGCTGCGCGCCGCGCTGCTCTGACTCCCTGCGCCGAATGTGAATCTGACGACGCCATAGCGGCGTGTCGTGTCGCTGATTGCACTGTCGGCGGTGGCGAACTCAGGTCAAAAGCACCGCCAGCAGCCAGATCACCGCGGCGGCAAGCCCGCCGGCCAGCTCGACGCCCACTGACAGCGCCACGCCCTTGACCGCGTGCACAGTCGACGCCCACGCTCGCCGCTGGTCCCGGTGCCGCGACCACTCGGCGAGGTACACCCCGCCGACGAAGCCCAGCGCGAGGCCCAGCACCGGGATCACGAAGAACCCGACGACGCCCAGAGCCGCACCGACGAGCAGAGTGGACGTCGGCACCTCGGCCGCGCGCATCCGACGCACCGGCCACAGGTACTTCACGGCAGTCGTCGCACCGACAAGCGCGGTGATGATTCCCAACGTCACCCAGGACGCCACGGTGTGCTCGACGACCGCCCACACCAGAATCGCCGCATACACCAGCAGCAGCCCCGGCAACAGCGGCACCAGGATGCCGACCAGCCCGATCGCGATCGCGAGCGCAACGAGAAGGACCTCAGGTGCGCTCATGCCGGATCACTCAACGCGACGGTGGCGCCAGGGCGGATCCTTCGCTGACCATGTCCACAATGTCGTCCAGAAAGGGGTCGTTCGCGGCACCGATCTCTACGGCCGGTCCCACCCCGACACCCGGTCCGACCTCGACCTCGTCGGCGTGAGCCGGTGTGGCGAAGAGTACGAAGGGAACTGCCGCAAGGACAACCGCGGAGAACTTGGGAGTCATTGTTGCCAAGCTACTCCCCGGACTCGGTTATGGCTCGAGCACCAGCTTGCCCAAGACGCCGCCGTCGGCGAGCAGCTGCAGTGCGTCGCGCGCCTGCGACATCGGATAGCGAACCGGTGCCGGGGGCTTCATCCCGGCCTTCACCAGCTGGCTCACGCCGTGACCGAACAGCTGCTCGGCGCCGCGATGGGTGAGGAAGTACTCGCCCCAGCCGACGCCGAGCACCCCGACGTTGCGCATCAACAGCCGATTCACCTTGACCGTCGGGATGGCCCCTGCAGCGAAGCCGAGCACCAGCAGCCGGCCCTCGGGCGCCAGCGCGCGGATCGCGTCGTCGAACGCGTCGCCACCCACCGGGTCCACCACCAGGTTCACGCCCTCACCGCCCGTGTGCTCGCGCACCGCCGCCAGCCAGCCGTCGGTCAGCGGCAGCACCACGTCGGCGCCCAGGGAGCCGACGTAGTCCAGCGCTGATTGCCGATGCACCGCGGCAATCACGAACGCGCCCATGGCTTTTGCCACTTGCACCGCAGCCGTGCCGACGCCGCCTGCCGAGCCCAGCACCAGAACCCTCTCCCCGGGACGGAGCGCACCGCGGCGCGCCAGCCCGAAGTACATCGTCTGGTAGTTGCGCAGCAGCGCTGCCGCTTCTGCATCGTCGAGCCCGGCAGGGGTGTGCATCACACCTTCGGGCGGAACACCGATCCGCTCGGCATAGCCGCCGTGCATCGTTCCGGATGCCACCCTTTCGCCGGGGAGGAAACCCGATCCCTCCGGCGCGGACACCACCACCCCGGCGACCTCCGAGCCGGGAACGAACGGCGGCGTCGCCTTCATCTGGTACTCGCCGCGGATCACCAGCAGGTCGGGATAGCACACCCCGGCCGCGCGGACGTCGATGACCACTGCGCCGGTTACCTCGTCCGCAACATCCTCGACGTCGCAGTAGACCAGTCCCGAGGGCCCGCAAAGATCCTCGGCGACAACGGCTTTCACGTTAGCCGAGCGAGAAGCTGGCCTGCTTGGCTGCCGACAGGTCGTCGATCTCGTTCCACTTGGCGGCCACCTCGTCCACCGACGGCACGTCGGAGAACGTCACGCCCTCATTCTGGAACAGCGCGGCGCGCTGCACTTTGCCGCCCCCGACGATGAACACCGACGCGGTGTCGGGCACTTCTTCGCTGCACAGGTAAGCCACCACCGGCGCGACGTACTCCGGCGTCAGCTTCTTGAACACCTCCGGCGGCAGGATGTCCTCGGTCATCCGGGTCGCGGCGATCGGCGCAACCGCGTTGGCCTTGATGTTGTACTTCGCGCCCTCCTGGGCGAGCGTGTTGATCAGGCCGACGAGTCCGAGCTTGGCGGCGCTGTAGTTGGCTTGGCCGAAGTTGCCAAACAGCCCGCTGGTGGACGTCGCGACGACCACGCGGCCGAAGCTCTGCTCGCGGAAATGCGGCCAGGCCGCACGGATCACGTTGTAGCCGCCGTACAGGTGCACCTTGAGCACGGAGTCCCAGTTCTCGAACGGCATCTTGTGGAAGGTGCCGTCGCGCAGGATGCCGGCGTTGCTCACCACGCCGTGGATCGCACCGAACTCGTCGACCGCGGTCTTGACGATGTTGGCGGCCCCGTCGGCGTCGGCCACGCTGTCGTAGTTCGCCACGGCCTGGCCGCCGGCGTCCTTGATCTCCTGCACCACTTGATCGGCCATCGAATGTCCGGCGCCGGTGCCGTCGCGGGAGCCGCCGAGGTCGTTGACGACGACGCTTGCGCCCTCGCGGGCCAGAGTCCGCGCGTACTCGCGGCCGAGACCGCCTCCCGCTCCGGTGACGACGATGACGCGATCCTGCACTCCTGGCACTGAACCTTCCTTTCCTGGGTTACCGACGACGAAAAGTGATGCGTCAGAAGAGTTTCCGCGCAAGCTTCCACGCCTTCTCGGTGTAAGGCGGGTAGATCATCGCGGAGAGGTCGGGCCGGGTGGGCTTGGTCATCACGGACTTGCGGTGACTGAACTCCTCGAAGCCGAACTTGCCGTGGTAGGCGCCCATGCCCGACGGGCCGACACCGCCGAACGGCAGCTTGTTCGTGGCGAAGTGGAACACCAGGTGGTTGACCACCATGCCGCCCGCGGACACCTCTTTGATCACCCGCTCGCGCACCGCCTTGGCCTTGGTGAACAGGTAGGCCGCCAGCGGCTTGGGCCGCGAGTTGACGAAAGCGATTGCCTCGTCGAGGTTTTCGACGGTTACCACCGGTAGGATCGGGCCGAAGATCTCGTCCTTCATCAGGGGCTCCTCCGGATCGGGATCGACGACAACGGTCGGGTGGATTCGCACCTTCGCCGCGTCGGAACCGCCGCCGACGGCCAGCTCGCCCTTCGTCGCGGCGAGCGCGCCGGTGAGCCGGTCGAAGTGGCGCTCATTGACGATCCGCATCCCTTCCGGGTGGTCGACCTCCCAGGACGAGATGGCGTCGGCGATCTTGCCGACCAGCTGGTCGCGGATCTTCGCATCGGCCAGCACGTAGTCCGGCGCGATGCAGATCTGGCCGGAGTTCAGCAGCTTCGTCCAGGCGATCCGTTTGGCCGCGACGTCGATGTCGGCGTCGGCTGCGACGATCACCGGGCTCTTGCCGCCGAGTTCGAGCGTGACCGGCGTCAGGTGTGGCGCCGCCGCCTCGTACACCTTGCGGCCGATCTCGGTGCCGCCGGTGAACAGCAGATGGTCGAAGCCCTGCGCGATGAGCTCCTGGCTCACCGAGGCATCCCCCTCGATCACCGCTATTGCGTCGTTGTCCAAGTAGCGCGCCACCAGCTCGGCCATCAGCGCCGACGACGCCGGCGCCACCTCAGATGGCTTGAGCACCACAGTGTTTCCCGCGGCTATCGCGCCGACCGCAGGGCCCAGCGTCAACGCGAACGGGAAGTTCCACGCGCCGATGATCAGCACAGTGCCGTAAGGCTCGTACTCCACCCAGCCGCGGCCGGGCAGCTGTGAGAGCTCCAGCAGCCGATACCGGCGCTTCGCCCACTTGCGGACGTTGCGCGCGGCGTCCTTGGCCTCACCGGCCACGCTGACGACGTCGGCCAGCCACGCCTCGAACGGTTTGCGCCCCAGGTCTTTGGCGAGCGCGTCGGCAATCGCCGCCTCGTTGTCGATCATCAGCTTCTCGAGTTTGCGCAGCTGGTCCTGGCGCCACTCGATTCTGCGGGTGCGCCCGGTGGCGAAGGTGCGACGAAGCCGGGCGACGGTTTCGGCGACGTTCGGCGCAGAAGTGCTCTGTTGCGTGGGTGCGACGGATTCGGTGGTCATGCCCGGTCCTCCTCGACGTTGATTTCCTGACCGGATGACCGCGATCCTAACCAACCGGTTGGCCCAGCCGATTGGCGGCTTGATCCGCCCGAGTGTGCAACCGGCGACGCCTGCACGGCGTGTCGCGTCGGTCAGTTCACTGTCGGCGAGCTGACCGCAAGCCTCTCGGCGGTAACGAACGTCGCGAAGGCGTCGCCGTCGTCGACCGGCACCTCCACGTGGCGACCCAGCCGACGTTGGACCACGTGCGACGCCTCGGCGGTCGCGGCCCAGCCATGCTCGTCGAGCCATTGTGCGACGTCCGCGCGCTCGGGGTCGTCGTAGGTCAGCTCGCTGATGTCGGGGCCCTCCTGCATGCCGAGCTGGTCGCGAATGCGCTCGAAGCGCTGCCGCATCTCCTCGCGGCGCTCGGGCGCATGGCGCCCGGCGGTCTCCACCGCGACGCGGCTGCCGTGGGCGGACAGCGCGGTGATCTGCTCAAACAGCCGGTCCTGAGCGGCCGCGGGCAGATACATCAACAAGCCTTCCGCCAGCCACGCGGTGGGCTGCGACGGGTCGAACCCTGCGGAGCGCAGGGCGGACGGCCAATCCTGGCGCAGATCGATGGGCACCTCGTGGCGCTGCGTCGACGGCTGCACGCCGTGCGCGGCCAGCGTCGCCGCTTTGTACTCGAGGACCTTGGGCTGGTCGATCTCGAAGACGACGGTGCCCGTAGGCCAATCGATGCGGTAGGCACGCGAGTCGAGCCCCGACGCGAGGATGACGACCTGACGGATACCCGCGGAAGTCGCATCGGCGAAGAACGCGTCGAAGAAGTAGGTCCGCACGCCCTGGTAGCTGCGCATGTACTCGAAAATCGCGGCCGCCTCCTCATCGACGGCGGCCAGCTTGGCGGGCACCTCTTCGTCGAGCATCTGCTCCCATACCCCGGTGCCGGCGCCCTCGACGAGGATCTGCGCGTACGGGTCGTTGATCAGCCGGTCGGGCCGAGCGGTCTCGGCCGCCCTAGCGGCAGCCACCATCACCGCGGTGCTGCCTACGCTCGTCGCGATGTCCCAGGTGTCGTCATCGGTGCGCAGTGCGCTCATCTTATTCTCCTGAATCCTATTGTCAGAGTGAAGGTTTGGTCGTCATCGCTGTGCCGTGAGCAGCACGCTGGAGACGCTCTGAAGCATCAGCTCCTCAGGCACCGGACGACCGAGCCGGGCCATCTCGTCGTGGCTATCAACGGCGGTCACCCGCCAGCCGTGGTCGCCCAGCCACTGCCCGGCGTCGGCACGATCGGGTTCCTGGTAGATCAACGCCTCGAAGTCGTCGTTCAATCCCAATTGACGACGCAGCCGATCGGTGCGTTCGCGCCAGGCCGCGCGCTGCTCGTCGGTCCGTGACGCATGCGACGCGAACGCCTCAACGGCGACGCGGCTGCCCGGCACGCTGAGCCGGGTCACCATCTCGAACAGGCGATCCTGGGCGTCAGCGGGCAGGTAGGGCAACAGCCCCTCGGCCAGCCACGCGGTCGGCTGGCGCGGGTTGAAGCCGGCGTCGATCAATGCCGCCGGCCAGTTGTTGCGCAGGTCGACAGCGACGGCACGGCGCATCGCCTTCGGAACCGCGCCGTGCGCGTCGAGCGTGGCGCCTTTGTACGCGAGCACCTTCGGCTGGTCGATCTCGAAGACGACGGTGCCTGTCGGCCAGTCCAGCCGATAGGCCCGCGAGTCCAGGCCCGCCGCCATGATCACCGCCTGCCGGACGCCGTCGCGGCACGCGGCGCCGAAGAACTCGTCGAAGAAGTGTGTGCGCACGGCCTGGTAGCTGCGCGACATCTCGTCGATCAGCCGTCCGACGTCGTCCTGCTCCTCGTCGCAGGGGTCGTCGTCGCCGTACCAGGCCGAGGCGCCGGCCGCCATTTCGGCCCATTGCGGCCCGGCGGCAGACACCAGCAGGTAGGCGTACGGATCGCGGATCAGCGGATCGGTTTGAGCGGTCTCCGCGGCCCGGGCTGCCGCGACGCCCAGCGCGGTCGCGCCGACGCTCTCGGTGATGTCCCAGCTGTCACCGTGTGCGCGTACCGACGGGACGGGGTCCACAGGTGTCTGCAGCTCGCTCATTTGCTAGCTATGCTACAGAACAAGTTAGGTAACCTATGCGGCGGTGTGCCGCATCTCACTCGACGAGTTCAGGTCTTCCAGTCCCAGAGCTTGCCGATCATGAGCCTCTTGAAGTGCTCGGTAATCATCTCCAGCTCGTCGTGACCGCCCACGAATCCGGCGTAGAAACCCATGCCCCAGAACATCGCCGTCATCACCTCGACGAGCTGTTCGACGGGAGTGTCGCTGGTGAGTTCGCCTCGCTCGATCGCACCCGTCACCGCCCACGTCAGGAACTGCCGCGTGCCCAGCAGCGCGTCGTGATCCTCCCGGCGGAGTTCGGGATGGCGCTGGGATTCGAGCACCGAGGTGACCAGGAACGCCGCGGCCGAGCGGTCCTCCAAATCAGATCCCACCGCGGCGCTGATGAAGCCCTCCAACTGCCCAAGGAGAGTCGGCGCCGCGAACGCCGTTTGCACGCTTTTCACGACGACCATTTCGTTGGTGCGCTCGACGACTTCGCGATAGAGCAGCTTCTTGCTCTTGAAATAATGGTTGATTGCCGGCCGCGTCAGGTCGGCACGAACGGCGATTTCCTGAAACGTAGCGGCGTCGTAACCGAGTTCGCTGAAAACCTGCCGCGCGGCCTGCACGATGCGTTCTCGGGTATCCGCGGCCTTCGCTGCGGGCGGTCTTCCAGGCCCCCTGGATGCCTTTGGCACCTACGCATTCTGTCACACGGGCTTGGTATTTCTAAGAACGTGGGCCCGTTGAATTGACGGAGTGGTAATCGACGCTTCAAGTGGCTGTCGGTTTTCTCACCGAAGCGATTAGCTTAGGCAATTTGCGGCTATGGGCCCTCTCATGGCGTCGACGGGCTTGTCGCGGAGAGCGTACTTCGAGACCGGCCTCGACGTGTTGGCTGAGCGCGGCTACGCCGGACTGAAGCTGGCCGAGGTCTGCACCCGACTCGGGGTCACCAGCGGGTCGTTCTACCACTATTTCGACAACTGGGCGGCCTACACCCATGAGCTGGTCGGTTACTGGAAGAACGCCAGCTCCAAGAGCCTGGCCGAGTGTTGCACCCGCTCGCGGGATCCGCGGCGGCGCATCGATCTGTTGATCCACAACGGGCTGAACCTGCCGCAT
>JBLNEK010000278.1:0-3595 GCA_050262635.1 Candidatus Sericytochromatia bacterium | reverse complement strand
GGTTGGTGACCGTCGACGGCAACCACATGGTCCCGTACACGCACCCGGACACCGTGGCCGCCGAAATCACCGCTGCGCAGCAGCGCGTCCGCTAGCGGCCGCCGCGCAGGTTCTTCTTCGCCGCGCGCCGCAACTGGAACATGCGGGCGGCGCCCGTCAGCACCGCGATGCCCGCGCCACACACGGCAGACACGAGAATCGCCACAGCCACCGGGGTATTCCAGTGCCAGCCCAGGAAGTGCACCGTCGTCGAATCGGTGTTCTGGCCGATGAAGATCAACAGGAGGACCAGTATCAGCAGCCCGAAGATCAGAGACCACCACGCGGCGGCCGTCCGGGTGAACTTCACGGCCGACTTCGGTTGGGGGGCGTCGCTGCTGCCGCCGCTGTGTGCCGGCACGTCGACAGGCGGCGGCTCAGGCGGCAGATGAGCATCGCTGGTCATGTCTCTATCTTGCCTTTCGCGCCGAGAATAAACCATCCGACGCGCTAGGGTCGGTGGATGCGAAGGGGCCCGCGGGGCTTGATTGTGGTCTTGCTCGCGGCCGACGTCCTGGCATTTTTGCTGGTCGGGTGCGGAAGCTCCAATCCGCTGGGCGGTGGCCCGGTGTCAGGCGACCTGAAGTCGATCACCGTGGGGTCCGCCGACTTTCCGGAGTCGAAGATCATCGCCGAGATCTACGCGCAAGCGTTGGAGGCCAACGACTTCACGATCCGCCGGCAATTCGGCATCGGCAGCCGCGAGACGTATATCCCTGCGGTGAAGGATCATTCGATTGACCTCATCCCGGAATACACCGGCAATCTGCTGCAGTACTTCAACCCGAAGACCACCGCCACGAGCCCCGACGCCGTGGTGCTTGCGTTGCTGAGGGTGTTGCCGGGTGACCTGTCCATCCTCACCCCGTCACCGGCCGCCGACACCGACACGGTTGCCGTCACGCGCGACACCGCGACGAAGTGGAACCTCAAGACCATCGGTGACCTTGCCGCCCATTCGGCCGAGGTGAAGTTCGGTGCTCCGTCGGAGTTTCTCAACCGCACCGAGGGACTGCCGGGGCTGAAGGCGAAGTACGGCTTGGACATCAGCCCCGGGAACTTCGTCGCGATCAGCGACGGCGGCGGCCCGGCGACTGTGCGGGCACTGGTCAATGGCACCGTCACCGCTGCCGACATCTTCAGCACCTCGCCCGCGATCCCGCAGAACGACCTTGTCGTGCTGGAAGACCCGAAGAACAACTTCCTGGCCGCCAACGTCGTCCCGCTGGCGAGCTCTCAGAAGATGTCAGACCAGCTCAAGACTGTGCTGGACGCGGTTTCGGCCAAGCTGACCACCCAGGACCTGATTGACCTCAACACCGCAGTGTCCGGGAACTCCGGCATAGACCCGGACGACGCAGCCCGAAAGTGGGTACAGGCCAACGGCTTCGACAAGCCGGTCGCCAAGTGATCACCTTCGAGGGCGTCACGAAGACCTACCCCGACGGCACCGTCGCGGTCGACAACCTGACGCTTGAGGTGCCAAAGGGCACGCTCGCGGTGTTCGTCGGCCCGTCGGGCTGCGGCAAGACGACGTCGATGCGGATGATCAACCGGATGATCGAGCCCACTGCCGGCACCCTCACCGTCGACGGCGCCGATGTCACCAAGGTCAACCCGGTCAAGCTGCGGCTGGGCATCGGCTATGTCATCCAAAGCGCGGGGCTGATGCCGCACCAGCGGGTGGTCGACAACGTCGCCACCGTGCCGGTGCTGCTGGGCCAGTCGCGCCGGCGCGCGCGGCGCGCCGCGCTCGAGGTGATGGAGCGGGTGGGCCTCGACCTGAAGTTGGCCGGCCGCTACCCCGCGCAGCTGTCGGGTGGTCAGCAGCAGCGGGTCGGGGTGGCCCGCGCATTGGCCGCCGATCCGCCAATTCTGTTGATGGACGAGCCGTTCAGCGCCGTCGACCCTGTGGTCCGCGAGGAACTTCAAGCCGAGATGCTGCGGCTTCAGGACGAGCTGCACAAGACGATCGTGTTCGTCACCCACGACATCGATGAGGCCGTCAAGCTTGGCGACAAGGTTGCGGTATTCGCACCAGGCGGAGTGCTGCAGCAGTACGACGCACCGGCGCGGTTGCTCTCCGAACCGGCCAATGACTTCGTCGCGGGCTTTATCGGCGCCGACCGCGGATACCGAAAACTGCAGTTCCTCCACGCCACCGGCCTTCCGGTGAAAAACGTTCCCCGGGAAAGTGATTGGGAGCTCGTGACCGAAGGCGGGTCACCCCGTGGGTGGCACAGAGGCGACGAACTGGTGGCGGGCGGCTCGCTGCTGCGCCCCGATGGGACTTTACGCCAAGCCCTGGACTCGGCGCTGTCGTCGCCGACGGGCATCGGCATCGCGGTGGACGCCGACGGCAAGCTGCTGGGCGGGTTCCGCGCATCCGACGTGCTGGAGATCATCGAGAAGCAACGGCAATGAGGTATCTGCTTACCCACCTTGATGACGCCTGGGAGCTGGCGCTGATCCACATGCGGCTGTCGCTGATCCCGGTTCTGCTCGGCCTGGTGATCGCGGTTCCGCTAGGGGCGCTGGTGCAGCGCACGCGGATGCTGCGGCGACTGACGACGGTGACCGCGAGCATCATCTTCACCATCCCGTCGCTGGCGTTGTTCGTGGTGCTGCCGCTGGTCATCCCGACGCGGATCCTCGACGAGGCCAACGTGATCGTGGCGCTGACGCTCTACACCACCGCGCTGTTGGTCCGCGCGGTGCCCGAGGCCCTGGACGCGGTGCCGGCGCAGGTGCGCGACGCCGCCACGGCGGTGGGCTACCGGCCGCTGACGCGAATGCTGAAAATCGAATTGCCGCTGTCGATTCCGGTGCTCGTAGCCGGGCTGCGCGTGGTGGCGGTAACAAACATCTCGATGGTGTCGGTGGGGTCGGTGATCGGCATCGGCGGACTGGGCACCTGGTTCACCGAGGGCTACCAGTCGGACAAGAGCAGTCAGATCATCGCAGGCATCATCGCGATCTTCGTGCTCGCGATCGTCGTTGACACCGTCATCCTGGTGGCGGGCAAGATCGCGACGCCGTGGATGAGCGCTCGCGCGAAGACCAACAAACCGTGGATGAGCGCTCGCGCGAAGACCGACAAACCGGGGATGAGCGCTCGCGCGAAGACCAATAAGTCGGGGATGAGCGCTCGCGCGAAGACGTCGGGGTTACGGGCGGCCCGATGAACTTCCTGCAGGAGGCGCTGGCCTACATCTTCACCGCCGCCAACTGGGGCGGCAACGCCGGACTGCTCGCGCGCACTATCGAGCACCTGCAGTACACGGTCGTGGCGGTCGCGGTGTCGGCGGTGATCGCCGTCCCCGTCGGCATGCTGGTCGGGCACACCGGCCGCGGCACGTTCGTCGTCGTCACCGGAGTCAACGCGCTGCGCGCCCTGCCGACCCTCGGTGTGCTTCTGCTGGCGGTGCTCTTGTGGGGGCTGGGCCTGCTGCCGCCGACGGTCGCGCTGATGCTGCTGGGCATTCCGCCGCTGCTGGCCGGCACCTATTCCGGCATCGCGAACGTCGACCCGGCGGTGGTCGATGCCGCCCGCGCG
>JBLNEK010000277.1:0-11189 GCA_050262635.1 Candidatus Sericytochromatia bacterium | reverse complement strand
CACCGCAACGATCACAGTCGACGGATCAAGCGCAATCCCCAGCACCGACATGAGCAGCCTCCTCTGAACTGGACCTCAGGAGAGGATCCGCCCAGTTACCGCTCATGGCCTATCAGCTAACGGTGGCCACCTTGCGATGATTCGCGACTGGCGGACGTTTTACCAAATGTTTGTTCCGCTGTTACGGTGTCTCCAAGGCCTCTGTTGGCGGAAAGGAATTTGATGATCGACTTCACGGATCAAGTCGCTGTTGTAACAGGTGCAGGTCGAGGACTGGGCCGCCTTTACGCGCTGGATTTAGCGAAGCGCGGAGCCTCTGTTGTAGTCAACGATCTCGGCGGATCCATGCACGGTGAGGGTGCCGACAACCAGGTCGCCGATGACGTGGTCGCCGAAATTTCCGCCGCAGGTGGTACGGCAGTTGCTTCGTACGATTCCGTGGACAGCCCAGAGGGCGGGGAGGCGATCATCCGAGCCGCCGTCGACAACTTCGGTCGCCTCGACGCGGTGGTCAGCAACGCCGGCATCTTCAACAGCATCGCGCTCGATGAAATGACGCCGACTCAGTGGCGGCAGATGCTCAGCGTGCATCTGGACGGCGGTTTCTACTTGACCCAGCCGGCATTCAAGGTGATGAAGAAACAGGGCTACGGCAGGTTCGTGTTCATCTCATCATCAGGCGGGATGTTCGGACAGCATCTCGAGGCGCACTATGGTGCCGCGAAGGCTGGCCTAGTCGGGCTGAGCAACGTCATTTCTCTAGAAGGGGCCGAGCACGGCATCCTCTCCAACACCGTATTGCCCTTTGGGTTCTCGCGTATGGTCACCGAGACGGTAGATGCGAAGACATTGGACGAAACTGGGCTTAAGGACTTGATAGCGCCGGAAAAGGTTGTCCCGATGGTCACGTATCTGGCAAGTCGCGCATGCGAAAGCACCCACCAGAACTACTCCGCCTTGGCTGGCAGATACGGACGGGTGTTTATCGGTATCGGCGACGGCTGGCTGGCTGAAAAGGATGTCACCGCCACTGCCGACGACATCGCCGAACACTTTGCTCAGGTTTCAGAGACCGAATCGTACTCAATCCCCGGGTCGATCTACGAAGAGCTCTTCGCCGTGACTGACCGGCTCGGGATCGGCTTGGACCAGTAGGCTCGCGAGGCCGTCAGCCGATGCGCTCGCCGGGGTAACCGCGCGGCGGGTCGCCCCGTCTCCAGAAATTCGCAGTAAGTGCAGGGATCGCCGGTGTACTCGGGTTCGGTGCACTTGGCTTAGGCACTGGTCTTGCGCACGCCGACAGCGATGACCCTGTGCCACCGCCGATTCCAGGCCCTGTGTGGCACGGTGATCGCGATGATCTGCGGCTACCGGTTGATCTCGATGATCTGCGGCTACCGGTTGATCGCGATGATCTGCGGCTACCGGTTGATCGGGACGATTTCCGAGCGCCGGTAGACCGGGACGACTTCGTGCCAGCATGGGCGCCACCGGCGCCGCCGACGCCGGATTGGGCGGCTGGCGCGCCTGTCGTGTGGAATAACGACCTAGCGACATGGGGCGTCTGGCTGCTGGATCGATTTATCCCGCTGTAAACCAGAACCGCAGCCAAGACGGCCGCTCTACCCAAAGGTAGGGCGGCCGTCGGTCCATCATTTCATTCTCGTATAACCGAATGCATTAACTGGACTGCGGTCCGATTAGCGCTAGCCGGCCATCAGTGGACGCCGATGCCGACGTTGCTGCCGTCGAGGTTCCGGCCGAAGGCTAAGGGCTAGGGGGACCGCAGCCGCGGTCGGCAGTGGCGGCCACGGCGTCGGCGGGGCGCGTCGGGCGCTGAGGTGAGCAGTGGCTTGAGAGTAGGCATTGGCGCAGTTGCCATCCCGTCGACGGGGCCGCCGAAGTTTTGCACTTGCACGGGTATGCGCACGTTGTCGTCGGCGATGTGGGTGAGGGATGAGGCTGAATGCTGCCGGAAGTGATGGGTCCGTTTTTCAGGGCGGCTTGGGCGACGGTGAAGCCGAGGTTGCGTCCATGGTTGAGCAGGCCTTGTCGCAGTAGAGCTCGGTGAGCGGGTCGCGGGTCAACACGATGCCGAGGATGCCGTTGATGAAGCCGCTCAACATGATTGACCAGCCGCTGCCGCGCCCGGCCGAGCATCAGCAGATGGTAGGCGCCCACGCCCAGTCCCAGCGTCAAGCAGATGGGAAACACCGACAGATTGACCAGTAGGTCGCGCAGGACGTCGAACAGCGGGCGAAACCAGGTGGCCAGCCAGTACAGTTCGGCTGAACCGACGAGCTTCCGTAGTGGTGTCTTGCGCGACACGATTTTCTCGCTGATGAACCGTCGGCGCACCTGCCGGGCGGCATCGCCGCCTCAACAGGCGCAAGGCCGGGTCGACGTCGCCGCACAGGGATGAGATCGTCATCGTTGGGGTCAAACCGCCGGTTCGGTGGCACAGTCGGAATACTTGCAAAGTCCACGAGATCATCGCGCTGCGGACCTCTCGGTGATATCGGGACCTTGGACCCTTTTGAGCCCCTGGTGGAGGGCGCACGCTCGAAGCATCGTGTCCGCGATGCCGTGGACCGACAGCTGGAAGGCGATTTCTCTGGAGGGGCGGAGGGGCGGTGGAAGTCGTACTCGGCGTGTCAATGACACCCACCGTCGTCCGTATGGTGCTGGTCGAGGGCGAAAAGGCCGAGGGAGTCACGGTCGACCGGGATGCCTTCGAGCTTTCCGCCAGCGACGGCGGTGCAATCTCGAGCCCGTCCGATCAAGTTATCGACGCGGTGCTCGGTACCCGGGAAGGCGCGGTCGCGGCCGGCCACCACCTGGTTTCGACCGGCGTGGCATGGAAGGACCGCGCCGAGGCGGCCGCGCTGCAACAAGCTCTGTCCGAACGCGGCATCGACGACGTGACGCTGTTCTCTGAAGCGCAAGCAGCCGGTGCGCTCGCGCAGGCAATCGGTAAGGCAGTCGGGTACGACACGACAGCGCTGATGGTCGTGGAGCCCGACACGGCGACCTTGTCGGTTGTCCAAACCGCCGACGGTTCCATCGTGAAACTGGTCAGTCGCAGCCTGGCGGGCGCCGATGCGATGGCCGCGGTGACCGATATGGTTGCCGGCCTGGAAACGCAGGAGCCGCGGCCGGACGGCATGTTCGTGGTTGGCTCCGGCGCGGACGCGCTGTCGGTGAAGTCAAATCTGGAGCGCCTGCTCTCGCTGCCGGTGCGGGCGCCCGATGAACCAGAGCTCGCGCTGGCCCGCGCCGCAGCACTAGCGGCAGCCAACGCGTCCCGCATCGATGCCACCACGGTCGGGCTGGCCTATTCGCGAGAACGGGATCAGGATTCGACCGGAGTCGACCATTTCGATGCAGTGATGCAGGGTCCCGACGAGGTAGCACAAAACCGCAAGCCGTTCCTGCTCGCGGGCAGCGCACTGACCACAATCTTCGCTGTAGGTGTGGTGGGATTGGTGGTTTCACTCGCCGTCAACATCCAAACGGCGGCTGATCAGCGCGCCGCGCCGGGCGAGAGCGTGTTTCATCCGAAGGCACTGGCGGCCGCGCCCCCAAAAATAGAGAACGTCCAGCCCGTCGACCCGAGGCCGGTACCCCAATCCATACCCATACCTGACCCGGCTGATGGATCACCGCAGACGCCGTAACAGGAGGCCGCGCCCGACGTGATGCCGCAAGAAGTTGCGCCCCCGCCGAGGGCGCTGCCACATGCGCCCGCGTCGCCCGGTCCGCCGGCCGCGCCGGTGGGGCCAGCCCCCGCGACTTTGCCGGCGCCGGTTATTCAGTTGCCGCTGCCCGGGTTTCCTCCGATTCTGCTGACGCCCGCCTACGAACCGCCGGCGATGAGGCCGCCCTGGTATCCCATTCCTCAGCCGCCACAATGGCAAAGACCCGGGCACGGACGCCACGGAGGCGAGCGAGACAACTAGTCTCCTATGCAGGTATCTATGGAGGCCTGCCGCCAGTAGAAACAGCCGCCTGAGGCAATGGGCGCTGGCAGAGGTAAGCCGTGCCGTGATGAGGCGATGGCTGGGTGCGACCGATGACGGTCAGGACCGGCCATGTTGACGCAAGGGCTGCTGCGCTTGGCGCTGTGGTGCGCGCAGGAGGAGTTGCGCTGGATATGTGTGCCGCGACGTGGTGGGGTTTCGGTTCGTCCGGAGTAGCTCCGGTGAGTTAGGGGCCGTCGGGGAGATCGTCGGTGTAGACGGGCAAGCGCACATCGATGCTGTGGTTGGTCGAGGGTGTCCTCGATCCTGCTCAATTCCTCTTGCTGACGCGTTACGACGAGATGGCGATAGCACCGTCAGACGTTGGCGGATCCTGGTCGGATCTTCGCCGAGCCTGTCGAAAACGACCAATGATTTGCGGGTGGGTAACACTGCGGCGGTGGGCGTTATCTGGTGGCCGTGAACGGGTAGCACTATTACAGGTGCACGTCGCGCCACACAAGCTATCTACCCTGGAGGGGAATTCGTTGTGACTACACCGGATACGACTCGGCTGCTCGCGCAGCTGCGCGCCATACTTGATCTCACCAACACCGAAATCCAGATCGCAGAAACCCGCGTCGCGCAGGCTCGCACCGAGGCGGTGCGTCGCGAGCTCACCCAGAATGCCGCTAACGGTCGCGACCGAGCCGAGGCCATAGAGGCAGCGATCCGCGAACTTGGGGGCTTCCCCGATGTGGTGGGACCATTCCTGGGCCGCGCCGCCGCGGCAGTCAAGGCCCTAACCGAACAGGCGCAACCGTTCGATGAGGCGCTGCTAGGCGACCTTGCCCTTGAGGACCAACTTCTGGACCGTGCCCGATACGTGAAAGCACTGGCAGTCGCCGCACAACGCCCGGACATCGAGAACCTGGCGTCGCGCCTGATCACCGCGCACTCGGCGACGGTGGACTGGCTGACCACCGTGCTGGCCGAGGACGCGCTCGGCGGTCCCGCTGCGCTTCGCCGCACCCCGTTGCAGGCGGCCACCGGCACCGCTGTGAAACTGGTCAATCTGCCGGCTTCATGGTCCGCCCGTGGAGTTGACAGGGCTGTGGAGGCACTGCGCGCCACCGGGCCGGCGCTCAGCGAGGCGCTCAGGCGTGGATCCCGTGCCGGTGATGTGGCGACAAAGGCACTCTCAGCCTCGCGGGACGCGGCTTTGGAGGCTGCCGAGAAAGTCACCCGCGAGGAGGGAGCCGACCAGGCTGCCGATGCGTTGCATTCCGCGCGCAGCGCTGCCGGCGTCCTTGCACCCGCTGAGCTGCCTATCGCCGATTACGACGAGCTCAATGTCGGCGAAGCGGTGGCTGCGGTCAAGGACCTCAGTGATCCCGGCGATGTTCGAGCGATCATTGCCTATGAAGAAGCCCACAGGAATCGGCAGCGTATCGTCTCGGCCGCCCAAACGCGTGTCGCGGCCATCGCGCAGGACATCGTCGGCATCAGCTAGCGGGACCTGGAAAAGACAGCCATCGCTTAGCCGCGTGAGCCAACCCGTGCGATGAGCATCGCAGCCCAGGCGATCGACAAATTTGTCAACCCTTCGCGGACATCACATCCGGAGCGGCTGCGGCTGGCCATGTCGGGAAAGACCGCTCTCGTAACGGGTGCGTCATACGGTATCGGGCAGGCGACCGTCCGCCGGCTCGCCGCGGCAGGAGCCACCACGCTTCTGCTTGCCCGCTCGGTCGACAAGCTGGACCACCTGGTGGCATCGATCACTGCCAGCGGCGGACGCGCGATCGCCTACCCGGCCGACCTCACCAACGAGGACGCCGTCGCCGCGGTGACGAAGCAGATCGCCGAGAACCACGGGCCGCTCGACCTGGTGGTGAGCAACGCGGGCAAATCGATCCGCCGGTCGCTGCACCAACAGTATGACCGGCCCCAAGATTTCCAGCGCACCATCGGCATCAACTACCTGGGCCCGATCCGGCTGCTACTCGGGCTGCTTCCCGCGATGCGCGAGCACGGTGGTGGGCACATCGTCAACGTGTCAAGTGTCGCTGTTCGCGTCGCGCCCGGGCCGCAGTGGGGGGTCTACCAGGCCTCCAAGGGCGCGTTCGATCGGTGGCTGCGCTGCGTGGCACCGGAGCTGCACGCCGACGGTGTCGATGTGACATCTATTTACTTCGGATTGGTGCGCACCCGGATGATTGAGCCCACGCGGACGCTGGGCAAACTTCCGAGTCTGTCGCCGGAGCAGGCCGCAGACGTCGTCGTCAAAGCGATCATCGAGCGGCCGCGCAGCATCGAGCCGCCGTGGCTGGGACCTGCCGAAATCATGTCGGCGTTGTTGGCCGGCCCTCTGGATCGCGCGGCGCGCCTCTGGTACCGCAAGGTCATAAAGGCGGGGTAAGAATTCAAAAAGGTTTGCCCACCTCTATCCACGCCAGCGCTAGGAGGCATGGTTGCGTGAGTCGTATTTGCACCGGTGGGCCAGTGAACGGTGGTTCCGTTCGCCGGTCGGGGTCCTCTCCGGCCGTGCCGAGGGCGTCCGTCGTCGACGCTGTAGTGGCTGAAGACTTGATCGGCCAGCGCTGTCGGCCTGAGTGGATCTCGGCCGAACTTCGGAACGGTCTGCCGCCGTGCCAGGGGGTGCGGGCCGAAAGCGTCGCACTGTGGAAGACCTTCACCGTGGCGGCTGCCCACATTCCGCATTTGTCCTCCGCGAGGCTTCAGCCGGCTACCGCGAGGAACCAATGCTGCTCGGCGCGCCCGTTGCGGGTGAGGGCCATCGCCGCGGCCACCGCGGCGTGATCGGAGCCCAGCCAGCGGGTGGTGTGCTGACGGTAAAACTCGCCCCAGGACGGCACGGTGAACTGTTCGACGACGACGTCGGGTTCGTCACCGCTGCGATAAAGCCGCCAGCCGTAGCCGCCGGTGCGTAGCCGGGAGCCCCGCACGTGCATCATGGCGCGGCGGAACTCGTCGAACCGCTGGGCGGCGACCCGGTAGGAGGTCCAGATCAGCACGGGGCCGTCGGCGGGTTCGGGTTCGAACACTAGTGTCGGCGTTGGCCAGGCGGTCGACGTTGTGCGGTCCAGCCGACCGGTGTCGGGCAGCAGTGGCAGCACCGCCACACTGGCGGCGGTGGCGGCGAGCAGCGCCGCGGCGGCGGTCAGGGATTGGGCCAGCCCAAGATGGGACGCCAGCGCACCCCACAGCACCGAACCCACGGCCTGGGAACCCATGAAGGTCAGCAGATACATCGATAGCCCGCGGGCGCGCACCCACGGCGCCAGCGACAACTGAGCCGAGGCGTTTAGTGTGGTCAGCGTGGCGATCCACGCCACCCCGACAACAACAGCCATGGCGCCGCCGCGCCGAACGGCAGGTACGCCGCCGCCAGCAGCCCAACCGCGTACAGGGCCGCCGACCCGGCCAGCAGGGTGTTGTCGGAGGACATTGCCCGCAGCCGCGCAATCATCGCGACACCGGCCACCGCGCCGACACCTAGCAGCCCCAGCACGAGCCCGTAGCCGGCGGCGCCCAGATGCCAGTGCCGCGCGGCGGTCACCGGCAGCAGCGCCCACAGCGCAGACGCGGGAACACCGAACACCGCTGCTCGCAGCAAGATTCGGCGCACGATCGGGCCGTGGCGGATGTAGCGCAGACCGGCCAGGATCGATGGGCCGAGCCGTTCTGCGCTCACCGAGCGGAGCCGAGGGGACACGCCGCCAGCTGATCAGCGCTGCGATGATTCCCAGAAACGACACCGCGTTCAGCCCGAACACCGCCGCCGGTCCGGCTGCGGCGACCAGCACACCGGCCAGGGCGGGTCCGACCGCACGGGCGCCGTTGACCGTGATGCTGCCCAGGGAGGCCGCGGCCGGAATTTGTTCGCGCGGCACCAGCTCGGGCTGGATGGCCTGCCAGGCAGGGGCGGTCAGCGCGGCGGCGCAGCCGATCGCGAAGGTCAGCGTCAGCAGCCAAGCCGGGGTCAGTACCCCTGCCACCCCCATCGCGGTGAGCACCGCTGCGATGGCCGCGGCGTAGGACTGCACCACGATGAGCAGCCGCCGTCGATCGAACAGGTCGGCAAGTCCGCCGGCGATCAGCGCCAGCAGCAGCGTCGGCGCCATTGTGGCGGTCTGCACGAGCGAGATGACCGTCGCGCTGGGAACGACCGGCGTTCGCTGCGGAGGGCCGGTTCTTTCGAGCATCGGCACCACCTCAGTAGCGATCGAGCTCTACCAACCGCTCGTCGCTGATCCCGAAGTGATGGGCGAGTTCGTGCAGCACGACATGTCTAACCTCACGGCGCAGCCGGTCGGCGTCGGCGGCAGCGAGCCGCATGATCGGCCCCCGGAAGATGCTGATTCTGTCGGGCAGCACCCCGCTGTACGTGCTGGTCCTTCGCGGCAGCGGTACGCCGCGGTACAGTCCCAGCAGCGGCTGCCCGTTGGGAGGCTCGTCCTCGACGACGATCTCGACATTGCTCATCGCCGCACGCAGACCGGCCGGCAGGGAGCGCAGCGCGTCGTCAATCGCCTCTTCGAACGGACCATTGAGACCCGGCGCCGATAGCGCGTCCATCTCGATCACGATGCCAGAATCGCGGTCCGCAGGGGGAATGCCAGGAACTGGGCGGATCACGCGTGGGCAAGAGCGAGCAGTCTGCTTTATGTCCGCCACCGGATCGGTGAGGGCCGTTCCCCGATGCTGCGGCTCACCCTGGTAGTGCGACTGCTTGGTTGAACTCGCCGTCGCGTGCAGCCCCGGTAGCTTGGTATCGGTGTCCGGGGTCCTCGATCTTCGCAGGTTGGCAGTGCCCATTGTGCAGGCGGGCATGGGTTTTGTTGCCGGTCATGAGCTTGCGGCGGCAGTCTCAGAGGCTGGCGGGCTGGGGACGATTGGGGGTGCGCGCGGCGATCGCCGCCGAGATAGCCGCCGCTCGCCAGCTGACCGGGCGGCCTATCGCAGTCAATCTGCTGCTGCCGTTCGTCCGGCCCGGTGATGTGGACGCGGCCGCCACCGCAGACGTCGTCGTCACCTTTTGGGGCAAGCCGCGCCGGCTCGCCGCCACGACCTGGATTCATCAGTGCGAAACGCTCGATGAGGCGAAGGCCGCAGCCCATGTCGGCGCCGATGCCGTGATCGTCCAAGGGGGTCAAGTTCGGCGTCAGCCGGCGAGCGGAAGTCCACTCCGCGCTCGTCCTCGAAAGGGACTAGATCCACGGTTCCCTGAAGGACCGGTACCAATTGGCGCTATCCAGCGCTTTCGCGCTCTGAATGGATCCGGATCCCCAGTCCCATGAGCCCCCGGTGCGACGCAGGCCGGTGACCGGGTTCTGGTCACTAGTTCAATCCGGATCCCTGCGGACGATTGCGGGCCGCAATTACAGGGCTTGTACTTCTCGCTGAGTCGCCTGCTGCCGCGGGCGATCCCAGAAGCGGAGGTGAGTCCCCGTGGATGAATCCAGTTCGACCGTGCGGGTGGCTCTGATCGGTTGCACTGGGCTTCTTGGCGACATCATCCGTCAAACCCTGACCAGTGAGCCCGATCTCGCCGTGGTGGCCCAGATCACCACGCCCGGCCCCGACTTCGACCTGCTGCAGTGCGACGCCGACATCGTCCTGTGGAACGGCGCGGAGGAGGACCGGATCGCCCGGTGGCTCACCGGATTGAAACACCAGCGCGCCCCACGTGTGCTCGCTACCCTCACCGACGGCCGGGAAGCCGCCCTGTGGGAACTCATCCCACATCGGATCGAGCTCGGTGGGATGTCCCCCCACACTCTCGTCGAGACGATCCGCGAGAATCAGGTAGGCCGGTCTTGATGACGGCGACCCGACAGACTAGGCGTGCCCTCGTCGCGTTGAAAGGCGGACCCGAACGCGACCGGCACCTGCGAATCGAGTTGCCGTTCAAGCACATTGGGCTATCGCGCTGCCACCCGGTTGATCACATTGAGGACTCGCGCCCATGGTGACTCGGTCGACTATCCTGACCAAGGGGCCGGAGCGATGGACCACCGGTGTTTCGTTCGGTGGAGACATTCGCAAGCCGATGCAGGCGATCGGCGGATTCGTCAGGATGGCCGCAGATGCGCTGAGGTTCGTCTTCCGGCGACCGTTTCAGTGGCGGGAGTTCCTCGAGCAGGCCTGGTTCGTTGCCCGGGTGTCGGTGGCTCCCACGTTGTTGGTGGCGATACCGCTGACGGTCCTTGTTCAGTTCACGCTCAACATTCTGTTGCGAGAGCTCGGTGCCGCCGATTTGAGCGGCGCCGGTGCGGCCTTCGGTGCCGTTACTCAAATCGGGCCCTTGGTGACGGTGCTGATCGTGGCGGGCGCCGGAGCGACCGCGATGTGCGCAGATCTGGGGTCGCGCACGGTCCGCCAGGAGATCGATGCGATGGAGGTGTTAGGGATCAACCCCGTGCAGAGGCTGGTGACGCCTCGCATGCTGGCCTCGGGCCTAATTGCCCTGCTCCTGAACAGCCTTGTCGTCCTCGTCGGCGTTGTAGGCGGCTACATCTTTTCTGTGTTCGTCCAGAACGTGAATCCCGGTGCTTTTGCCGCCGGCATCACATTGCTGACCGGTGTTCCCGAGTTGATCATTTCTGGTGTTAAGGCAACGCTTTTCGGTCTGATCGCGGGCCTCGTCGCGTGTTATCGGGGGTTGATCATCACCGGCGGCGGCGCGAAGGCGGTGGGCAATGCCGTCAACGAAACCGTGGTCTATGCGTTCATGGCCCTGTTCGTCATCAACATCGTGGTGACGGCGGTCGGCGTCAGGCTCACGGCGAAGTGAAGGACACGCGATGACGCTACAGGCGACCTATCCGCGAACGTTCGCTTTCCTCGGCCATTTCAAGAGGCCGGTCGGCGTACTGAGCAGAATCGGCGCTCCGACTCTGTTCTGGGGCAGGGCCATCGCCGGGATTCCATACGCCGTCACTCGATTCAAAATGGAGATCATCCGGCTTATTGCCGAAATCAGCATGGGCGCAGGCACATTGGCTCTCATCGGTGGCACCGTTGTGATCGTCGGCTTCTTGACCCTCGCGGCGGGCGCCACTCTGGCCGTTCAGGGTTACGCCTCTCTGGGCAACATCGGCATCGAGGCGCTGACCGGCTTCTTAGCGGCCTTCATCAACGTGCGCATCTCGGCGCCGGTGGTAGCCGGAATCGGCCTGGCCGCGACCTTCGGGGCCGGTGTGA
>JBLNEK010000276.1:0-4341 GCA_050262635.1 Candidatus Sericytochromatia bacterium | reverse complement strand
GCGTTCCGGTTCTACCCCTTGCGGGCCTTGACCGCCTCGGTCAGCTGCGGGGCGACCGTGAACAGGTCGCCCACGATGCCGTAGTCGGAGATCTCGAAGATCGGCGCCTCTTCGTCCTTGTTCACGGCGACGATCGTCTTGGACGTCTGCATGCCCGCGCGGTGCTGGATCGCCCCGGAGATGCCCAGCGCGATGTAGAGCTGCGGCGACACGGTCTTGCCCGTCTGACCCACCTGGAACTGCCCCGGGTAGTAGCCGGAGTCCACGGCGGCGCGCGACGCACCTACCGCGGCTCCGAGCGAGTCGGCCAGTTCTTCGACGACACTGAAGTTGTCGGCGCTGCCGACGCCACGACCGCCGGCGACGACGATCGAGGCCTCGGTGAGCTCTGGGCGGTCGCCGGCCACGGCCGGCTGCCGTGCCGTGATCTTGGTCGCGTTCTCGGCGGGCTGCGGAACCTCGACGGTGACCTGCTCGCCCGCGCCGTCCGAGGGCTGCGCCTCGATCGCCCCGGGCCGCACGGTCATCACCGCGACGTCACCCTCAACCTGCGCGTCGACGGTATAGGCACCACCGAAGATCGAGTGCACGCCCTTGTTGCCGGCCTGCACGTCGACGACGTCGGTCAGCACGCCGCTACCGATCCGCGCCGCGAGCCGTCCCGCGATTTCCTTGCCGTCGGCGCTGGCCGCCAGCAGCACGGCCGCCGGGCCGGACGTCTCCACCAGTGACGCCAGCACATCCACCTGCGGAACGAGCAGGTAGTCGTCGACGAAGTCGGCTTCGGCGACGTAGATCTTTTCCGCGCCCGCGGCCTTCAACGCGTCGGCCAACGGCTCGGCGGTGCCGGGCGTGCCGACGACGACCGCCGCCGGCTCACCCAAAGCCTTCGCCGCAGTGAGCAACTCGCTGCTCACCTTCTTCGGCGCGCCTTCGGCGTGCTCGATGAGTACAAGTACTTCAGCCATTAGTCGATTCCCCTAGATGATCTTCTGTGAAACCAGGTACTGGGCGATCTTGCTGCCGCCGTCGCCGTCGTCCTCCACCTTCTCGCCTGCGGTCTTCGGCGGCTTCGGAGTCGACGACAACACTTTCGAGCCGGCGTTGGCCAACCCGACCTCGTCGGCCTCCACGCCGATCTCGCCGAGCGTCAGCGTGGTCACCTCTTTCTTCTTGGCGGCCATGATGCCCTTGAAGGACGGGAAGCGCGGCTCGTTGATCTTCTCGGTCACGCTCACCACGGCCGGCAGCGTTGCCTCGAGGGTGAACAGCCCGTCGTCGGTCTCGCGCTCGCCGGTGACCTTGCCGCCCTCGACGGAGAGCTTGCGCACGTGCGTCAGCTGGGGCAGCCCCAGGTACTCGGCGATGATCGCCGGCACCGCGCCCCCGACGCCGTCGGTCGCCTCGTTGCCGGCGATGACGAGTTCGGTGCCCTCGATGGTCCCGAGCGCTCTGGCCAGCGCCCAGCCGGTCTGCACCATGTCCGAGCCGTGCATGCCCTCGTCAAGTACGTGCACTGCCTTATCGGCGCCCATCGAGAGCGCCTTGCGGATGGCCTCGGTGGCGCGCTCCGGGCCGGCGGTGAGGACGGTGACAGTGCTCTCGGTCCCGTCCGCGGCCTCTTTCTCTTTGATCAGCAGCGCCTCTTCGACCGCGCGCTCGTTGATCTCGTCGAGCACGGCGTCGGCGGCGTCGCGGTCCAGCGTGTAGTCGTCGTCGGAGAGCTTGCGCTCCGACCACGTGTCTGGGACCTGCTTGATCAGGACCACGATGTTCGTCATGGGTCTGGTTCGCCCTCCTCAGATAGGCCGGCGATGACCGGCCAGCACTCTCACGATTCGCCTGCACGCCATGTTACTGACGGGTAACTTCGCGTGGTTCGCCCGTACACCATAACCGGTCGTCGCAGAGCCGCTTGCGCGACGAGCACTCCCTGGAGCCCTCCACCCCTCGCGGTGGGGGCGATACCGGTCTAGCCTGCCTTGCGATGGGCGCACACGACTCCCTGGCGTTGACCGGCGAACGCACGGTCCCCGGCATCGCCGAGGAGAACTACTGGTTTCGCCGCCACGAAGTGGTCTACCGGAGGCTGGCCGGTCACTGTGCGGGTCGCGACGTGCTCGAAGCCGGGTGCGGAGAAGGATACGGTGCCGAGCTGATCGCCAGTGTCGCCGACAGCGTCATCGGGGTGGACTACGACGAACTCACGGTCGCCCACGTGCGGGCCTGCTATCCCCGCGTCGACATGCGCCAGGGCAACCTCGCGGAGTTGCCGCTGCCGAAAGACTCCGTGGACGTCGTCGTCAACTTCCAGGTCATCGAGCACCTGTGGGACCAGCCGCAGTTCGTCGCCGAGTGCCGACGGGTGCTGCGGCCGGGCGGGCTGCTGCTGATGTCGACGCCGAACCGGATCACGTTCACCCCCGACCGGGACACGCCGGTCAACCCGTTCCACACCCGCGAACTCAATGCGTCTGAGCTCACTGAGCTGTTGGCCTCGGGCGGCTTCACGATGGTTTCCATGGCCGGCGTGTTCCACGGGCCGCGGCTCGAGGCCCTAGACGTCAAGCACGGCGGGTCGGTTATCGACGCTCAGGTGGCACGTGCTCTCGCCGACGCGCCGTGGCCGCCGGAGCTGCTGGCCGACGTGGCGTCCGTGACGGTCGACGACTTCGAGCTGACGTCGGAGCGTGATGTGGACGAGAGCCTGGACCTGGTAGCGATCGCGGTGCGGCCGTGACCGAAACACCAGGTCTTTTTACTCTCGTCCTGCACACGCATCTTCCGTGGCTGGCCCACCACGGCCGATGGCCGGTCGGCGAAGAGTGGCTATACCAGTCGTGGTCGGCCGCCTACCTGCCGCTGATGCGGGTGCTTCGGCGGCTCGCAGCTGAAAACCGCAGCGGGTTACTGACTTTGGGCATCACCCCGGTGGTGGCCGCCCAGCTCGACGACCCGTACTGCCTCGACGGCATGCACCACTGGCTGGCCAACTGGCAGTTGCGCGCATTGGAGGCCACCACGCTGGGTGGACCGTTGCGCCAGATCGGCATTCGTGAGTACGACGAAGCGGGTCAGGCTCTCGACGACTTCGCCACACTGTGGCAGCACGGTGCCAGTCCGCTGCTGCGCGAGCTGATCGACTGCGGCGCAATCGAACTGCTCGGCGGTCCGCTGGCCCACCCGTTCCAGCCGCTGTTGAATCCGCGTCTGCGTGAGTTCGCGCTGCGCGAAGGGCTCGCCGATGCGCGGCAGCGCTTCGGGCAGACGCCCGCGGGCATCTGGGCGCCGGAGTGCGCGTACGCGCCGGGCATGGAAACCGACTATGCCGCAGCAGGTATTGGCCACTTCATGGTCGACGGGCCGTCACTGCACGGCGACAGCGCGCTGGGCCGCCCGGTGGGCCACTCCGACGTCGTTGCCTTCGGTCGCGATTTGCAGGTGAGCTACCGCGTGTGGTCGCCCAAGTCGGGCTATCCCGGCCACGCCGTGTACCGCGACTTCCACACCTATTGCCACGAAACGGGTCTCAAGCCCGCGCGCGTGACCGGACGCAACGTGCCGTCGGACCAGAAGGCGACCTACGACCCGGAACGCGCCGAGCGCGCGGTGGGCGCGCATGTCGACGATTTCGTGGATGTCGTGCGCCGCCGTCTCCTCGGGGAGTCCGAGCGCATCGGCCGGCCCGCGCACGTGATCGCCGCCTTCGACACCGAATTGTTCGGCCACTGGTGGTACGAGGGACCGATGTGGTTGGAGCGGGTGTTGCGGGCGCTGCCTGAGGCCGGCATCCGGATCGGCACGTTGAGCGACGCGGCGGCCACCGGCTACATCGGTTCAGCTGTCGAATTGCCGCCCAGCTCTTGGGGTTCCGGCAAGGACTGGCAGGTGTGGGCGGGCGATCAGGTGGCCGATCTGGTGCAGCTGAACGCCGAGGTGGTCGACACGGCGCTGACAACCGTGGACAAGGCGCTGGAGCAGACCGGTCCTCCGCACGCCCGTGACTTCGTCGCCGACCAGATCCTGCGCGAGACGCTGCTGACGGTGTCCAGCGACTGGCCGTTCATGGTGAGCAAGGATTCCGCCGCCGACTACGCCCGCTACCGCGCGCATCTGCATGCGCACGCGACACGCGAGATCGCCGGTGCGCTGGCGTCCGGGCGTCGTGATGCGGCCGAGCGACTGGCCGACGGTTGGTACAAGGCCGATGGCCTGTTCGGTGCCCTCGACGCCCGGCGGCTACCCCGGTGACTCCCCTTTGGCGGGGGCGGGGGTGGTTGTTAGGGGGCACAACCCAAAAGGGGGAAAACACCGCCCCCGCGCGGCCGACCAAGGGGGAGG
>JBLNEK010000275.1:0-27120 GCA_050262635.1 Candidatus Sericytochromatia bacterium | reverse complement strand
CCCTGCTGTTCTTCGCCGGGCTGTTCATCATGGTCGGTGCTCTGGTCAAGACCGGCGTTATCGACCAGCTTGCACGTCTTGCGACGTCGGCGACCGGTGGGAACGCCTTGCTCACCGTGATGCTGATCCTCCTTGTCTCGGCGCCGATCTCAGGAGTTATCGATAACATCCCCTATGTTGCGACGATGACGCCCATCGTCGCTGAACTGGCTGCCTCCATGCACGGCGAAAGTCACCAAAATGTGCTGTGGTGGGCGCTGGCTCTCGGCGCCGACTTCGGCGGCAACCTGACCGCGGTCGGCGCCAGCGCGAACGTCGTGATGCTCGGCATCGCCCGCCGCTCTGACAGCCCGATCGGCTTCTGGGAGTTTACCCGCAAGGGCGCGATCGTTACCGCGATGTCGATTGCGCTTGCGGCACCCTACCTTTGGCTGCGCTACTTCGTGATGGCTTGACGCTCACTCGCTGGCGACGCCACATTCTGTCTCGGCGGTAATACCGTTCCACGCATGGCAGGCTCCGAGATCACCGTCGACGGCGACGTCGTCACCAAGCTGCACCGGCCCGGCACCGACCCGCACGCGCTGGCGGCGCGGCTGCGCATCGCCGCGCGACTGGACTGCCTGCTGTCGCCGCTGAGCACCGAGCCGGAAGAGGTGGGGACGCGGTGGCGGACCCGCTGGCCGCGGGTGCAGACGGTGCGGCCCGATCCCCAGGACGCTCCGTGGGCCGAGTCCGCGCGGCTTCTCGCACAGCTGCACCGGGAGACGATCGGCGAACCGCTGGAATGCGTTGGAAATCAACGACTTCAGCGTGCGCTCGACGCGCTGCTCGACACGCCCGCAGCGGCCGTCATCCGCCGAGCCGCGGTGACGTTGCCCGACGACATGTGGTGCAGACAGCCGAGTACCCCGGTGCACGGGGACTGGCACCTGGGCCAGATCGGCCGCCGCGACGGCCGGTGGTTCCTGATCGACGTCGACGATCTGTGCGTCGGCAACCCGGCATGGGATCTCGCCCGCCCGGCCGGATTCTGGGCGGCCGGGCTCCTGCCCGACGCCGACTGGTCGACGTTCCTCGACGCGTACCGGGACGCGGGTGGCCCTGCTGTCCCGGCTTTTCCCGTCGACCCGTGGCCGGTGCTGGACCCTTTCGCCCGCGCGGCCGCCATCGTGGCCGCGGCGCACGGTGTCGACGACGAGGCCGGTGCACTGCTGCTCGACGCCTGCGCCCGCATGCGCTGACTCCGCTCTCAGCGACCGGTCAGCTCGAGAAGAACAGCCGGCCGAAGCCACCCTTGCGGTAGCGATGCCCGCCGCGGTAGCCCCAGTCCGGGCCGTACCCGTACGACGGCTGCACCGGCGGCGCGGCGGGCGGGGCCTGTGCGAACCGGTTCTCCAGCTGCGTCAGCGCTTCCAGTTCACCGAAGTCCAAGAAGATTCCGCGGCAGGTGTCGCACTGCTCCAGATGAATGCCGTTGCGCTCGTAGGTGCGCATGCTGCCCTGACACTTGGGGCAACGCAGCTGCTGCTGCTCGATCGGCTGGGACGGCGGTTGGTAGGGCGGAATGCTCATGTCCCGTCAACGGGTGTCAGCCATGGGAAGTGCCCGGAGACATCACACCCAGTAGGGCACCCGGCTGCGGTACTGCCGCATGGCGAGCACGGCCAGCACCCAGCCGATCGCCGTCAGCACCAGGACCACGATCCAGTGCCGCACCTGCTGATCTCCGCCGAGCAGCGGCGTCCGCACGATGTCCAGGTAGTGGTACAGCGGGTTGAGCTCGACCACCCACCGCCACCGGCCCGCGCCCTGCGCCTGCAGCGTCGCGTCGGTCCAGATGATCGGGGTGAGAAAGAAGAGCAGTTGAACGATGCTGTTCAGCAGCGGACCGATGTCGCGGAAGCGGGTGCCCAAGATGCCGAACACCAGGCAAACCCAGATGCAGTTCAGCGCAATGAGGCCCAGCGCCGGGATCACCGACAGGTCGGTCCACGTCCACGGCTTCGGGTAGATGATCGCGATGATCACGTAGATCACGATGTTGTGCGCGAACAGCAGCGCTTGGCGCCACACCAGCCGGTACACATGCACGCTCAACGGGGTCGGCAACTGCCGGATCAGCCCCTCGTTGGCGATGAACACCTCGGCACCCTCGAGGATCGACGCGCTGATCAGCCCCCAGACGATCAGCCCGAGCGTCACGTAGGGCAGATGCTCGGACAGCTCGAGGCCGAACAGCTTCGAATACAGCACCCCCATCGCCACCGCGCTGGTGCCGGTGGCGATCGTGATCCAGATCGGGCCCAGCACCGACCGCCGGTAGCGCTGCTTGATGTCCTGCCAACCCAGGTGCAGCCATAGCTGGCGCCGTTGCAGCCCCTCGGCCAGATCGCCGAAGGCCCGCCGAAACGTTTTGGAGTCGGCGGCGTCGTCGGTGAACGTCGTCACGGCCTACCGAACCTCTCGTCGCGCCCGAGCCGGCGCAGCCGCAGCCATTCCCGCAGCCCGGCCGGGTCGCGCCGCGACACCAGGAAGAACCAGGCGAATCGCAGCCACTCCTGCGGCAGCAGCCGGCGTAAACCGCGCTGCGACAACAGATATCCGCGATTGCGGTAGGTGAAGAACCGCTTCGCGGGGTCCTCGGGGTACTGAGTGTGCATGCGGCCGCCGAGGATCGGCTTGAACTCGTCGGCGCCGTGCGGGTGCAGATAGACCGCGGACAGACAGGTGCCGAATGGCAGGCCGCTGCGCATCAGCCGGCGGTGGATCTCCACCTCGTCGCCGCGCACGAACAGCCTCAGATCGGGCACGCCCACCGCTTCCAATGTGCTCGCGCGAAACAGCGCGCCGTTGAACAGCGACGCGATCCCGGGCAGGAAGTCCTGGCCGTCGCGCAGTTCGCTGACATACCGCCGCCACAGCAGGCCGCGCCGCAGCGGAAAGGCAAGGCGCGCAGGGTCGTCGATGTCGCACACCATCGGAGACACCTCCGCCAGCTGATACCGCCGCGCGCACTCCAGAAGCGTCGAAAGCACGCCCGGGTCCTGCGGGCGACCGTCGTCGTCGGCGCACCAGATCCACTCTGCGCCCAACGCCAGCGCGTGCAGCATACCCAGCGCGAATCCGCCTGCGCCGCCGAGGTTTCGGTGCGATCCGAGGTATGTCATCGGAACCTGTTGCCCCGCAACGAGATCACGCACCCGGTCGCTGTTGTCGTTGTCGACGACGATCAGGTGGTCGACCGGTCTGGTCTGCGCAGACAATGCATCCAGCGACTTCGCGAGTTCGTCGGGCCGCCGGTGAGTCACCACCACGGCGCACAGCATGTCCGTCATCCGTTCTCGGCCAGGATTTCCCGGACGTGCCGCGCGGCGTCCTCGCCCTCGTAGGCGCGCACCACATCCTCGATGCCGCCCGTCATCTTGACCGTCCCGTGGTCGATCCACATCGCCGTCTTGCACAGTCGGGCAAGGAATTCGGTGGAGTGACTGGCGAACACCAGGATGCCCGATCGTTCGACGAGCTTCTGCAGCCGGATCTGCGCCTTCTTCAGAAACTCCGCGTCCACCGCGCCGATGCCCTCGTCGAGCAGCAGGATCTCGGGGTCGATGCTGGTCACCACTCCCATCGCCAGCCGCACCCGCATGCCGGTCGAGTAGGTGCGCAGCGGCATCGACAGGTACTCGCCGAGCTCGGTGAACTCGGCGATCTCGTCAACCTTCGACATCATCTTCTTGCGGGTCTCCCCGAGGAACAGCCCGCGGATGATGATGTTCTCGTATCCGGAGATCTCCGGGTCCATGCCCACGCCGAGGTCGAAAACCGGTGCGACACGGCCTTTGACGACGGCCTTGCCGCGGGTGGGCTCGTATATGCCCGACAGCAGGCGCAGCAGCGTGGACTTCCCGGCGCCGTTGTGGCCGACCAGCCCGACCCGGTCGCCGGTGTCGAGCGACAACGTGATGTCCCGCAGCGCTTCGATCACCAGCACGTTGGACGTGTTGCGCCCGATCGTGCCGCCCGCCTTACCGAGGAACGTCTTCTTCAGCGACCGCGACTTCGCGTCGAAAATGGGAAACTCCACCCAGGCCCCCTGCGTCCGGATGCTGACATCGTGCCGGGGCGGGGCGGTCGAATCGGTCAGGGACACCACACCTCGGCTACAGGTATTGCCCCGTGCCGTGGCCGCCGCCGGGGTTCTGGCCCGGCACCGAGATGCCCGGCGGCAGTGCGCCCTGGCGCATGTGCTCGAGTTGGGCGCGGGCGGCCATCTGCTGCGCGAACAACGCGGTCTGGATGCCGTGGAACAGGCCTTCCAGCCATCCGACCAGCTGTGCCTGCGCGATCCGCAGCTCGGCGTCCGACGGCGCGGCATCGGAGCTGAACGGCAGCGTCAGTCGCTCCAGCTCTTCCCTAAGCTCCGGTGCCAGTCCGTCCTCGAGCTCGCGGATGCTCGTCGCGTGGATCTCGCGCAGCCGGTTGCGGCTGGCCTCGTCGAGCGGAGCGGCTCTGACCTCCTCCAGCAGCTGCTTGATCATGGTCCCGATCCGCATCACCTTGGCAGGCTGCTCCACCAGGTCGGTCACCGAGCGGCCGTCGGAGTCGTCGTCCTGTTTTTGTTCACCCTCGGCGCGGCCGTTGATGATCTCGATGTTGTCGTCGTCGGTACTCATGCTCATCGTCGTCACCTCTTCTCCTCGGCTGCCGGCCGGAGTCCGGCCCGCAGCCTCCGTCGACACTAGTCCGTCGGGACGGGTACCTCCTCAGCCGCCGCCCCGCCATTCATAGATCCGCGCCCCGCCGTGGTCGTAGATTTTGGCCCACGACCGTGACTTGTCGAGCGCCGCAAGGCCATCGGGCATGACGAACTCGCGGACCACCGGCGTGCTCGTCATCACGTACCGGACGCCGAGCGCACGCACCGCCTCGGCCACCCGTGGGTCGGTGTCCGCGTCGTCGGCGTAGGCCCACAGGATGTAGCGGTGGTAGCCCGGCCCTTGCTGCACCGGGTAGTCGTAGTGGGTCCACAGCGGATGTAGCCCGGCCACCGCGTACATCCATGCGGTGCCGTCGGTGTTGGCGTCGCCGATCAACGTATCGCGCGCGCCCGGCAGGGTGGCGAGGTACGCCATTGCCTCGAGGTCGTGGTGGTCGATCATCACCGAGTCGTACTTCTGCCCGAAGAGGAATTCGTGGCGCGGAAAGTAGTACCAGCCGAAGCCGATGCTCACCGCAATCACCAGCGCCGCGGTGACGGCGTAGCCGGCGTCCGTCGACAGCCGGGGTCCCAGCAGCCGGCGCGCGCCGGCCACGGCTGCCGAGGCGAGGGTGAACAGCGCGATGCCGGCCATCGGCGCGAGCAGCAGCGTGATCACCGCGAACAGCCGGCGCGGATCGCTGTAGAACAGGTCGCTGAACTTGCCGAGCAGGCTGCCCAGGAGCGTGCCGAACGGTGCCGACGAATGCACAATCGCCGCCGCCAGAAGCAACCACACGGCCAGCGGCCACCAGATCCTGCGCACGAGAAGGACCACCCAGCCCACTCCCGCGAGCGCCATCAGCACCCACTGGATCGGGAAGTCGTTGAGGTGGCGGGTGTGGCCGACGACCGCGTCGAACAGCGCTCTCTTCTTGCCTTCGTGGGTGACGAACTCGTGCCCGACGATGATGTCGGCCTGCTGCAGGATGCCCTCGAACTGGGGCAGCAGCAGCAAGGCTGCCGGCACCGCGACCAGAAGCAGTGTCACCACGTCGGAGCGTCGACCGCGTACTGGGTGCCACAGCCCGTCGACCGCCCACCACGCGCCGACGAACAGCGCCGACACCACGCCCGCGGTGGTGTGCACCGAGAACACGCCGATCAGAGCGAGCACCGCAACGGGGATGCGGTCGCGGTGTCGCAATGTCGAGACGATCAGCACCATGGTCGGCGCGGCCATGCCGTATGCCGCGAGGTTGGGCATCGCCGCGGTGTCGAACTCGACGTAGGGCAGAGCGGTGAACGACGCCGACATCGCCGCGGCGGCGGCCGCGCCTCCGGCGGTGCGCCACGGGTCGGTTCGGGAGCGGAGCAGTAGCCACGTCAGCGCAGCGGCGCTCACGGGAAACAGCCAGACGGCTGCCGCGACCGAGCTGAGGGTGTAGGCGGTGGTCGCCGCCGCCCCAGTGAGCTGGCTGAGCACGGCGGCCAGCGCGTGGAACGCCGACGGGTAGTAGAGCACCGCGTGGGTTTCGACGTTACGCAGCTCGCCCATGTGTGTCGGCGAGGCCTGCCCGGTGTCGAGAATGAAGCGGATCTCGTTGGCGTGCCAGACCGCGTCCCAGGTGCTGGGCACCGACTGCCAGTGCGGCAGTCCGACGACGGCGGCGTAGCCGATCAGGAGTACGCCGAGAACCACACCCCCGGCCACGATCAACACCGGCCATCCCGACGGCGCCAGCGCCTCCGCGCCGCGATCGCGGACGCGTGCGAGCAGCAGTCGCAGACCGAGCACGACGGCCGTCACCACCACTAGAGCAAACAATCCCGTCCACGCGTTCCACGGCCAGCCGACGGCACCGAGCGGAACGATCGCCAGCCCGACGACGCCGTAGGTCAGCGCCGGTCCGACGGCGACGGCGACGGGCCACGGTAGCCGCGCGGCGATGCCGACGAGCGCCCCGGGCACTATCAGCAACAGCAGCGCTGGCAGCACTCCGAGGGCCAATGTCACTGGACTAGTATGGCTGGCCAGGTGACCCGGTCCGTTCGGCCGAAAGGGGCGCGGGCACCGCCGGCGAGTCGGCCGGACGACATCCTCCAGAGGCTCTGAGGTGGCTGAGATGGTGTACGACGTTGCCCGGGTGCGCGGTTTGCATCCCTCGTTGGGCGACGGCTGGGTTCACCTGGATGCCCAACTCGGCATGCTGGTGCCCGACTCCGTAGCCACCACGGTGTCGACCGCGTTCCGCGGCTCACGGCCCGACCCGCGGGGGCCGCACCCGGCGGCGCGCCGCAGTGCGGCGGTGCTCGAGGCGGCCCGCCAGGCGGTGGCCGATCTGGTCAACGCGGACCCCCGCGGCGTGGTGCTCGGCGCGGACCGCGCCGTGTTGCTGCGAACCCTCGCCGACGCTTCCGCGTCGCGGGCCGGGCTCGGCTACGAGGTGGTGGTGTCGCGCCTGGACGACGAGGCGAACGTGGCGCCGTGGCTGCGCGCAGCAAACCGCTATGGCGCCCGGGTCAAGTGGGCCGAGGTCGACATCGAGACCGGTGACCTGCCGGCGTGGCAATGGGAAAGCCTGGTGACCAAGGTGACTCGCCTCGTCGCGATCACGTCCGCGTCGTCGACGCTGGGCACCGTCACCGAGTTGCGCGCCGTCACCAAACTCGTGCACGACGTGGGCGGTCTGGTGGTGGTCGACCACTCGGCGGCCGCCCCGTACCGCCTGATGGACATCAATGAGGTCGACGCCGACGTCGTCGCGGTGAACGCGGTGGCCTGGGGTGGTCCGCCGATCGGCGCGCTGGTGTTCCGCGAGCCGGCGCTGATCGACACGTTCGCGTCAATGTCGTTGACTCCCAACGCAACCGGGCCAGCGCGCTTCGAAACCGGCGTGCACCAGTTCGGGCTGCTGGCCGGTCTCGTCGCGAGCATCGAGTACCTGGCCTCGCTGGACGAGTCGGCCACCGGCAGCCGCCGGCAGCGCCTCGCGGTGTCGATGCAGTCGGCTGGGCTGTACCTGGACCGGGTGTTCGACTACCTGCACGTGTCGCTGCGGTCATTGCCGCGGGTGATGGTGCTCGGCCGGCCGGAGATGCACATCCCGGTGCTGTCCTTCGTGGTCACCGATGTCCCGGCGGAGCGAGTGGTGCAGCGGTTGGGGGACAACGGGATCTGCGCGATCGCGAACGCGCCGTCGCGGGTGCTCGACGTGATCGGCGTCAACGACATCGGCGGTGCGGTGTCGATCGGGCTGGCGCATTACACGACGACGGCCGAGGTGGACCAGTTGGTCCGCGCGCTGGCGTCGCTGGGCTAAATCCCTTTCCGCGAGCTGGGGATACCTCCCGCTTGCGGGGGAACACCAAATCGCACAAATCGCAACTCGGTAATGCGATGTTGCTCCTACTCGCGCCCTAATCGCTGACGGTCAGCACGACCTTGCCGGTCACCTCGCTGGACTTGAGCAGCCGGTGCGCCTCGGTGGCCTGATCGATCGGCAGCGTCGCTCCGATGACAGGGCGCACCTTCTCGGCGACGATCATCGGCCAGACGTGCGCGACGACCTCGGCGACGATGGCACCCTTTCCGGCGGGCCCGTCGACGGGCCGGCTGCGCAGCGCCGTTGCGATCACCCCGGCGCGCTTGGCGAGCAGCTTGCCGATGTTCAGCTCGCCCGTCGTGCCCCCTTGCATACCGATGACGACGAGGCGGCCGTCGGGTGCCAGCACGTCGATGTTCCGGTCGAGGTACTTGGCGCCGATAATGTCGAGGACCACGTCGGCGCCATTGCCGTCGGTCTCCTCGCGAATGCGAGCGACGAAGTCTTCGTCGCGGTAGTTGATCGTGATGTCGGCGCCGAGAGTGCGGGCCGCCTCGAGCTTCTGCGCGGAGCCGGCAGTCACCGCGACCCGCGCTCCCAGCGCGCGGGCCACCTGGATGCCGTGGGTCCCGATGCCGCTGCCGCCCCCGTGCAGCAGCACCGTCTGTCCATCGTGCAGGCCCGCGGTCATCACCAGGTTCGACCACACCGTGCACGCGGCCTCCGGCAGTCCAGCCGCCGCCACGAGGTCGACGCCGCGCGGGATCGGCATCAACTGAGGTGCGGGCACAGCGACGTATTCGGCGTAGCCACCGCCCGCCAGCAAAGCGCACACCTGCTGGCCTGCCGTCCATCCGGCCACGCCTTCGCCGATTTCGGTGATCACACCGGACGCTTCCATGCCCAATATCTCGCTGGCGCCTTGAGGCGGCGGGTAGTGGCCGGCGGCCTGCAGCAAATCGGCGCGGTTAACTCCGGCTGCCCTCACCCGCACCAAGACTTCACCCTCGCGGAGCTGCGGATCAGGTGCTTCTTCCCAGGACAGCTGGTCAGATGAGTGCGCGACGACGGCTCGCATCACACAACGCTACAACCGCGCCATTTCTTGTCACCTGGCAACGTCGGCTGTCCTAGGATAATCCGCCATGGAGGTGTTGGTCGGGGGGCGATCGGCTAGTGAGATGCCAGGGCTGGACATCGCCGAGATGAGATCCTGGCAAAACTTTCTCGAGGCGGCCGTGCGAATGTCGGCGGTGCTGAACCGCGGGCTGGTCGACGCACACAAGCTGACGCTCAACGATGTGCGTCTGCTCGACATGTTGAACAGGTCCGCGACAGGTTCCGCGCGGATGGGGGATCTGGCCGAGCAGTTGATGTCGCTGCCGAGCCGGGTCACGCGGCAGATCCGGCGGCTCGAGGGAGAAGGCCTGGTCCGTCGGGAAGCCAGCCCGGACGACCGTCGCGGCGTGCTCGCGACGATCACCGACGAGGGCCGGGCCGCCGTCGATCAGGCGATGGCGACGTACGGGCAGTACGTGAAGGCGCACTTCTTGAGCCAGCTGTCACGGCCGCAGATGGCCGCGCTGGGGGAGAACTGCCGGCGGATCAACCACGGGCTGAAGGTCGCCACCTTGCCGTCGCGCCTGGGCCGCGTCTGACGCACTGCTCTCGCGCCGAAAATTTCCATTCCACGCGGTCTGCACTCGAACGTTCCCGCGGTAGTGGCAATCTCGGCATCAGTGACTGAGCCGCCGCCGTTACGCTTGTCCGCGGTGGCGTGGCAGAGCGGCCTAATGCACTCGCCTTGAAAGCGAGAGACGGCTAACATCGTCCGGGGGTTCAAATCCCTCCGCCACCGCCAGTTCAAGAGGCCTAAAATGGCTCTGCCAGGGGAAACACATTACCATCGTTCACACCGGATCACCCATTTTAGTGGGCAATTGTGGGCAAAAGGTGGGCACGGGCTCAGCTGAGCCCCCGATGGCACACCGATATGACGGACACCGTTGACCAGCGGTGAAACGATATTGACGTGGACCCCGGTGGGGATAGTGGCGGTGGACTGACCGCGACCGGATTGATCTGCGCGGCATGCGGCACGGAGCTGCCGCCCGACTCCCGGTTCTGCAATAAGTGCGGCGCACCGATCACGCCAGCCGCTACATCGGCGGAGTACAAGCAAGTCACCGTCCTGTTCGCCGACGTGGTGCACTCGATGGACATCGCGGCCATGGTAGGGGCGGAGCGGCTGCGCGAGATCATGGCCGAACTTGTCAACCGCGCAACGGTGGTGGTGCAACGCTACGGCGGCACGGTGGACAAGTTCACCGGAGACGGCATCATGGCCGTGTTCGGCGCGCCTCTGGCGTTGGAGGACCACGCGATCCGCGCTTGTCTTGCGGCCTTGGGGATTCAGGAGGAGGCCAAGCGCCTTGCCGTCGAAGTGCAAGACCGCGACGGCGTCGATCTCCAGTTACGCGTAGGGCTCAATTCCGGTCAGGTGATCGCTGGCGAAGTCGGCTCACGATCGTTGGGGTACACCACCATTGGCGAGCAGGTGGGCTTGGCGCAGCGGATGGAGTCGGTCGCTGCGCCCAGGGGAGTGATGCTCAGCGCGTCCACCGCGCGACTGGTGGATGGCGTAGCGGCTCTCGGTGAGCCTGAGGCGGTTCGGATCAAGGGTGTCGAGGAACCAGTGACGGCCTATCGGCTGTTGGGTATGGGGCAGCAGCATCGCGCCGCCGGGCGTGTTGAGTCGAAACTGGTCGGGCGGCGATGGGAGATGTTCGCCGTCAACGACCTGCTGGACCGTGCCGTCGAGGGCCACGGCGCTGTGGTCGGGGTGGTGGGGCCGCCCGGGATTGGGAAAAGCCGTCTGGTGCGCGAGGCGGTGACCATGGCGCATCGACGAGGGGTGGAGGTGTGCACCACCTTCTGCGAGTCGCACACCAGCCAGGTTGCCTTCCACGCGGTGGCGCGGCTGTTGCGCGCGTCCACGGGCGTCGAGGGTCTTGACGGGCAGGCGGCGCGCGATCGCGTGCGCTATCGGTTTCCCGACGCCGACCCCGAGGATTTCGCACTGTTTGATGACCTCCTGGGCATCACCGACCCGAACGGTTCCTTACCCCAAATCGATCCCGATGCCCGTCGGCGGCGGTTGATCGCGCTGGTCAACGGCGCGTCGTTGGCGAGCAAAACTCCGGTGCTCTATGTCGTCGAAGACGCCCACTGGATCGATGAGGTCAGCGAGTCGATGCTGGCCGACTTCTTTACGGTGATCCCCCAGACACATTCGATGGTCGTGCTGACGTACCGACCCGAGTACGAGGGAACACTGAGGCGGGTGCACGGTGCTCAAACCATCGCCCTTGCGCCGCTGAGCGATTCAGAATCTGGCGAGCTTATCGCCGAGCTACTCGGGCCGCACCCCACTGTTGACGGTGTCGGCCACACGATCGTCCAGAGGGCTGCGGGTAATCCGTTCTTCGCCGAGGAAATCGTGCGAGAACTGGCCGGGCGTGGTGTGCTGCGCGGGCAGCGCGGCGCATACATCTCGGCAGCAGAGGCGACCGAGGTGAACGTCCCTGCCACACTGCAAGCAACGATCGCCGCGCGTATCGACCGGCTCAACCCGAAAGCAAAACGCACGTTGAGCGCGGGGGCCGTCATCGGTTCACGGTTTGGCCTCGACCTCCTGAATGTGCTGGGAGTCGAACCGGTCGTCACTGAGCTGGTGGCAGCACAGCTCGTCGATCAGGTCGAGTTCACGCGACAACCCGAGTATGTGTTCCACCATCCGCTGATTCGTGCGGTGGCCTATGAGGCTCAACTCAAGTCGGATCGCGCCGAGTTGCACCGGCGCGTGGCGGCAGCGATTGAGCAACAGGATGCTGATTCGCTCGACGAAAATGCCGCCCTGATCGCAGAGCACCTGCAGGCCGCTGGTGAGCTGCATGCCGCGTATCGCTGGCATATGCGCGCCGGGACTTGGCTAACCAATCGCAACATCAACGCCGCGGTAGCGAGTTGGCGGCGGGCACAGCAGGTGGCCGACGAGCTACCCGCCGACGATCCGGATCGCCCGTCGATGCGCATCGCACCGCGCGCCCTGTTGTGTGCAACCGCGTTTCGTGAGGGGGGTGGCGGCACCGAGACTGGCTTTGATGAACTGCGCGATCTTTGCGCCGCCGCAGGTGATTCGCGGTCGTTGGCGATCGGCATGGTAGGTCTGGTGACGGCGAAGTTGATGAATGCAGATCGTCGCGAGGCGTCGCGTCTGGCGACTGAACTGGTCCGACTGCTCGAATCTATTGGAGATTCGACGATGACGGCTGCACTGTTATTGGCTGCAATGGCCGCCAAGCACGAGATCGGCGAGATGGCAGAGGTGCTGCAGATGGCCCAGACGGTCATCGACGCGGCCGAAGGCGACACCGAGAAAGGAAATCTGTTCATCGGATCACCTTTGACCTTCGCAACTGCGATGCGGGGCGTGGCCCGACTGTGTCTGGGAATCGTGGGCTGGAAGGACGACCTCCGCCAAGCCCACGCCATGGGCCGCGCATCCGACCCGCTAACCCTGCAGGCCGTGACGTTTTACAACTACACTCTGACGATTCCGAACGGGGCGCTGCTGCCCGATGCGATGGCGCTTCGCGACACCGCAGAAACGCTGGAAATGGCAGAGCAGTCCGGTGACGACTGGGCCGTGTTTGGTGCTCGGGCCGCGCGAGGTGTTGCTCTCGTCCACCGGGAGGGCCCGGACCGCGAAGTTGGCTTCGAGTTGTTGGCACGGACGCGCGAGAGAGGCGTAAGCGGGCGGTTCGCGTTGTTGGCTTTGCCGTTCGTCGACATTTACATCGCCCGGGAGAAGGCGTTACTCGGTGACATCGATGGTGCTATTGCGTTAGCGCAATCTGTTGTTGACGGCTTGTTCGATTCGGGTGGTTCCGTATCGATGGCGCTGGCCACAAGTGTTCTAGTCGATGCGCTGCTGCAACGCGGCGAGCAGGGAGATTTTGAAGATGCGCGGGCCGCGATCAACCGGCTGGAAGCGGTGCGCACCGATCCCGGTTTCGTGCTCCATGAGATCACCCTGCTGCGATTGCGGGCGCTCCTGGCCCGCGCCCGCGCCGACGAGTCCGCCTACTTCGACTATCGGGATCGCTACCGCGCCATGGCGAAATCTATTGGCTTCGAAGGACATATCGCCTGGGCCGAGGCGATGCCATGACGGCAGTGCGCCGGGGGTGGTGACGTTTCTGTTCACGGTTGTGGAGGGTCAACTCGTCGGTGGGAAGCCGACGCCGAAGACATGCGGGCAGCACTCGCCGTCCATGACGAAGTGTTGCGCAACGCTATTGAGGCGCACGGCGGTTTCCTGTTCAAGCACACCGGTGATGGTGTGTGCGCGGCGTTCTCGTCCCCAAAGTCGGCAGTCGATGCGGCGGTAGCCGCGCAGCGAGAGGGGTAAGTCCCCTGGGGTGGTGGGATTTCGGGACGGGATTTGAGCTGGCCGGACCGGTTCGGTGTGTGTCGTTGCTGGCGATTGGGTGGGCCATCGCGTTGTGGGGCATCGAGCATCAGCCGCCGCTCGCATCGAGCATCCGCTAACCCCCAGGTCACTGCCACGCGGCTGGTGACTTGCCGCGAGCTAACCAGCGACGTGCGGGTCAGACACCGTCAAGCCGCCGACCGCTTTGCTGCCACGACCTCATGCCGCCTTGCAGCTCGACGACGTCGGTGTATCCGAGTTCGCGCAAGGCGGACGCCGCCGTCGTGCTCATGGGGCCACTTCGGCAATAGACCGCCAGAGGCGTGTTCTTGTTCGTCGGCAACTCGCCTGCACGCTGGACGATCTGGTCAAACGGAATGGACAAGTCGGTGCCCGGAATATCGCCTTCGAACGGCACGTGCACATTGATAGTTACGCGTGCAGGATCGGCGATGGCTGCGGCGAATTCACCCGGCCCGATCAGCCGCGTCGCGCCGGAAGTCGCAGTGTCCACTGTCGGTGCGGCGACGTGTACGGCGTCGCCGGTCCCACAGGAAACCAGCGCAATCACGAGCACTGCCAGACCAGTCATTCCCGCGCGCTTACGCAACCTCACCCGTCGAATGTACGTCTCGCGAAGTCGGCTGCAAGCGGCGCTTGCCGCACCTCAGGTGTGGCGTGCGCTGCCGGTCTCCAGCAGAAAGATGCCCGCGCCGATCAGCACCACCCCTGCTGCCATCGCCCACGTGAACGGGTCGTCGAACAGATAGCGTGCCAGCCCGGCGGTCGCCACCACTCCGATTGCGGACCAAACGCCGTAGGCCACGCCTACCAGCATGCCCCGCTTGAGCACCATGGCCAGCAATCCGAACGCTGCGACGTATCCGATGGTGACGGGTACTGCCCACCCCAATTTGGTGAACCCCTCGGAAGCGCGCAGGGAAAGCGTCGCCGCCACCTCGAAGACAATCGCAGCGGCGAGCAGAACCCATGTCATGGCTATTCGCCGCGGAAGACCGGCTGACGCTTGGCGAACGTCGCGCTGATTCCCTCTGTCAGATCCTTGGACGGTAAGAACGCCGCATTCCATGCGGCGACGTACCGCAGGCTTTCCGCCACCCGCGATGTGCGCTGCTGGTCCAGCACGTCTTTGATGCCGTGGACGGTGAGCGGCGGGTTGGCCGCGATCTCGGCCGCGGTGGCGTGCGCGGCCGCCAGACACGCCTCGGCGTCGCCGTAGACGTCGTTGACGAGGCCGATCTTTTCGGCGCGCGCCGCGTCAATGTCCTTGCCTGTCAACGCCAATTCGCGCAGATGCCCGTCGGACAGGATCAGCGGCAGTCGGGCCAGGCTCCCGACGTCGGCGACGATCGCCAGCTTCACTTCGCGCACCGAGAACTTCGCGTCGGTGCTCGCGTAGCGGATGTCGACCGCCGAGATGAGGTCGACGCCGCCGCCGACGCACCAGCCGTGTATGGACGCGATTGTCGGCGTGCGGCAGTCGGCGACCGCGGTGATCGCCTTCTGCATCCGCAACACCTCGGAGTGGAACTCGGCCCTGGGCAGAGCCGACGTGCCGTCGGCCATTACCGCGGTCAGGCTCCCGCCCATGGCGGGCAGGTCAAGGCCGTAGCTGAAGTTGCGCCCGGAACCGGTGAGCACGATCGCCCGGACATCGCGGTCGGCGTCGAGCCGCGCGAACACCTCGGGCATCTCCGCCCAGAACGCGGGGCCCATCGCGTTGCCTTTGCCCGGTCCAATCAACGTCACCTGGGCCACATGCCCGTCGACGTCGACACTGAGCGATTCGTAAGCGTCTCCCATGTCGTCGAGGCTAGCCAGCGGGTAGACGCCGCTTCCGGTCAGGGCGGGCCGGAGCCCATCAACACCTCGCGGACGGGGGCATCAGGCATGAACTGGCACATCGTGTTGGCCATCGATTCGGCGAACTCGTCGCCGAGTTGGCCGAACACGCTGTTCTCTTGCTTCAGGATCTCCCTGACGACCGCGATTCGCTCGGGCTGCTCCAGCTTGACGAACTCGTCGCACTTCATCGTCAGCGCGCCCGCGGGCGCCGGCACCTCGGAAGTGGTTTCCGGCGACGACGTGCGGGTGCGCGAGGTCGTCGGCGACGCTGACGTGGACGGCCCGGGTTGCGTGGTCATCGCCACCGATCCCTCGACCGTCCTCTCGCACGCGACCAGGCCGAGGCACATGAGCACGATCGCAGCCAACCGCAGGCGCGTGCTCATCGCACAACCATAGGACGTAGCGTTGGGCAATGCCCACGGATTACCCACCCGGCGCTGAGGTTCCGCCGATCGACGAATTGAGCAGCGCCGAAGCGGCGTTGACGGAGCTGCACCGCGTCGTGCACCCGATCGCCTCCGGCGACCTTGCCAAGCAGACGCCGTGCCGGGACTTCGACGTTGCTGCTCTCACCGAGCATCTGACGAACTCGATCACCATGCTGGGCGGAGCCGCAGGCGCGGAATTCCCGCCCAGGGACAGCAGCGACTCGGTGGAACGGCAGATCATCCTCGCTGCGCGGCCGGCGCTGGACGCGTGGCGCCGACGAGGGGTGGACGGCACGGTGCCATTCGGTTCCAACGAGGTACCGGCGAAGATGATGGCAGGCATCCTTTCTGTCGAATTCCTTGTCCACGCTTGGGATTACGCGCAGGCCACCGGACAGTCGGTGGACCCGACGCCGGAGTTGGCGGAGTTCGTGCTCGGCCTGGCCCGGAAGATCATCACGCCGCAGGGACGCGTCCGGGCCGGATTCGACGACCCGGTGGAGGTTGCCGACGACGCGCCGGCGTTCGACCGGTTGCTGGCGTTCACCGGTCGCCGGCCGCACTAGACGCGCTCGAGGTAGAAGTACAGGTAACGTCCGTCCACGACGGCGCCTTTTCCGTTCATGATGCCCATGACCGCGTTCTCGTCGATCTTCTTGAAGTGGTCGTGCACGGGCTTGCCGTCGTAGACCATGCTCGCGGTGACGTCACCGCGGAACTCCTCCATCCACAGGCTCGCCTCCCCGTTCATCGCCTCGGTGTTGGAGAACTTGTTCCCGTCGGCGTCCAAGCACACCAGCGGCTTGGCATCGGTGGCGGAGTGGAAGGTCTTGCCAAACCAGTTCAGGCGCTTCATGAATCCGTTGGCGCGGTGGCCGGTGTCGAATTCGCCCCCCTTCCATTCGCCGATCAAAAAGTCGACGGCAACGGGCTCGAGCGATGCCCAGAAGTCATCGAGCTCCGCGTCGGGAATCTGTCCGGTGCGCTCCTTGAGTTCGGTGAACTTCTTGCGGGCGAGGTCATCGGTCACGGTGATCTCCTATCCAGCGCGTGGCGAACTGAAGGAAGGCGTCGTTCTCGGAGGGCGCAGCGACGGTCACGCGCACGCCGTCCTCGCCGTAGGGGCGGACGATGAGGCGCGAGTCGGCGGCGCTCTTGACGAAGTCGGCGGTGCGCTCGGCCAGTGGCAGCCAGACGAAGTTGGCCTGCGACGGCGGCAGGGTGTAGCCAGCATCGCGCAGCGCCGCGCTGACGCGAATGCGTTCGGCGACAACGGCATCGGTGCGGGCGAGTAGCTCGTCGGCGGCATCGAGCGAGGCGACCGCCGCCGCCTGCGAGATGCTGGTGACACTGAACGGCACGTACGCCTTGTTGAGCGCAGCGATGATGTCGGGATCGGCGATCGCATAGCCGACCCGCAGGCCGGCGAGGCCATATGCTTTCGAGAATGTGCGCAGCACAACGAGATTCGGATGGTCGCGCACCAAACCCAGAGTGTCCGTCAGCATTCCGTCGCGGATGTACTCGACGTAGGCCTCGTCGATCGCGATCAGCACGTCCGAGGGGACGGCTTCGACGAAGCGCTTCAGCGCCGCGGGTTCGACAACGGTGGATGTCGGGTTGTTCGGATTGCAGACGAACACCAGACGGGTTCGGTCGGTGATCGCCTGCGCCATGGCGTCCAGGTCGTAGGTGTAGCCGGTGAGGGGCACTTGGACGGGTGTCGCGCCGGCGAGGCGGACCTGCAGCGGGTAGACTTCAAAGCTGCGCCAGCCGTACACCACCTCGTCACCCGCGGTTGCGGCGATCTGGACCAGCTGCTGGCACAGGCTCACCGACCCGCAGCCGACGCAGACATACTCGGGTGGGAAGTCGACGTGCTTGGCCAGGTGCTCACGAAGCTCCGCGTAGCCGTTGTCGGGATACCGATTGATGTCGTCGGTGGCCTTCGCGATCGCTGCGCGAACACTTGGCAGCGGACCGTAGACAGTCTCGTTGCTGGCGATCTTGATCGCCCCGGGCACCGTCTTGCCCGGAGTGTAGGCCGGTAGGTCGGCCACCTCGGGACGCAGACGGGGAGTCACCCGCCCAGCATAAGTTCAGGTGGCGGCCCGTCGAGACTGCGCACAGATCGTGAGGCCGACGCGGATCGCGATCTGACAGCAGTGTCGACGCACTTCCAAGCCCTTTGCGGTGCGTTGTGACGGCTGTGTAATCTGTGCCTTCGGGTTCAGGAGGCGTGCCAGAGCGGCCGAATGGGGCTCACTGCTAATGAGTTGTCCGCCTCAAAGCGGACCGGAGGTTCAAATCCTCTCGCCTCCGCCACGGCTGACCGCGTCAGCTGGAACAATTGAATACAGGCGCCCGTAGCTCAACGGATAGAGCATCTGACTACGGATCAGAAGGTTGGGGTTTCGAATACCTCCGGGCGCGCCCCCTTTTTCCGCCGGGCGCATGCTTGTTTGCGCCTGCAGTCGTGATTCATGTGAAACAACCGCGCGCTCGGCGCTCACACCGCGGCCGTAGCATTGCCGCCGTGACCACCTCCACGTCCTGGCATGACGCGTTCGAGGTCGTGAAGCGCGGCCACGAGTACCGCGATCAGCCGTTCAAGCTCGCCAGCGGCCAGACCAGCCAGCACTACATCGACGGCAAGCACGCCGTCGACACCGGAGCCAGGCTCGCCGTGGTCAGCCGGGCGGTGGTCGATCTCGCCGAACAGCACGGCATCGAGTTCGGCGCAGTCGGTGGCCTGACGATGGGTGCCGACGCGCTCGCCGTCGGCGTCGCGATGCTGACCGGCAAGGCCTGGTTCTCGGTGCGCAAGGAACCTAAGTCGCGCGGCCTCGAGCAGTTCATCGAAGGCTTCCGCCTGCGCGACCACCCCGGCACCAAGGTGCTGCTCGTCGAGGACGTCGTCAGCACCGGCGGATCCGTTCGCAAGGCCTACGACAAGGTAGTCGACGCCGGCGCCGAAGTCGCCGGCGTCATCCCGATGGTCGACCGCGGTGAGGTCGCCTCCCGACAGTTCGCCGACTTGAACGTGCCGTACGTTCCTCTGGTCACCTACCGCGACCTCGGAATCGAGCCGATCAAATGACTGCACCGGTGATCCAGCGCTGGATCGACATCATCGACAACGGGCGCACCGACGAACTCGAGAACCTCCTCGCCGACGAGGCGGTGTTCTACTCGCCGGCGGTCTTCAGCCCTCAGCAGGGCCGCGCCACGACGCTGGCATACCTGACTGCGGCAGCAAAGTTGTTCGGCGACAAGGACTTCCACTATGTCAACAAGTGGTACAGCGACCGTTCAGCCGTTCTCGAGTTCGTCGCCGACGTTGACGGCATCCACGTCAACGGCGTCGACATGATCCATTGGAACGACGACGAGAAGATCGTCGAGGTCAAGGTGATGCTGCGACCGTTCAAGGCATTGCAGACGGTGATCCCCAAGATGGCCGAGCTGCTGCAAGGCCAGTGAAGCTGCTGATCATCTCCGACACGCACGTGCCGCATCGCGCCCGCGACTTGCCCGGCCGGGTATGGGACGAAATCGACCGTGCAGACGTCGTGATGCACGCCGGCGACTGGGTCGACGTGCGGTTGCTCGACGCGCTCGAGCACCGGGCCAACGAACTGATCGGCTGCTGGGGCAACAACGACTGCGCCGACTTGCGCGCTCGGCTACCGGAAGAGGCGAACGCGACGTTCGAAGGCGTGCGTTTTACCGTCGTGCATGAGACCGGGGGGGCCAAGGGCCGCGACGAGCGGATGGCGCGGCGGTATCCCGACACCGACGTTCTAGTGTTCGGCCACAGCCACATCCCGTGGAACGCCACCGCCACGACGGGCCTTCGGCTGTTGAACCCCGGTTCGCCCACCGACCGGCGCCGGCAGCCGCAGTGCACCTACATGACGGCGGCAGTGGCCGATGGCCGCCTCACGGACGTGACGGTGCATCCGCTGTAGCTGCGGGCTTACGCTGCCACGGCCATGCACCAGTCATCTCCAGCTGCAACGAGAAGGAGAGGAATGTCCGTATCAGCACGATGCCGCCGAGCACCGCGACGCTCGTCGGGGTCGGCGTGATCGCGACGGTCCGGATGATGTCGGCCGCGACGAGGAACTCCAAGCCGAGCAGGATCGACCGGCCGAGCTGACGGCGAAACGACTCGTAGCGGCTGCCCTCCGCAGAGCGCCTCGTCACTGTCAGCGCCGCCGCGAACAGCGCTCCGCCCACGATCACGGCCACCCCGGTCGCGTCGATCACCTTGCCGACCGTCTCGATGACCTCTACGAACGTCACGGCTGAATGCTAACTTCTTACGATTCAGTCCAATTCGATGTAAGGGGCGAGTCGCTTTGGCACTGTCGGAAACATGACGCCGAAGCCCCCCACACCCACGATCGAACGAGCCCACAAGGAGCAACTCGGAGCCCTGCCCTTCGACGACACCGCCGATTTCGACGACGCCGACCGCGGGTTGATCGCCAAACTCGAGCCCTGCGTGATCAAGGCCGCCGACGGCCGCGTGGTGTGGGACAACGACTCCTACTCGTTCCTGACGGGTGATGCACCCACCTCGGTGCACCCCAGCTTGTGGCGGCAGTCGAAACTGGCCGCCAAGCAGGGGCTCTACGAGGTCGTCGAAGGCATCTATCAGGTACGCGGCTTCGACATCTCCAACGTCACGTTCGTCGAGGCCGACAGCGGTGTCCTCGTCATCGACCCACTGATCTCCACCGAGGTGGCGGCCGCCGCGCTGGCGCTCTACCGCGATCATCGAGGCGGCGACCGGCCCGTCGTCGCGGTCATCTACACCCACAGCCACGTTGACCACTTCGGTGGTGTGCTGGGCGTCACGAATCAAGGCGATGTCGACACCGGCAAGGTGAGTGTGCTTGCGCCAGAAGGCTTCATCGAACACGCCGTGCAGGAGAACGTCTACGCCGGCACCGCGATGACGCGCCGCGCGACCTACATGTACGGCACGCTGCTGGACCGCGGGCCGCAGGGCCAGGTGGGATGCGGGCTGGGCCAGGCCACGTCGACCGGGGAAGTCGCGGTGATCAATCCGACGGTCACGATCACCACCACCGGCGAGAAGCACACCATCGACGGGGTCGAGATCGAGTTCCAGATGGCACCCGGCACCGAAGCGCCGGCCGAGATGCACTTCTACTTCCCCCGCTACCGCGCGCTGTGCATGGCGGAGAACGCCACCCACAACCTGCACAACCTGCTGACGCTGCGCGGCGCGCTGGTGCGCGACCCGCACGTCTGGTCCGGCTACCTCACGGAGGCGATCGACCGATTCACCGACGGCGTCGACGTCGCGTTCGCATCGCACCATTGGCCGATGTGGGGCCGCGAACGGGTGATCGAGTTTCTTGCCACGCAACGCGATCTATACGCGTATCTGCACGACCAGACCCTGCGGATGCTCAACCAGGGCTACACCGGAGCGGAGATCGCCGAGCAGTTCCAGATGCCCCCGGCGTTGGAAAAGGCTTGGCACACCCACGGCTATTACGGCTCCGTCAGCCACAACGTCAAAGCGGTGTACCAGCGCTACATGGGCTGGTTCGACGGCAACCCGGCACGGCTCTGGCAGCACCCGCCCGAAGCGCTGGCCAAACGCTACGTCGAGGCGCTCGGCGGGATCGACCGGGTCGTCGAGATTGCACATAAGGCCTTCGACGACGGCGACTTCCGCTGGGCAGCAACACTTCTCGACCACGCCACCTTCGCCGACCCCGAACACGAGCCGACGCGCGACCTCTACGCCGACACCCTCGAACAACTCGCTTACGGTGCCGAGAATGCGACCTGGCGCAACTTCTTCCTGTCCGGGGCGACCGAGTTGCGCGATGGCAACTTCGGGACGGCGACGTCAGCCGCCGCGCCCACGGTGCTGTCTCAGCTGACCCCGGAGCAGATGTTCGACACGCTTGCAATCAGTGTCAACGGCCCGCGCGCATGGGATCTCGACCTTGCGATTGACGTGACGTTCTCCGACACCGGCACCAACTACCGGCTGACTCTGCGCAACGGCGTGCTGGTGTACCGCAAACGGACCGCCGACGAATCGTCCGCGAATGCAACGGTGAAGCTGAGCAACAAGATTCGGCTGCTGATATTCGCCGCCGGCGACCGGACCTCGCCCGGCGTCGACATCGGCGGCGATGTCGATGCGTTGTCGGCACTGATCGGCGTGCTGGACGCGCCGGACCCCAAGTTCAACATCGTCACGCCATAGGTTTCGCCGACCTTCCGCGTCTGCTCGCGGGCGGGCCTGCGAATCGCATTGAATGGAGGTCGTGCGCAGGACCATCGACTGGGACGGCGACGCGGTCACGATCATCGACCAGACCGCGCTGCCCGCCCAGTACCGCGTCCTCGCGCTGCGCAGCGTCGACGAGCTGATCGATGCGATTCGCCGTCTCGCCGTGCGCGGTGCACCGGCGCTGGGGGCTGCCGGCGCGCTCGGTGTCGTCCTGGCGACACGCGCGGGCGGTGACGTCGGCGCAGCGGCCGAGCGGGTCGCCCGGGCCCGGCCGACTGCGGTTAACCTCCGGTGGGGTGTGACGCGCGCTCTCGACAAGCTCGACCAGGGCGCCGAAGCGGTGCTCGCCGAAGCATTGGAGATCCTCGACGAAGACGAACGCCTCAATCGCACTGCATCCGCTCATGCCGCGAAATTGATCCTCGGCATGTGCAGACGCCGTCCGCTGCGACTGCTGACCCATTGCAACGCAGGGCATCTCGCGACCGTCGCGTGGGGCAGTGCGCTCGGTGTCGTCTGGCACCTGCACGAGCAGAGACTCGTCGAGTCGGTACTGGTCGACGAAACACGCCCGCTGTTGCAGGGCTCACGGCTCACGGCATGGGAGTTGGCGCAGGCGGGAGTGCCGTACCGCGTGCAACCCGACGGTGCCGCCGCGGCGGCGATGGCGCGCGGCCTGGTCGACTGCGTGCTCGTCGGCGCCGACCGGATCGCGGCCAACGGCGACGTCGCCAACAAGATCGGCACCTATGGCCTCGCCATCGCGGCGCGTCGCCACGACGTGCCGTTCGTCGTCGTCGCCCCGTCGTCTACCGTCGACACCTCGTTGGCCTCGGGCGCCCCCATCGAGATCGAAGAACGCGCGCCCGACGAACTGACGAACTTCACCGGCATCTCGATCACGCCACCCGGCGCGGAGGTCTTCAATCCCGCGTTCGACGTGACTCCCGCCGAGCTGATCACTGCAGTCGTCACCGAGCACGGCCGCTATACACCGGGCCGCCTTAAGGGATTCCGCCGTCCACCCGCAGGACCGAGCCGGTCATGAAGCTGGACGCATCCGATGCCAAATACAAAGCCGCGCCGACGATTTCAGCAGGATCGCCGGCCCGCTGAAGCGCCAGGTGCTTGAACGGGTTTCCGGTGAGATTCCACGACTTGCTGACATCGCTGAGAAAGGGCCCCGGCATCAACGTGTTCACCCGCACCGACGGCCCGAACGCCTTCGCCAACGCTTCGGTCATCGCGTTGAGGCCGGCCTTCGCCGCCGCATAAGGCACGATGTCGGGAGCCGGCCGCAGCGACCCCGCCGTGCTGACGTTGATGATCGACCCGCGGCCGGCCGCCACCATGCGCTCACCGACGAGTGCCGAGAGTCGAAACGGCCCTTTGAGATTCAGGTTCACCACCGCGTCGAACAACTTCTCGGTGACCGACGTCAGCGAATCGTATAACGGAGACATGCCGGCGTTGTTGATCAACACGTCCACTCTGCCGAACCGGCCGTACACCGCGTCGACGAGCCCGTCGAGCTGATCCCAGCGCCCGACGTGCACCTGATGGGGCATCGCGGCGCGGCCCGTCTCTCGCGCGATGTCGGCCGCGGTCGCCTCGCAGTTCTCGAGGTTGCGGCTGGCGATAACGACGTCGGCGCCGCATCGCGCGACCCCGAAGGCCATCTCCCGGCCCAATCCGCGGCTACCGCCGGTGATCAGTACCACCCGGTCGGTCAGGTCGAACAGGTGATCGGCGTACCCCGGCATGCCCTCTATCGTGGCACGCGTGCAACTTCTGCTGATCCGGCACGCGCTGCCCCAGCGCAGCCAGCCGGGCGAAGGCGCCGACCCGGAGTTGTCCGACGTGGGCGTCGAACAGGCCCAACGACTGCTCGAAGCCCTCGATCGCCACCCGATCGCCCGCGTGCTTTCCAGCCCGCAGCGGCGCGCCCAGCAGACGGCCCAGCCGGTCGCCGACAAGCTCGGGCTGCACGTCGAGGTCGACGACCGACTCGCCGAGTATGACCGCGACCTCGCCCACTACGTTCCGATCGAGCAGATCCGCGAAGAGTTCCCCGACGAGTGGGAGCGCCTGGCGCGCGGCCACCTGCCGAGTGGCGTGGACGAAGACGCCTTTGTCGCGAGGGTTTTCGCCGCCATTGACGACGTTGTCGCCGGCTCAGATCACGACGACACCGTCGCGCTGTTCAGCCACGGCGGTGTGATCAATGTGATCCTGCACCGCATCCTCGGCACCGAGAAGCTGCTGCTGTTCCCGATCGACTATGCGTCGGTGACCCGGCTGCGCCATTCACGCAGAGGCAACTTCACGGTCGCCGACGTCAATGGCACCGAGCACGTGTGGGACCTGCTGCCGAGAAACGCCCGATGAACGGCCTGGACCTCGCCGCGCTCGATCGTTACCTCCGGCAGACCGATATTCCCCGCAACGGCGAGCTGCGTGCCGAGCTGGTGGCGGGCGGACGCTCGAACCTCACATTCAAAGTCCACGACGACGACTCCGCGTGGATCCTGCGGCGCCCGCCGCTGCACGGGCTGACGCCGTCGGCGCACGACATGGCCCGCGAATACAAGGTGGTCGCGGCGCTGGGCGGCACGAAGGTGCCGGTCGCCAAGGCGGTGGCGCTGTGCGAGGACGAGGCGGTGCTCGGTGCGCCGTTCGCGATCGTGGAATACGTCGACGGCCGCGTCATCCGGACCCGCGGCGAACTGCAGGCGCTTGGCGCGGAAGTCGACCGCTGCATCGACGGGCTGATCGAAGTCCTCGCCGACCTGCACGCGGTCGACCCCGCCTCGGTGGGCCTCGCCGACTTCGGCCGTCCCGACGGCTATCTCGAACGGCAGGTCCGGCGCTGGGGCGGGCAGTGGCAGTACGTGCGCGAACAACATGACCCGCGCGGCGCCGACGTCGAAAGGTTGCACTCCGCTCTGGCGCAAGCGGTTCCGAGGGAGAGCGGCGCGTCGATCGTGCACGGCGACTACCGCATCGACAACACGATCATCGACCGCGATGACGCCTCGAAGGTGCGCGCCGTGGTGGACTGGGAGATGTCGACGCTGGGCGACCCGCTCAGCGATGTGGCGCTGATGTGCATCTACCGCGATCCCGCGATGGATGCGATCGTCAAGGTCGACGCGGCGTGGACGTCGGAGCTGCTGCCGTCGGCAGACGAACTGGCGCAACGTTATTCGGTGATCTCCGGCCGTGAGCTCGCGCACTGGCCGTTCTATCTGGCGCTGGCCTACTTCAAGCTCGCGATCATCGCCGCCGGTGTGGACTACCGCGACCGGCTGGCCGCCGGCGGCAATGAGCCCGACTGGACGAGCGAGGTGGTCTCACCGCTCGTCGCAGCCGGGCTCAGGGCCATCCGTTGACTTAGGAAGCCGGCGGCATCAGCACCGTGTCGATCATGTACACGGTGGCGTTCGCGGTCTTTACACCGCCGCAGACCAGGCCGGCGTCGTTGACCTTCAACGAGTCACCGGCGCCGGTGACGGTCAGCGTCGCGCCCTGAAGGGTCTTATGCGTGCCGGCCACCTTGTCCGGGGAAGCCTGGCCTTGGACCACGTGGTAGGTGAGGATCTTGCTCAGCGTGTCCGAGTCGGTCTTCAGCGAGTCGATGGTGGACTGCGGCAGCTTCTTGAACGCGTCGTCGGTCGGCGCGAACACCGTGTACTCCCCGTTGTTCAGCGTGTCCACGAGGTTGACATTCGGGTTCAGCTTGCCCGACAGCGCGGCTGTCAGCGTGGTCAGCATCGGGTTGTTGGACGCGGCCACGGCGACCGGGTCCTGCGCCATGCCCTCGACGGAGCCCGGCCCGCTGGGCACCTGCTGCGCATAGCTGGCGCAGCCGGCGCCGATCAACGTCGGTGCGGCGGGCGTGGCGGCCACGCTGGTGGTCATCGGCGCAGCGGTGCTGCTGCTGGGCGCCGCCTCGGACGAGCTTCCGCTCGAACAGGCTGACAGCCCAACGACCGCGAAGACGGAAAGGCCTGCGATCGCGACGGTTTTACGGTGAGGGTGGCGCATTCATCACTCCTATGTGTGGGACGGCGATACGCCGTCGGTGTGACCGTGGTCGCTGAGTCATTCGGAGCCGGCGTACGCGCGGATGGGTGAAAGGTGAAAGTGACCGGCGCGGCTTCGCGGACTTTCGCGCCCTCACCGCAGAGTTGACGATCGCTAGCATCGGGGAATGACCAGGCGACGGCTGCTGGTGGCTCTGCTCGTCCTCGCCGCGGCGGTCGTGACCGTCAATCTGACCGTGGCGCGGCTGCCGCCGATGCCGCCGCCGGACGGGAAGTTCCTCACACTCGGCGGGCTCGACATCCACTACATCGAGCAGCCCGGTACCGGCATACCGGTGCTCATGCTGCCCGGCCTTCCCGGCACGCTTCACGATTTCGATCCGGTGATCGCCAAACTTTCTGGTGCGCATGTCCTTTCGCTGGACCGACCGGGCTTCGGCTGGTCGAGGGGAGGATGGGTATCGTTTCAGCGGCAAGTCGAGATCGTGCACGATTTTCTGACGCAGTTGCACACCGGCCCGGCGATCGTTGTCGGCCACTCGTTCGGCGGCACGCTCGCGCTCGCGCTGGCGAGGCGCTATCCAGCCGATGTCGCGCAACTCGTGCTGATCGCGCCGGCGGCAGGCGGCATGCGGTCGTTCACCAAGGACACCCTGCAGGCGCGGTATCTGTTGTTCAGCCATCTGCCGGTGATCAAGTCGATCGTGGGACTGACGTTCGGCAACATCGCGTTGCAGATTTCGGCCCACTTCGGTGTGCGCCACGCGTTCGAGCCCGGATCGGTGCCGTCGGAGTACACGAAAAGGTTGCTCGCAGTGACGTTATCGCCGGGCAACACCGACTCATTCGCCCGAGATCAGTTGGAGTACAACTCCACGATGCAATGGCTCGACGACAATGTGCCGGCGATCCGCGTCCCGGTGGTGGCGATCGCCGCCCGCGGCGACGAACTCGTCCCATTCGAGCACG
>JBLNEK010000274.1:0-3009 GCA_050262635.1 Candidatus Sericytochromatia bacterium | reverse complement strand
GGGGGACGTCATAGCGAACGCAGCCAACGCCTGGGGCTACTGCGTCCCACGTCAACGACTCAGCAGTGGCTGTCCCGAGGTGTGGTTAGGCATTGACCCTCCGCTTCCTGAGCCGCCGGTGGGGGCAGGGCCGCGTCAAAGTCACGTGATCACGTGATCGAGCTGGCTTGGCGCGCGCCGGCTGGCGTTCCCGGCAGCGAGCTGGTAGAACCTGTCGGGTGCGTGGTGGCTGGGTCAGGGAGGTGATGGTCCGGCCGATCCTGAGGGAGGAGGTTGGCCGGTTCAACGCTGAGCTGGATGCGCATCACTGGCTGGGGCATCGGCTCACCGGACAGGTGATGCGGTACGTCGCGGTGTTGGACGGGCAGTGGGCTGCGCTGGTCGGGTTCGGGTCCGCGGTGCTCAGCTGCGCGGCCCGGGACCGTTTCCTCGGCTGGAGCCGGCAGCAGCAGTACGCCCGGCTGCCGCATGTGATCAAAAATCAGCGGTTCTGCGTGCTGCCCGCCAGCCGGCGGGCGAATCTCGCCTCCGCGGTGCTGTCCCGCGCGCTGCAGCGGGTGTCCGGCGACTACCTCGCGGTGCACGGGCACCGGGTGCTCGCGGTGGAGACGTTCACCGACCCGTCCCGGCACACCGGCGCCTGCTACGCGGCCGCGAACTTCCGTCCGCTCGGGGACACCCTCGGGTTCTCCCGCAGCGCCGGCAGCTACCACCATCACGGCCGGCCCAAGCGGGTGTGGATGTACCTGCTGCACCCGGACACGCCAGAGATCTTGTCGGCGACCTTCCCGCACCCGCTGTTGACCAGAAAGGAGCAGGTGGCCGATTTGAACACGCTGCCGCTGGCCGGGGACGGCGGGCTGCTTGGGGCCCTCGCGCAGCTGGCCGACCCGCGCAGCAAGCGCGGGATCCGCCACCGGGTCGCCGCGGTCTTGACGATGGTCGCCGCGGCTGCGCTGGCCGGGTCCCGCAGCTTCCGGTCGGTCGCGGACTACGTCGCTGACCTGCCCCCGGAAGCGCTGGAACGGCTGGGCGCCCGCCGCCATCCGCGCACCGGACGCTACATCCCGCCCAGCGAGCCGACGATCCGCCGCACCGTCAAGGGAGTCGACGCGGACGAGGCCGATGCGCTGGTCGGCAGCTGGCTGGCCGACCAGCTGCACGAAGGGCGGCTGTCCGCGGGCCAGGTCCCGACCTGGACCGCGATCGCGCTGGACGGCAAGACGCTCAAGGGAGCCTGGGCGGAGCTGAACACCGCACACGGCAAGGTCCGGCTGTTCTCCGCGCTGGTGCACGGGGAGGGCGTCGTGGTCGGACAGCGGGCCATCCCGGACGACACCACCGAGGTCACCCAGGTGATCCCGCTGCTGGAGACGATCGCGGGTGATCGCCGCACCCGCGACGGCCGGCCCGACCTGACCGGGACCGTGCTCACCGCGGACGCGCTGCACGCCCACCGGGACAACATCGAGAACCTGATCGAATGCAACGGTGAGTACGTGCTCACCGTGAAGGGCAACCAGCCCAGCCTGCACAAGGAGATCAAGAACCTGTTCGCCCGCGCGGACGGGTCCTTCCCCCCCTCACCACACCACGTTTGACCGCGGTCACGGCCGCGAGGAGATCCGCGAGATCACCTGCACCAGCGACGTCGCCTGCCTGGACTTTCCCGGCGTCTACCAGGCCTTCCGGGTTCGCCGCGAGACCTTCGACCTGGCCGGCAACCCGCTGCGGACCGAGACCGCCTATGGGATCGCCAGCCTCACCTCCCACCAGGCCAACCCGGCCGACGTCGCCGCACTCGTCCGCGGCCAGTGGGAGATCGAAAACCGCGTCCACTACGTCCGCGACGTCACCTTCGACGAGGATCGTTCCCAGGTGCGCACCGGCTCCGCACCCCAAGTCATGGCCACCATGCGCAACATCGCGATCAGCCTGCTCCGCCTCGCCGGCTGGCAGAACATCAGGCAGGCCACCGAGAAGCTCTCCCGCCGCCCCGCCCAGATCCTCGCTCTCCTCCGGGTCTAGCCAGACAGCCAGACGAACAAGAAAAGGAGGTGATCACCACGTCGCGACTTTGACGAAGACCCTGCTGCCGCAGCAGGTCACTCCCCCGACTGCCCGGCTGCAGTGCAATGAGCAATAGATCGTCGCCCCTGAATCTCCACAGACGTGGGGATTTGTACCCCTGCTTTCTCATTCGAGGTAATTCGCTCACGAACCTGTCCACCGCGTGTTGGTACTCCTCTGACCTTGGCAGATCGGGGAAGCAGGAACGAAGGAGTCGTCCCACGGCGGTTCGCGGACTGGACCGTGGTGCCTCGGTCCGCACCAGCAGCCGCAAGGCCAGTCGCATGTCGTCAAACCGCGGCAGCAGGCTGGCGATGTCCGCCGTGTGCACAACCAGCTCGGGCACCCAAAGGGCGCCCAGGAGGACGTAGTCGGTGCCGCATTCCTGACGACCATCGTCCTTGGCCGCCAGCTGCGCCCACTCCAGAGCCGCGACATACGGTTGGTGGAAAGAGCCAGGGGCGCGGTTGACCCTTCCCCTTTCGCACCAACGCCTTAACACGCTCGGAATGCCTCCTCTCACGGCAGGGCTCCCCGCAGGTTTCGACACGCACGCGTACACGATGGCACATATCTACCACAAACTGCCGCCATGCAGGCCGGCTTTGCACAAAGGACTGGGATGTTGTTACACCTGAATACTGCCAGTCGGCAATTAACTCGAGAGCCACAACAGCCGGCGAAGGTTTCCCGTGGGTTGGGCCAGGGCCAGCAGCCGTCGAGGTCGAAGACGAAGACGTTGACCGGGTCCTGGAGCGCGCAGTCGTAGGCGTTCGCACTCGCCCCCCGCGATCGGGTCGACCGACAGGAAGTCGGCCCGTGCTCGGGTGGTAGAGCCGCAGCCCCATGACCGCGTGCCTCGGCCCAGCGCTGCTGGCCGCCGAGCCAGCCGTAGCGGGGCGGGGAGTCGGTGGCGGGCACCCCGAACTCGTCGGCCAT
>JBLNEK010000273.1:0-7303 GCA_050262635.1 Candidatus Sericytochromatia bacterium | reverse complement strand
CCGGTGTCTCGGCAAACCAGAACGCCGCATCAACACTCGAAAGCCGCCTCATTCCCTCAGCGTAGAAATGTCGCGCTGACACCCACGCCGAAATGGCGACTCTCGAGCATGGCCGATGACTGCGCGCGGCACGCCCTCTCGCAGCGCGCCTCCTTCGAGGCGACCCACCCGGCCGTGATGGCAGCCGCGGGGCGGCTGGCAAGCGAGCCGGTGCTCCGGGTGGCTGATCTGAGCGCCGCCGACGGCGTGAACTCTCACGGCCTCATCCGCGATCTCGTGGCGCAGCGCGCCGGCCGGGCGCTGATCTGGTGCACCACCTTCTACTGGCTGGCCTAGGCCTTTGGCTTTTTCGGAACGGCGCTGTGCCGCGGCTGGGACGCGGTGTTCATGGCGCTTCGCGCAGGTTGCCGCACCGTGGTCGCGACGTCGCGCAATGGGTGCGGGATGGCGGGCTCGGCGCTCGCGTGTTTGGCCGTCGTGCTCAACCGGCGAGGCGGATTCGCCTCGGCGCCGGTGGACGTCATTGTCACGGAGGGCTTTTCGACCTGGGTCTGCGTCAGCACGTTCCCCCGCGAAGATTGGCCGGCGGCTGTGCGGATGTCCCTGATCGCGGTGACGACCGAGTCCGCGACCACGCCGGTGGCCGCGGTCGCCACTCCTGCCGCAGAGCTCACACCGGCTGCGGCCGCCCGTACTGGATCGCCGGTGGCCGCTAGTTCCTGCGCGACGGCGTCGGGAGTCTGAAACGCACCGGCCAGCACGTCGTTGAAAGCCGGGAAGATGACCGCAGCGCCCACGTTGATCGCGCTCACCACTGAGACCTGAACGACGCCGTTGGGCATCACGGTTGGCGCGGGGCTGGGCACGATCGGCAAGTTGAGCGCGGTGAAGGTGTCTTGCCGGGCGGTTTGGATCGCCTCAGCGACTCCGGGCAGGCCGCCCGCGGCGGCAGGCACGATGTTGAGCAACCCGACCACACCGACCTCGAACGCGTTCAGCGCCCTAGGCGCCACTAAGGTCCCATCGGCGACGATGGCCGCCGTCGCTGCGGTGTTGGTCGGCCCCGTCACCGATGCGGCGGTGGCCCCGATCGCCTTCAACAGGTCGCCCGACTGCAACGCGGTGACGAACGTAACCGACGTCTGCAGCGTCGTGACGGCGGCCGTCACGCCGGTCTGGACGAGGAGCGGGCAGATGATCGAGCAGTAGGTAACCCTGGTTGCCGAGGAAGCTGGTGATGAGCCCGCCGGGCGCGACCGTCGCGGCGGCCAGGCTGACGTCGTGCGACACGACCAGCGGCGGCTGGATCTCAGCCGCCGGAGCCAGCGGACTTGCCACCATGGCGGCGATGCCCACGACCGCGATTCCCCGGGCTGCCACGCCGGCGTGCGGGCGCGTTTGTGCATGCACGGTGGCCCCCTCAGTCAACAGTGATATTAGATCGCACGAACCGGAGCTGCGGTGGGTTCAATCTCAGCAGCCCGCGAGAGTGAATTTCACCTTGTAGCGATCCCACTGGGTTGCCCTGAGAAGCTGCTCGCCGAGTTCCTTCCAGCACCCGACCGGACAGGTCGGCAAGGTTCTCGCGTCGCCAGGCCCGCAACGACTCAGACTCAGCCTTCCACTTGCGGCCTGTACAGCACAACATCAGCGGCCGCGTCAGCGAGCGCGCCCAAGTCCGACGACTGATGGAGGTCAGCCGCCTGCTCGCCCTAGCTGAAGCCGCAGCGTCGCAGTTGGCTGGACGGAGAAGTCCCAAGATGTCGGCAAACCCGCGGCTGGCCTGGGCCGGACGAAGCAGCGTAAACACTCCTTAACCTGCGCCGACAGGTACAAGAAACAGGAGAGCCCCCTGTCAGGATTGAACTGTTTTGAGCGGTCCTAGCTGGCTGTGGGTTGAGTCAATAGGGCCGGAGCCGTGTCGGGGTGGGCACCCGGGTGGGGTGCCAGCGCTGCGCGGTTTCAGGTTGGGCTGCGACGAAGGCGGGTGCCTGGCGCCCACGCTGATGTATGCGACCTCGTGTGGTTGGGTCATCTGGCGTCGTTCGGGCTGCCGTGGAGGCGAAGGGCCGGGTGCCAAGCTAGAAACGGCGTAACCGGTGCGGTCCGCCATAGCGCTCACGGCATCTGATCCGGCCCGTCGTCCCGTCATGTCAGCTTGGCATCAACCGACCTGGGTTGTGAAGGGGTGTAGGGGCAGTGGTCCTTTCGCTGGACGGGTGTCGGGAGGGTCAGGACCAGCGGGTGGGGTCGTAACCGGCGTGGTCGCGCACCAGTGCGTAGGCGATGCGGGTGGCGCGATGGGCTAGGGCGCAGGCGATAATTCCGCCGTGCTTGCCGCGGGCCTTGAGTCCGTGGGCGTAGGTCTTGGCCGCGGGCTCGGTGAGCCACAGGCCGACGCCGAGATCGATCAGTGCGCGGCGCAGCGCCACGCTGCCTTCACGGCTGATGGCGCCGTCTCGGCGTTTGTGAGCGGATTCGTACTGCATCGGGGAAAGCCCCGAAGCGCGGTAGATCTGTCGCGGTCCCGGCCACCTAGTCGGATCACCAAGGGCAGCAGCGTAATTCGATACACGCACCACACCCCAGCCCGGCACGGTGGTCAGGGTGGCATACGCGCTGCGCGGAAGCAGGACGGTCAACGCGGTCTCCGCAGAGGAGATCTGGTCGTCGAGATCAGCCAACAAGCTGAGGTCGGCTGCCAGAATCCGGCGAGCGATCACGGCGTCTCGGGTGGGCAACGCGTCACCTGCCACGGTCACCAAACGCTCAGCCACCGGCCGCCGCAGCTGCAGGTCCCTGGTGGCGGCGAATCGAATCAGTCGATTGACCCCAAGTGCGGCCAACCGGGCCGGGTCGGAGAACTCGGCGGCGACCAGCCGGCCGACCCTGGTGCCCAGTACGTCGGGCAGCGCAAGGGTCAGTCCGGGAAACGCTCGATCGAGCTGACCGAGCAGCTGGTTCTTCGTCGCGGTACGCGTTGCCACCCGTCGATTCCGATGTGAGGCCCAGGCACTCAATTCGCCGACCACGACATCGCAATCGGTCACCGGACTTCCGTGCCCGGCCAGGACAAGCTCGGTGATCGCCTCCAGGTCGATCACATCAGTCTTGACGCGCCGCCGACCCTGCACCCGGCGCTGCTCGGCGACATGAGCGGGATTGAGCTCCAAGATCTCCCACCCGGGCGGCCAGCGATAATCCAGCACCGGACGGTGATAGTGACCAGCGGCCTCCACGGCGACTTTGACCCGCCCCGATGCCGGGACCGCGGCCATCGCCCGAGCCGCGGCAGCGGTCAGGCCGGAGCGGTTCATCACGAACTCCAATGGACCGACCAACCGATGACGCGCCGCGTCAGTGACCGAGAACAGCGCCGAGGTCTTGCCGACGTCGACGGCAACGACGATCGTGGACGACGTGACTGGCGCAGCATGCACAGACACAACAACACCTCCGGGGAGTGTCAGGAGGGTCCACGTGCGCCAACACACGGACCCCAACAGGAATCAGTTACAGATCCCTTCCTGACACCTCCGGAGGCATTTGAGAAGGACCAACTCGATCTATATCAGCGCTTGCCAACATGCATGAAATCCAACGGTGCAGGGCGATTGCGGCGTGGTAGCCGGAGGGATCTTCTATGCGGACGTCACGGAACAAGACCGTGGTGCGCTCGCTGCTGGCCGACCTGGTTGGCCGTGGCTTGAAGTTCGATGACGGGCTGCTGGTGGCCTGTTGGCGTGTCACGCGCGCCGGTCGCGGCTTTCCGAAGCCACCCTCGAACGTCATGCGATGGATCGCCAACTCGGCATTTAGTTTAGTTGCGACAGGATGATGGCGAACTTGTTGAGCGGTGGCTGCTCGCACAGGAAGCGTCCAGCGCGGCCATAGTGTGCAAACCTTCACCCCATCGTGGTGCAAACGTGACGCTTGTGAAGCAGTGTTCTCAAAGTGACTCGAACGCAACTAGCGTTGTGCCGAACTGCCGAGGATCAGATGAACCTACGGCAACACCACCGAAGCCGGGCACGGATCTTCCGAGTGCTGGCGGCGTCCGTCGGCGCGATCACCACAACCGCACTGTTGTCAGCACCGGCGCACGCGGACACCATCGGCGATTCGTTCCTGTCGGCGCTAAACAACGCCGGGATCGGCTACGACGACCCGGCAAACGCAGTCGCGTTGGGCCAGTCGATCTGCCCGATGCTGGCCCAACCGGGCGGCAACTTCGCCAGCGTGGCGTCGAGCATGGCGGGCAACAACGGCATCTCCGCCGACATGGCCGGGCTGTTCACCAGCATCGCGATCTCGATGTACTGCCCCTCGATGATCGACTCGTTCACCAATGGCGGATGGCTGCAGAACGGCGGCTTGCCCGCCCTGCCGTTCCAAGTCCCAGGGCTGCCGGTTCAATAGGCACCCCCTATCGACACCCGGCGTCGATCATGCCGTCGCCGAGGACCATCGCGACGTGGCCGTCCCACCGCCGCTAGGTGGCAGCGCGTCGGCGCAATGGGCGACACCCGGCGGTGTCGACATCTTGGTCCTAGCCTGTGGAGGATGGCAACGGCTTTCGGCGGAATCCTCGCGTCGAGGCGGCGCTGATCGGCGGAGTGTTCACCTGCTGGCTCGCGGTGTTCATCGGGCTAGCCGATCATGCGCTCCTCATCCACAACGACATGATCTAGCCGTGCGCTCTGCAATGCTGGTGGCGGTTCATCCGGCTTACGAGGAGGTAGCCCGTCAGCATGTCTGATCCCGCCTTGGCGTGGCCTGAACTGCCGGTGGCGCAGTGGGCCGACACCCGCGACACCCTTCAGCTGATGACGCAGGTTATCGGCAAGGTCCGGCTGGCGAATGCGCCGCTGATGAACCACTGGTGGAACGTCGTGCTGTATGTGTCGGCACGCGGTCTGAGCACCGGGCTGATTCCGCACGCCGACAAAGGGTTCTCGATCGACTTCGACTTCATCGACCACCAGCTGGTCGTCTGCACCACCGGCGGGGATCGGCGGACGGTGCCGCTGGGTCCCGGTCCGATTGCCCAGTCCTACCGCGAGGTGATGGGCGTGCTCGACGAACTGGGGCTGTCCACCCACATCTGGCCCATGCCGGTCGAAATTGTGGGGGCGATTCCCTTCGACACCGATCACCACCACATCGCATACGACGGCGACCAGGTGCACCGGTTCTGGCTGGCGCTGGTGCAGATCAACCGCGTTTTTGAGGTTTTCCGGTCGCGCTTCATCGGCAAGGTCAGTCCGGTGCACTTGTTCTGGGGGGCACTGGATCTGGCGGTTACCCGGTTCTCCGGACGCACCGCGCCCAAACATCCCGGTGGCGCGCCGAACTGCGGCCCCCAGGTCATGTGGGAGGCCTACTCCCACGAAGTCAGCAGCGCAGGATACTGGCCCGGCCCCGACGGCGAAGGCGTCTTCTACTCCTACGCCTACCCCGAGCCTGCCGGGTATCGGGATGCGCGCGTCGCACCGGGCCCGGCGGCGTTCGACGAAGGGTTGGGTGAATTTACGCTGCCGTACACCGCCGTACGCCAGGCCGACGACCCCGACGCCGTGCTGCTTGAGTTCCTGCAGAGCACCTACGAGGTCGCCGCCGACCTTGGCAATTGGGGCCGCGCCGCGCTGGAACGCGCTCAGTGATGGCCGAGCTGCCACTTTGCTGCGCTGCCCCCGCCGACTTCCACCGGCAACCGCTCTAAGAAAGATCGACCAGGTCAGGCCGGACGACGGGTCGTGTGCGGCCGATGAGATTCGGCAGCGCAGGGCGCGGCGTCGGGCTAGCGGTGCCTGACGACGACGGCGACGGCGGCTCGGTGGTGTACGGGGGTTACCTTTCGCCGGCCGATCTGTGTTTGATGCAGTTGTCCAGCGCGCGGGGCACCGCCGACCAGACCCTCTCTTACGTTCGCGAGTATCTGCAGGGTGCCGGCCGGTTGGGGAAATCTTTCTGGTCAAACCGTGCTTCTGTAATCGCCCGCAAGGCAGATTCCACTTCGCGAAATGAGGAAGGTTTCCTATCCGCCCGGTTAGCACCGCGAATGGGCGTCTACCGCTGGTGCGGCACCGAGACGCAACCGAGACCCGCCGGCCCTGGCGATCCGGTTACTAAGAGGCAACCGGCAAGAAACGGCGCTGCCGACCGGCCAAAATCTAGATATACCCGCTACCGGACCTCTGGGGAGATTGGGGGTTACACAATGAAACGGAGCAGCCCCATTTTGGTGGCCCTAACTATTGGTGCCACGGCTGTCGGCATCGCGGCGCCGGCAGCGGCGACCGAAACATCGAACTGTCAGAGCATCGGTAAGACGATGGTGTGCGCGCAGGGCAACGTAACCGCGGGCGCTCAGAGCACCCGAATTCAATCCAACAGTGCCTCAAACGGTCCCGCCGCGGCCCCGGCCAGCGGTGCGCCAAGCGCTCCCGCGTCGGCCCCTACCGGCGATAGCTGCACGGACGCCTACGGCGCTCCCATCAACTGCAACCACACCTAACCCTCTTTACCGGACTTACAGCCTGTGGGCAGTGACCGGGCCTCGGTGAGCGGGTTTTTCGAGGCCCGGCCACTTGGGGCACACCACCGACCCCGGCGGCAAACCTCGGTGGCGGGTTGCGTAGCCCCAATCGGACAAGACCAGGCCTCGATCACTAAATCAGAACTCCGAAGATACCCCGAATCAATGACTTGTGATCCGTCCTGAATGGGACCCTCAGGCGCTGACTTTCGCTGACTTCGCCGCCAGTGGCGTCACTTGGGTGCTCGGAACGGCCACGAATTTCGAAGTGTGTAAGCCGAATCTTGTGCATTTCCTGTGTATTTGGCGTGAATCATGAGATGCGGCTCAGCCTCGATGTACCGCTGGCTATCCAGATGCCGCACCTTGTTCTTCCTGTGGGACACCGATTCGAATGGGTGCTGACCATCAACGATGAGTCGAAAGAGGACTGGCGCCTGCCATTCCTCGTGACGGCACCACTGCGGTAGCCAGCGCCCCAAGGGAACGGGCTCCCTAACTACTTCGACCTGAAAAAGTCGGCGCGTTGATCCGCGGGTTGATGGTGCTGAACAGGAAAGATGGCCTCAAGCCCTTGTTACGGAAGGGATTGAGGCCATCGTGTTTCGTACTGTAGGCGATCAGGTGTCGCTTTGGGAGGCAGTGCTTCCCGCGGAGTTGTTGAGGCTGCCCGATGAGTTGGCGCGGGTCGATGGGTTGCTCGATGATCCGGTGTTCTTCGCCCCGTTCGAGCCGTTCTTCGATCCGCGGATCGGGCGTCCGTCC